>CACBPV010000019.1 GCA_902541215.1 uncultured Alphaproteobacteria bacterium | reverse complement strand
AATGAAATAAAAAAAATAAATAGAAAAACAGTTTTAATTTTCCCATTTTCATCAATAGAACAACACGGTCCGCATCTTCCATTAAATACTGATAAAAAAATTCTTGAAGGAATATTATTAAAATTCAATAAAAAATATAATTCAAGCAAATATTTAATTATGCCTGAAATATATTTTGGTTCAGCTGCTGAACATACAGATTTTGATGGAACAATAAGTATTGATTCATTGGAATTTATATCGCACTCTTTATCAATTTTAGAAAATGTATGTAAATTGAAATTTAAAAATATATTACTTTTAAATAGTCATGGTGGACAAATTAGCCATATAGATATTATTGCTAAAGAATTGAAATCAGAATTTAAGGTAAACGTAGTAAAAGGCACATATTTTTTATTTGATCAATTTAAAGGAATTATATCAAGTAAAGAAAAAGACTTTGGTTATCACGGTGGAGAATTTGAAACATCTATTATGTTATATTTATTTCCAAACCTAGTTAGGCAATCTAAAATTTCTAAACATACATTATCTCCCGATCATTTATCATCTAAAACCATTTCTTATGAAAAAAATATTAAGAAAGCTTGGGTAACTAAAGAATTAAGTAAAAGTGGAATTATTGGAGATCCTAGAAAATCCAATGCACAAATAGGAAAAAAAATAATTGATAGAGTAACACAAAAATTAAATAAAATAATAAATGAGATGTTTTAGATTTTTATTTATTAAGAATTAAATTAAAAAAATTTTTTGTATACCTCATTGTACTCACAATCATATACCTCACAGTTATCCAGCATATATTCAGTTATTTGACTTAAGAAAGTACCATGACTGACTAATACAATTTTTTGTAAATTAAGGTTTTTGATAGATAACAGAAAAGACCTTAATCTCATTTTGATATCATTGTGAGACTCTTGTATAATTTTTTTTTCATTAATAGGTTTGTTATTATTCCACCAAAAATCATTTAAATTATTAAAATCAAATTCATTAAATTCTTTTTTTAATTTTTTTGGTTGTCTTCCTACATCACATGAGTGGTACAAATGTTCTCTTATTAATGGTTCAATTACAGGTTTATTAGATGGAAAGACAATAGAGAATGTTTCCAATGTTCTTGTTAAGGGGGAACAAAAATAATTATCAAATTTGAGATTTTTCATTCTATTATTTAATTTTTTTGCTTGCTCTACTCCTCTTTGAGTAATTCTTGCATCATAATAATAAGTTGGATTATCTAAATCTGATGCTGCATTAGCTTCTGACTCTGCATGTCTTATAAGATATAATTTCATTTTTTAACTATAAATACGATAAACGTTCATGCATCAGTAAGTATAAAACTTAGCTTTATTTACGAGAAGAAACGGCCAATAGCAATGGCGCAATCATAACTAAGGTTGTTAAGACTGATGGATTAAATAACCAATAAAGAACACCTAGAGAAAATATTAACATCCAAAATTCATTTTTATATAAAAATTTCATTATTTTTTTAATTATATTAATTCAAATTATTTTCTACTAATACTTTTTTAACAGTTTCACCCATTACAGAAGGGTTTTTGGAAATTGTAACTCCACATTCTTTAAGAAGTTCTACTTTTTCTATTGCGCTTTCACCATAAGCAGAAACAATTGCGCCAGCATGCCCCATCACACGACCTTTAGGCGCAGTTAGTCCTGCTATATACGAAATTACCGGTTTACTCATATTTTCTTTAGCAAATTGTCCAGCTTCAACTTCTTGTGGGCCACCTATTTCACCTATCATTAAAACTGCAATAGTTTCATCATCATTTTCAAACTTTTCAATTATATCTCTAAAAGAACTTCCATTTATTGGATCGCCTCCTATACCTACACTTGTTGAAACACCAATTTCCAAATCTTTAAGTTGTTGTGCAGCTTCATATCCCAAAGTGCCAGATCTACTAACTATTCCTATTTTACCTTCTTTGTAAATGTGGCCAGGCATAATACCTAACATCGATTTACCAGGGCTAATTATTCCTGCACAATTCGGACCTACTAATCCCATTTTTTTATCTTTTGGATATCTTCTCATGTATCTTTTTATTTTAACCATATCATGAGAAGGAATACCGTCAGTAATAGCTACACACGTTTTAATACCTGCATCAGCAGCTTCCATTGCTGAATCTGCTGCAAAGGCTGGTGGGACAAATAAAATTGATGTTGATGCTCCAGTTTGATCTACAGCTTCTTTAACAGTATTAAAAACAGGAAGATTTAAATGAGTCATACCACCCTTACCAGGTGTCACCCCGCCAACAACGTTAGAACCATACTTAATCATTTCTTCAGCATGAAAACTTCCAATTTTTCCTGTGAATCCTTGGACTAAAATCTTTGTATTTTTGTGAATGATTATAGACATGATTATCCAAGAGCCTTCACTGCTTTATTTGCTGCATCTTCTAAAGTTGATGCTTCAATGAAATTTATATTGCTTTTTTTAAGTATTTCATTTCCCTTTTCGACGTTAGTTCCAGCTAAACGTATAACTAAAGGATGTTTAATTTCAATTTTTGATAAAGCTTGAACAATTCCTTCTGCAACCCAATCACATCTGTTAATCCCTGCAAAGATATTAACTAATATAACCTTAACTTTTGTGTCCATAGAGATTAATTTAAAAGCTTTAACTATTTTTTCAGGTGTTGCACCTCCGCCAACATCTAAAAAATTTGCTGGTTCACCACCAGCAAGTTTGATCATATCCATTGAAGCCATTGCTAAGCCTGCACCATTAATAATATTACCAATATTCCCATCTAAGCTTACATAATTCATTCCTCTGTCTGAAGCATAAACTTCATTTGAATTTTCTTGTGTTTTATCTCTAAGTTCTGCAATTTCGTCTCTTCTAAACATTGCATTATTATCAAAACTCATTTTACAATCTAATGCTAATATTTCATCTTGGTGTGATACAACTAATGGGTTAACTTCAACCATAGTCGCATCAAGCTCACTAAAAGCTTTATAGCAACCAATAATTGTATTTGCAGCTCTTGAGATCAATTTGGATTCAATTCCTAAACCAAAAGCTATTTCTCTTGCTTGAAATTGTTGAATACCAACTGCTACTTCTATTTTAGATCGTATAATTGTTTCAGGTTTTTCTTTTGAAATTTCTTCGACACTCATTCCACCTTCTGTTGAGCCTACAACCATTATACTTTCTGAAGATCTATCAAACACTAAACCTAAATATAATTCGTGTTTGATATCAGTTGCTTCTTCAATATAAATTCTATTTATTATCTTACCCTCTGGACCAGTTTGGTTTGTAATTAATTTTTTACCTAACAATTTATCAGTTGCATCAGCAACTTCTAACGGAGAATTACATATTATAATTCCTCCCGCTTTACCTCTAGCACCTGAGTGAACTTGCGCTTTTACAACCCATTTTGAACCACCAATTTCTCTTGCTTTGTTTTCTGCATTTTCTGGACTATAAACAATACCACCAGTGGGAATTTTAACACCAAAATCAGACAATATTTTTTTTGCTTGATATTCGTGTATATCCATTACTTGCTCTCAATTAATTTATTTATATTTACAATATTTTCAGCCATTCTTGCAGATGCAGCATCTATCATTCTTCCATCAAGCTGAGCAGCACCCTTTCCTTCAGCAGCTGCTTTTTCTAATTCTAATAATATTTTTTTTGCTTTATCTATTTCTTCTTTAGGCGGAGAAAAAACTTCATTAGCAAGATCTATTTGTGATGGATGTATTGCCCATTTACCCTCAAAACCAATTGCTGCAGCTCTTTTTGCTGCATTAAGGTATCCTTCTTTGTCATTAAAATCACCAAAAGGTCCGTCTATTGCTCTTAAGCCATATGATCTACAAGTCATTACTAATGTTGATAAGCCATGATGCCATTGATCTCCAGGGTAATCAGGATTTAACCCCCCTATAACAACGGTTCTTGCGCGCATACTTGCTGCATAATCTGCAACTCCAAAATGTAGTGCCTCTAGTCTTGAACTTGATGTTGCAATTGATTGAATATTAGACATTCCTAGTGCTGTTTCAATTAAACATTCTAAACCTATTCTATTTTCAAATTTTTTATTTTGCTCAATTTGATTAAGCAAACAATCGACCATATATACATCAGATGATGAGCCTACTTTTGGAATTAATAATGTATCAACCCTATCACCTACCTCTTCTATAATTTCAATCACATCACGATACATATAGTGTGTATCCAAACCGTTAATTCTTATAGATATTGTTTTACCTTCTTCTTTCCAATTATATTCTTTTATTGCATTAATAACATTTCTTCTTGCATCAATTTTATCATTTGGAGATACTGCATCTTCTAGGTCTAAGAAAATATAATCGGCATTTGATTTTAATGCTTTTTCAAACATCTTTGGATTAGAACCTGGAACTGCCAATTCACTTCTGTGTAATCTAGATTTAGCAGGTTTGTAAAATAAATGGCTCATTTAAAAAAAAAATATATATTTGATTAATATTATAAAAGCGATAAAAAAATTTAAATATTATAAAGATATTTCCTTAAGGCAATTTTCATCATTATTTTTTGGATTATTTACAATTTTTGATACTGGATAAAAGTCTAAATCATCCTCGATAATACTTTTGTTTTTATGTAGGAATTCATTTTCATTATCATTAAGAAAATCAAGACCCTCATTATGAGACATAATAAGAGGCATTCTATTATGTATATGGGAAAGGTTTTCATTTGCTTCTTTAGTAATGATACAGACAACATTCATTTTTTTATTATCTCTTATTTCTTCCCTCCAAATTCCACCAAAAAACAATAATTCATTTCTAGGAATTGATATTAAATATGGTTGTTTTTGATTATTTATATTTTTCCATTCATAGTATCCATTTGCAATAATAAGACATTTTCTTTTAGTAAATGATTCTTTGAATAAATATTTATCATTAATCGTTTCAATTCTTGCATTAATAACAAATTGAGTAACATTATTTAGTTTACTAAAAAAACTATAACTCCAAATAAAAGTATCTATTAAAAGTTTATGATTATTTTCATAAATAATATTAACAATATTAGACGGTGATATATTGTAAGATTTATGTGAGTAATTTAAAACTTCAGAATTAGGAAAAAGTTTTATAATTTTTTCTTTATCTTCAGTACTTGTAAATCTTCCGCACACTATGATGCTTGTGATAAAGGCATTGGTCTAGAAACACCTACAGTCATCCAACAATCTTTAAACTCACCGTTTTGCTCTACTTTTTCTACTGTCCATTCGAAACCAAATTTTTTTCCATTACTATCTGTAAGCTCTACAAAGTAATATGAACTTTTTTCTTGTTCCTGAACTGGAATTATATTGTGTTCTAAGTGATCAATCATCATTGAGTAGGATGGATTTTTAATCATCCTAATAAAGTTGTCTAGAGGACCTGTGTACATTCTATTATTTGGATGTGCAAATTCCCAAGTTTGTTCAATACCGGCATCGTCAAAAGGTGAATTATTTTTTTGTAGTGCTTTTAATTGAATTAAAATAACTTCTTTAGGACCAATTGAAGGGTCTGGTTTTATCATTTCTCCATAAACATTTTTTGATAATAAAATAAACAAACTAAACAATATAATTTTGTGCATAATTTTAAAATAGTGTAATTATAATTTAAGGCAATATGTATATTTATGATTTTATCCAAGGATTAATAATTGGAGGAACATTAATTATAGCCATAGGACCGCAAAATTTATTTGTAATTCAACAAGGGCTTAAAAAATCTTATGTTTTTACAGTTACTTTGTTTTGCAGTCTATCTGACAGTTTACTAATTGTAATTGGAATATATCTATCTAGTTATATTGTTCAAATTAATCCAAGTATCATAGGAATAATAAAAGTATTAGGTGGAATTTGGCTTATATTTTATGGATTAAATAAAGTTATAAAATTAAATCAAATTAAAGATATAAATAAAAAATTAAATATAATTAACGAATACGGAAAAGTATTAATTACCTTATTCCTTATTACATACGCAAATCCTCATGTTTATCTAGATACAATTATTTTGCTGGGATCATTATCAACAAATTTTAATGATCAATTTTCATTTGGCATTGGAGCAATTTCAGCTAGTTTTTTGTTTTTCTTTTCTTTGGGATATATGTCAAAGTTTTTGTCAAAATATATTTATTCAAATAAAAGTTGGTTTTGGATTGATCTAACCATTGGTCTGCTAATGATTAGTTATGGAATATATTTTATAATTTTTTAAAGAAAGTTTCTAAGTTTTTACATACCTGATCAACATTTAATTTTGTAAATACAAGAGGTGGTTTTATTTTAATAACATTGTCATAAGGTCCATCAGTGCTCAATAAAATACCTTGGTTTCTCATATAATTAATAAGCAGTTTAGCTAATTTTTTATTTGGTTTAGAAACATTACTATTCTGAATAATATCTATTCCTAAAAAAAGCCCCCTACCTCTAACTTCACTAATATATTTTTTATATTTAAGTTGGATTTTTTTTAATTCTTTTAAAAAATAATTACCAACTAACAAAGCATTTTTTTGTAATTTATTATTATCAATAGTCTCTAATACTGCTTTACCGATAGCACAGGAAACAGGATTACCACCGAATGAGTTAAAATATTCCATCCCGTTATTAAAAGTTGAAGCAATTTTTTTTGTAGTTATAACAGCAGCTATAGGGTGACCATTGCCCATAGGTTTGCCCAAGGTTACTATATCAGGAACGACATCATGCTCTTCAAATGACCAAAAATGTCTTCCAACACGTCCAAAACCAGTTTGTACCTCGTCAACAATACATAATGCATTGTTTCTTCTAATTTCTGAAAATATTTCTTTTAAATAATTTTTTGGAAGCATTACTTGACCACCGCAACCAAGTATACTTTCAGTAAAAAAACATGCAATATTGGTTTCTTTAATTTTATTTCTAATTACCGTTTTAGCTTCATCTATATATTTTTGAATCCAATTTGAATTTTGATATCTCCACTTACCTCTTAGGGGATCAGGCATATCTAATACATGAACATAATCTTTTTTACCCGAACCACCCTTACTATTAAATTTATATGGACTTAGATCAATTAAAGCATTGGTATGGCCATGATAAGCATTGTCCATCACAAAGACATCTTTTGCTCTAGTATAAGTTTGGGCTATTCTATAAGCTAAATCATTAGCTTCAGATCCTGTACATACGAAAAATATCTTATTTAATTTCTTTGGAAACTTACTTAAAAGTAATTCACTATAATCGTTAATTGTATCGTATAGATATCTAGTATTAGTATTAAGTTTTAAATTTTGCTGAGTCATAGCTTCATGGACATAGGAATTTGAATGTCCAACATGGGAAATATTATTTACACAATCTAAGTATCTCCTGCCATATCTGTCAAAAAAATACTGATCTTTAGCTTCAAGCATATGAAGAGGTTTCTTGTAAGAAATTGATAAATTATCAGAAATATTTTTTCTTCTTTTCTTTAAAGTATCTTTAAAATTATTATTATTATTAGAATAAAAAGATTTTGGAATTCGTAGAATTAAATTTGGATCAGGTGAAATTTTATTCCAAATATTGAATAAAAATTCTTCACCTACTCCTGGAAAATTCTTATCATGTCCTAATAAATCTAAAATAATTTGAAAATGTAAATGTGGTAACCATTTTCCATTTTCATTAGAATTACCAATTTTACCAATCCATTCACCTTTCTTAATTTTTTTTCCAATTTTTAGTTTTTGAAACATTATTTTAGATAAATGACCGTATAGTGTATAAAATTTATATTTTTTAAAACTATGTTCTAGAACTAGAGTGGGACCATAATCATATTTAAAATTATTATTTTTTAAAATTATAATTTTACCATCTATTGGAGCAAATAAATCTGTTCCATGATCAATAAAGATATCAATTCCTAAGTGAATATTACGTCTTTCATTCGTATTTAATTCAGAAATAAAGTTAGGTCCCTTATAAACTTTTCTTTTTTCATTGTATAAACCTATACCTATACGAGAATTATCTTCTTTAAATATTTTATTAACTCTTTTCTTAAGCGAACTATTATCTGGGTTACCTTTCAATAAAGGTGAATCAGAACTTAATTTTAAGATAGATTTATTTTTATCAAGTAAATTAAATTTAAAAATATTACCAAAGTTGAATTTATTTATATAATTTATAATTTCATTATGATGGTGAATAATATCAAAGCCACATATTTCGCGAACAATATATATTAAAAAATTGATAGGAATTTTATCTAATTTTTCTAATAAAGACCATGCATCTTTCTCACTAATGCTTAAATATTGATTTGATGGATATTTAATTCTTTGTTTTTTTGCCATTACAACAGTAATCATAAGTCTTGACTTACATAATGATATTAATGAAATAATTTCATCCTCATTAATAGAAAACTGTTTATTGTACTCTGTAATTATATTTTTAAGTGTAAGATAAATATTATCATTGTTCATTAATGCATATGAAAGGCATATAGCTAAATCATTTATTGTTGGAGAATAAATAGAATCTCCATAATCTAGTAAACCACAAACATTGTTTTCTTTAATAACAATATTATAATTATTTGGATCTGAATGAGTTATTGAATATCTTAATTTATTTAAATTATTTTTTACAAATATTTCATATTCTGAAAAACATTTTAATAAAATTAATTTTTTTGAACC
This sequence comes from uncultured Alphaproteobacteria bacterium, assembly GCA_902541215.1. Taxonomy (GTDB): domain Bacteria; phylum Pseudomonadota; class Alphaproteobacteria; order HIMB59; genus CACPNW01. The sequence goes on along the minus strand of CACBPV010000019.1, from coordinate 12,512 downwards.
AGTAAAAATATTAATGTCTTTTTTAATCCATTTTATATTTGATGGATCCCAAATAAAATTTCTATGGGCATCTATATCGCTAAATGCTTTCAACTTAGTTGATACTTTTCCAAGTAATTTACCTAAAGAATTTTCAATTTTATTGTTACTTTTTGTATCTCCATACATTCGCCCTTCAATATAAGATAAGATCCTAACAAAGCATTCTCTATTTTTTTTATCTAAATATTTTACAATCTTTGTATGGTGTATTTTTGGTATAAAAGATTTAAGACTAAGATCACTTCGTAGATAATTAATTAATCTATCTTGGTATTTTAATATATTTATTTTTTCTGATGGGTTTGAAATTTTTAATACATATTTTTTTTTATTATTTATGAATAGAATAAAATTTAAATCCCTTTCACTATCAAGTTGTTTAATATTGAGTAATTTATTTCTTAAGAAAGAAAAATTAATCTTTAACCATTTAATTAAATGTTTATTATCAATAATAGGTGGATCAACATCAAAAACTGACATAAAAGGTGTATAATTCATAATGCTGAAATCTAAAAACATTTTTGTTTGTATTGGGGCAATTCATCACGATTATTTATTAAATCTTAAAAAAAATATAATTAATTTTAGATCTAATCAAATTACACAAAAAAGTAGAATTGGTGGAGTTGCGTATAATATAGCAGAATTGCTTTCGAATTTTGTTAATGTAAATTTTTATAGTTTAGCTATCAACGAAGAAATAAGAAAGAAAATCTCAAAAAAGATATATGTTCATCAAGTTAATAAAAATTATACAGATAGATACTATTTAGCTTTATCAGATAAAAATAATAAATTTTTATTAGGTTTGGCTAATACAGATGAATATGAAAATAATAAATCTTTAAAAATACCAAATATAAAGAATAAAAATATAATATTCGATCTAAATTTTTCTAAAACTTATTTGGAAAAATCAATAAATAAACTATCAAAAAATAATAAAATAATAGTCTGTGCAACATCAGTGCATAAAGTTATTAAAATTAAAAGGATTATAAATAAAATTGATTTTATATTCTTAAATAAAGCTGAGTTACTTAAACTTACAAATTCTTCAAATATTATAGAAGGCGTAAAACAAATATTAAAACAAAATAAAAAAATAAAAATAATTACTACTAATTCAAAAAATAATGTAATCTTTGGAAGTAATGAATTTATAAAAAAAATAAAACCCCCATCAATCAAAGTAGTAGACGAAAATGGAGCTGGAGATGCACTAGCAGCTATGATGCTGTATTTGTTCAGTATAAATGAAAAAATGAATTATATTTTGAAAACTTCTGTAGCATGTGGATCTTATTATGCTAGTGGTAAAAGTCTAAAAACTAAGAGTGATTTTTTAAAAATTAAAAATCTTTCTAAGAAAGTGAGTGTACAATAGTATGCATGAAATATTTGATGTAAGTAAAAAAGTTCAGGAAGCAATAAATAGAAAAAAACCAATAGTAGCTTTAGAAAGTACATTGATTAGTCATGGATTGCCCTATCCAGAAAATATTAAAGTTGCAAATGAGTCTATAAAGGCTGTTGAAGATAACGGTGCAATTGCTGCAACAATAGGAATAATTAAAGGTAAGGTTAAAATAGGATTATCGGAAGAAGATATTCAAAAATTAGCAAAAGAGAAAAATGTACAAAAAGTTTCAAACCACAATATAAATTTATCAATATTTAATAAAGAAAATGCTGCTACAACAGTAGCAAGTACAATTTCTATAGCTTCTAAATTTCAAATAAGATTTTTTGCAACAGGAGGAATTGGTGGTGTGCATCTAAATGCTGAAAATACCAATGATGTATCTGCAGATCTATATGCACTTTCTGAGAATTCAAATTTTGTAATCTGTAGTGGTGCTAAATCTATATTAGATTTAAGTAAAACAAGTGAACTTCTTGAGACTTTAGGAATTACAAGAATTGGTTATCAAACAAATTATATGCCTGGTTTTTGGTATGAAGAAACAGAAAATAAAGTCGATAATAAATTTGATGAAATTCATGAAATTTCTTCTTTTTTAAAACTCAATGAAAATATGGGAAATAAAAAATCAATTCTCATATTTAATAAAGTTCCATTAGAAAAAGCACTTAATAAAAATGAAGTAGAAAAATGGATAAATAATGCAACAATAAAAGCTGATAGAAATAATATTAGTGGAAAAGAATTAACCCCGTTTCTCATAAAAGAAATTAACGAACAATCAAAAAATGAAACTCTAAATGCTAATGTATCTTTAATAATTAATAATGCGAATTTAGCTGGAAAGATTGCAAAGAGTTTTTATAGTTAAGGTAACAACGATAATTTAGCTTTAAGTAATTGAAAAAATTTTTCATCATTAGCTTCATTCATCACAAAACAATTTACTGGTCTTTTAGTAACACCTAGCCAATCAACAACAGTCTCCCCTCTTGTTAATTCAGAATTTTCTTCAACTGTGACATTAACTTCTTTTCCACTAAAAATAGATGGATCTAATAAATATGCAATAACACATGGGTCATGCAAAGGAGTTTCCTCAGTTTCATATAATTCTTTATGGAATATTGTATAAAATTCCATTAGTTCTCCAAAAAACTTAGAACTTTTATTTTTATTTTCATTCATTGATTTGATAATTTTTGAATTTACATTTACCTGATGAGTAACATCTAAACCCATCATTGTTAAAGGAATGCCTGATTCTAAAACAATATTAGCTGCATGTGGATCCACATAAATATTAAATTCAGCTGATGGTGTAGTATTTCCTAAGCACATAGCAGCTCCACCCATAAAAACTATTTCTTTTATATTTTCTTTAATAGATGGATCTTTTTTTAAACTTAAGGCAATATTTGTAAGAGGTCCTGTTGGACATAAATAAATTTGCTCTATTGAAGATTTACAAGTTTCTACTATGAAATCAACTGCATGTTTTTCTTGAGGTTTATAATTTGTATCTATTATTATAGGATCACCTTTTTTATCTAATCCGGTTTTTCCGTGAACATATTCAGCTGTAAATAATTCATAATGAATAGGTTTATTTGCACCAGAGTAAACTTTAATGTCCGTTCTTTCAATTAACGTACAAACTTTAAGAGCGTTATTTACTGTATTATTTAAACCACTATTTCCACCGACACAGGTGATACCCAGTATGTCAATCTCTTTAGAGGAAGCAGCTAACATTATTGCTACAGCATCATCATGACCTGGATCACAATCTAAAATTATTTTTTTAGTCATTAATAAAACTTTTAAGAGGTATTGAAGATCTTTGTAACCAATTCCATTCAGGATATTCGTTGTTATTATCAATTACATGAATTGTGTAAGCATGTCTTGATTTTAAACTTGTGTTCTCACATGAATAATGAGGAAGTCTACCATGTAATAAAACAAGTGATCCTTTTTTTACTTCTACAAAAGTATCAGTTTCAGGAAATGGCTCATCATTTAGATCTATCATTTGCATTTTACCGTCTACTTTTTTAAAAAGTTTTCTTAATGGGCCTTTATGACCTCCGCTTGCAACTTGTAAACATCCGTTTGTTTTATTTGCATCCTCTAATGCAAACCAGAAACCGATAGTACTTTCTGGCTCAGTATATAAAAAAGTAGAATCTTGATGGCAAACTACTTCACCACCTATTTTAGGTTGTTTAAAAATATACATAGACTGAAGTAATTTTGGTTTTGAGAAACCAAGTGATAAAGCAATATCTTGAAGTTTTTGTTTATGAGAAAATTTATAAAAAACTTTATCTAAGTCGTGCAACGCATGACCGATTTTATTTACAATAAAATGTTTATTTTCTTCTATGTTATCATCATTTAAATTAGCTTTTTCTTCAAAAAAGAATCGAATTTTATCCCCTGATTCTAAAAAATAATTATCATCATTATGAGCTTGATTGACTGTATCAAAAATAGATTTTTGATTATTAAAATTATTATGTTCGATAAGATATGATGACCGTTCCATTAATTCATCACATTCTTTATCTGTGTTAAAATTTTCTATAACCAAATATCCATTATCATTCCAAAATTTAATCATTTCATCGTTTAAGGGTAGATCGTTTGTTGAAAAATATTTCATTATATTCCTATTAATTTTGTCAAGAATGGTAAACCAACTTTAATAAGATTTAATAACTGTGGTATCAAGAATTTTCCAGTTGTTGCAAGGAAGAAGATTATACCTCCAATTATGACTATCAGAATTAAATTTCTATAAAAGTTACCATAATTATTATATTGTGATTTGGCTCTTGATCTCAAAATAAATAGTATAATTACTATAACAATTAAAACTATTAACAATCGGATCATATATTTTCTATATTTAGTAAAAATAAATTTGCAATACTAATTATATCTTAATAAATAGTTTTTAGTAGATGATCAGATTAAGCATATTATTTTTATCAATTTTTTCTTTAATTTATGGAATTTATTTTTTAATTTTTCCATATAGTTTTGTGAATTTAACTGTTGCTGAAAATACCAATATAGCATGGCTAAGAAATCTTGGTGGAGCTATAACAGGTCTTTTATTTATTGGTCTTTTAATGATCTACTTAAATACAAAGGGCTCAATCAGATTACTTAATGTTATTATTATTACATCCATAATACAGACCTCAGCTTTGATATATTCAAGAATATCAAATGAATTTTCCGCAAATAATTTAATAATTATTGATATAACTATTTATGCCGCAATAATTGTTACTATTTATTTATTATTCATTTCAATTAGATTTAAGAAACTATTTATTTAAATTTAAAAAAAATTCTAATTAATAAAAGGATAATTAATATTAAAAAAATTAAAATTAATTCAAATGATAAAATATTACTAAGTTGAAATTCCTTAACTTCAATAAGATTAGAAAATTGATTACCAGTAAATGAAAAAAGAAGAAAATAAGGAGTAAAACCAATAAAAGATGAAATTATAAATTTAGTTTTAGAAATATTTAATGTTGATAAAAATAAATTTTGAACAAATAATGGTATTCCAAAGATAAGTCGTAATAAAACTAAGTATTCAAAAGATGATTTTTTAATGATTGTATTTAGTTTATCACTAAATTTTTCAATTTGTTTATTAAAGTATTTTTTAAATAGATTTTTAAAAAAAAGAAAAAAACATAAACTGCCTAAAACAATAGTTGTTATATTAATTATAAAACCTGTAATAAATCCAAAAAAGAAACTTGATGCAAGTATAATTATTAAACTACCAGGTAGAGAGAATGTAAAAAACAAAAATGAAAATAAAAAATATAAAATTAAAGACAATTCTAAATTATTTTTGATTAATAAATCAAATTGAATTAAAAAATTAAAAATAACATCAATCATTTAATAATTTTAAAACCTTTGAAAAAAATAAATGATGTAATAATCAAAGTTAATAAAATAAAAAACATTATAAAGATATTTTCAACTAAATTAAATGAAAATTCATCATTAAATGAATTCCTAAAAAAGCTTACAACATAATAGTAAGGATTATATAAAAGTATAGCCTTCAAATTATCAGGAAGATAATTTATTGAAAAAAAGGTTCCTGATAAAAAATTAATAGGAGCAACAAAAAAGCTTGAGAATGTACTTTGTGAATCCCAAGAATTAAAAATTATTCCTACGAAACATCCTAAACATGAGAAAAAAATTATAACTAAAAATAGGTAGTAAAAAAAATAAAAAAAATTATAAATTTCAATATCTATTAAAAAAGTAAATATAAAAAAATTAAACAGTGCTAAAATAATTCCAATAATAAGAGATGTGAATATTAAAGATATTAATATTTCAATCCTATAGATAGGTGCCATTAACCAATCATCTAAAGAACCAATTTGTTTCATATGAATTAAAGTAGCAGACGAATTATCGTAACTTTCCTGAGCTACGATCATAATAATTAATCCAGGAGCAATAAATTCAACGAAAGAACCCGAATCCATAGAAAGTGAGTAATTATTTTCTACTGTTATAAAAACTAATATAAATAAAAGATTTGTAGTTAAAGGGGCTAATAAAGAATAATGATACTCTTGTAGAAATTCTTTTATTCTAAATGCGATTATTGAATAAATCGCACTAAAATTTAACATCAATTAAGATTACTTAGAAAAGTATTTTTGAACAAGGTCCACCCAAAAATTTACACCAATAGGTAATAAATTATCATTAAAATCATACTTTGTTGTATGTAGATGAGCACTATGTTCTGCATCTCCTTGACCAAGATAAAGATAGGAACCAGGTTTTTTTTCTAACAAATATGAAAAATCTTCTCCTCCCATTGACGGGTCAATATCAGTAATAACTTTATCATCACCGACTAAATCTTTAGCTACATTTGCAGCAAATTTAGTTTCTTCTTTAGAATTTATAGTAGGTGGATATTTATTTACTAAATCAAACTCAATTTTTATCTCTGCACCATGTGCATCGGCTATACCTTTACATAACTCATTTAATCTTTTCTCTATGTATGCTCGTGTTTCTCTTCTAAAAGTTCTAATAGTCCCACCCATTTTAACTTGATCATCAATTACATTATACGCTGTACCAGCATTAATTTTTGTAATACTTATAAGAGCTTTATCAACAGGATCTGTGGATCTACTTATAATTGTTTGAACAGCAGAAATAACTTGTGCAGAAATTACAACAGGATCAATTGCTAGATGAGGTGATGCAGCATGACCGCCCTTTCCTTTTACAGTAATATCAAATTCATCAACTGCAGCCATCATCGGTCCACTATTTACACCAAACGTACCTAAAGGTAACTCAGGCCAATTATGAAGTGCATAAACTTCATCAATTTTAAAATCATCAAACATACCATCTTGAATCATTTTTTCCCCTCCAGCAAAACCTTCTTCTCCTGGTTGAAAGATGAAATATACTCTTCCATTAAAATTATTATTTTCACTTAGATATTTCGCTGCTCCAAGAAGCATTGTGGTATGACCATCATGGCCACAACCATGCATCATACCTTTATTTTGAGATTTATGATTAAATTCGTTTTGTTCTGGCATAGGAAGAGCGTCAAAATCTGCTCTTAAACCAATTGTCTTATCATTAGTAACTTCATTACCATCAACCCAAGCAACAACACCTGTATTAGCGTAACCATCTTTAAATTTAATATTAAATTCACTTAACTTATTTTTGATATATTTTGATGTTTCAAATTCTTGAAGGCCTATCTCAGGAATTTTATGTAAATCCTGACGCCATTCTGTCATCTGATCTTGCATTTGATTTATGCTGTTTAAAATTGGCATTATAGTATTCCGAAGAAACCTTTTTTATTTAGTTTTTCTTCGCATTGTTTTAGTTGTTTATTAAACATCTTAGTATTTCTTTCTACATTTTTAGCAACATCAATCAACCAATCTTTACTTTTAAATGTCTCTTTCGACCATCCGTTTTGACCTTCATGGTATGCTAAATATTGATTATAGTAATCATTTTTTGAAATTCCAATCATATTTTCAGACTGAGTTGTGTACCAGCCAATAAAATCAGTTACATCTTTAAAATTCGCCCTTGATGCATTTTGATTTCCAGTTTTACTCTTATACCAATCCCAAGTGGGATTTGTTATTTGTGCATAACCAAAAGCAGTTGATGGTCTAGAGGTTGGTATTAAACCTAAAAATTTTTTTCTTTTCGGTTTTGCAAATTGAGTAAAAGATGATTCTTGTTTTATAACTGCTAATTGGAATGCAATTGGGGTATTCCATTTATCATAAGAATTTTTAGTTGCTTTATACCAGCTTTTCTTTTCATCAAAAATTATGCAACTATCAGCAGTATTTGTTAACTGATTTGAGGTACATGCATATAGAAATAACAATGTAATGCACAATAATTTTAAAAAGTTATCAAATTTCATTATGAAACTAAATACCATAACTTTTACTTATATAGTCTTAAATGTGGCAAAAAATTATTGCTTACTATTGAATTATAGATATGAATGCTTAAATTTCAAAAATGGCAGAAAAAACTAAAGAAAATTTAACATTTCAAGCTGAAGTCAGTAAGCTTTTAGATCTTGTTGCTAATTCTCTTTATAGTGAAAGGGAAATATTTCTAAGAGAACTAATATCTAATTCAGCTGATGCCTGCGAAAAAATAAGATATCAATCACTCTCCAAAAAAAATCTTTTGAAAGATGAAAAGGATCTAAAAATTAATATCAGAGTTTCAAAAAAGAAAAAAATTATTGAAATTGAAGATAATGGAATTGGAATGTCAAAAAATGAACTTATTGATAATTTAGGAACTATAGCGAGATCAGGAACTAGTAAATTTATAGAAGCAATGAAAAATAAAAAAAGCAACGATATTTCTGCAATTGGACAGTTTGGTGTTGGTTTTTATTCTTCATATATGGTTGCAAATAATGTTGAAGTGCTTTCTAAAGATGCTGAAAATGAAGAAACACATCTTTGGTCATCTAATGGAAAAGAAAATTATACCATAGAAGAAGCTAAAAAAAATAAAAGAGGCACTTGTATAACTCTAAATATCAAGAAAGATGCCGATGAATTTTTGGATTCATTTCGTTTAAGATCAATTATAACAAAATACTCAAATTATATTCCTTTTCCAATTTATCTTAAGGACCTTGATGATAAAGAAAAAGAAGAAAAAATAAATGAAGGTAGTCCATTATGGCTAAAAGATAAAAAAGATATAAAAGAGGAAGACTATAAGCAATTTTATAATAATATTTCATTTAACTTTGATAATCCCTTAAAAACTATTCATTATAACGCTGAGGGTGTTATTAGTTATAAGGCTTTACTTTATTTTCCTACAAATCAACCTATGGATTTATTCAATGCTGATAGGAAAAATAAAATAAAATTATACGTTCAAAAAGTTTTTATCACTGATGATTGTGAAGACATAATTCCTAATTGGTTACGTTTTATTCCAGGAGTAGTCGACTCACAAGATATTTCTCTTAATATAAGTAGAGAAATGCTTCAAAATAATCCTATTATTACAAAAATAAAAAAAGGTATTACAAATAAAATTTTAAGTGAAATTGATAGCTTGGCTAAGAAAGAAAAGGGTAAATTTGAGACATTTTGGAATAATTTTGGTCCTGTTCTAAAAGAAGGGTTATACGAACATAATGATCATCATGAAAAAATACTACCGCTATTGAGGTTTGAAAATTCTTTAAATGATAAAAAAATATCTCTTGAAGAGTACACTAAACTAATGGCTAAAGATCAAAAAGAAATTTATTATTTTGCTAATACAGATAAGGATCACATTAAAAACTCTCCTCAATTAGAAGTTTTTACTGATAAAAAGATACCAGTTTTGTTTATGGTTGATGCAGTAGATGAGTTTTGGATACAAAATGTAAATAAATTTAAAGATTTAGAATTTAAATCAATAACCAAAGGTAAAGTTGATGTTTCTAAAGTTGGTGAAAAATCAAGTAAGAAAGATGAAGATAAAAAGGAAATTGATAGTAAAATTAATGATTTAATAAATATACTTAAAACAGAGCTTAAAGAGACAATATCTGATGTTATTGTATCTAAGAGATTAACCAAAAGCCCAATTCTGCTTGTTGCTGAAGAAGCTGGGATGGATATAAATATGGAAAAACTGATGAAAATGCATAATCAAAAAACTCCTGTTTCAAAAAAGATACTTGAAATTAATCCAGACCATCCGATGATTGTAAATTTATCTCAAAATTTAACAAAAATTGACCATAAAAAAGCTTCAAATTTAATTTTAGATCAAGCTAATATTTTAGATGGTAACATTCTATCAAATCCTTCTGCTTACTTAGAGAATTTAACTGAAATTTTTATTAAGTAACTGAATTTATAATTTTATTGTTATTAAAAAATTCAACAAACTGATTAGCAACCATTTCTGCTACAACTATTTGTGCTTCATCAGTAGAAGCAGCAATATGTGGAGTTAAAATTATATTATCTAAATTATAAAACCCACTTTCTTCTAAAGGCTCATTTTTAAAAACATCTAATGCAGCGCCTTTAATTTCTTTTTTTTCAAGAGCATTTTTAAGATCATCTTCATCAACTAAATTACCTCTAGCGGTATTGATAATTATGCAATTTTTTTTCATTAGTGATAGATGATTTTTATTCATAATCGGATTACCATCTTTATTGGGTTTACAATGAAAAGAAATAATGTCTGAATCTTTAATAATCTCATCGATAGAACAAGAATTATATTCAGGATAGCTATCCTTAATTGTTTTAAAGTATGAAGAAAATATTGAAACGTGCATACCCAATACATTAGATATTTCTGCAACTCTTTTGCCTACATTACCAAAACCTACGATACCAATTTTCTTACCTTTAATTTCATTTCCTTTTAATTTCTTTTTTTCCCAAAGACCCTTATGAGTTGTTACATTGGCAATAGTGATTTTTCTTAGTAATGCAAAAATTAAACCTATTGTGTGTTCTGCAGTAGCATTTGTATTGCCTCCTGGAGTATTCATTACGATAATATTTTTATTTTTAGCAGCTTCAACATCAACATTATCAACTCCTGCTCCTGCTCTACCTATAATTTTTAAATTTGAAAGAGAATCAATTAAATCTTTTCGCACTTTAGTTGCGGAACGAATAATCAAACCATCATAGTTATCAATTATTTTTTTTAGTTCTTCAGGAGGTAAATTTGTTTTTGTATCAACTGAAATATTGTTTTTTTTTAAAATTTCAGATGCAATGTTATCTAGTGAATCTGATATTAGTACTCTAGGCATGTTTTGATTTAATTTCTGAATAAGCCCAATCAATCCAAGGTAAAACTAATTCTACATCTGAAGTTTGAACCGTGCCTCCAGCCCATATTCTAAAAGAAGGTGGTGCTTTAGGATATCCATTGCAATCAAATCCAACATTATTTTCAGAAAGTAATTTACATATATCAGCCATTACAGCTCTTTGATCACTTTCATCTTTATTAGTAAACCAATCTTCAATAATTTTAAAAGTTATTCCAGTGTTTGAGATATAATTATCATCTTCAATTTCAGATAAAAAGGTGACCCAATCTCTCTCATTAATCCATTCTCTAATTTTTTGTAAAGAATTCTGGGATTTAGAAATTAATGAATTTAATCCTCCTTGAGAAGAAACCCAATTTAATGAATCAATTATATCTTCAACGCATATCATAGAAGGTGTATTAATTGTGTTTCCTTCAAAAATACCTTTTATCAATTTTTGGTTTTCAGCTAATCTAAATAATTTTGGTACTGGCCAACTAGGTGTAAAACTTTCTAATCTTTCCACAACGCGTGGAGAAATTGCTATCATTCCATGAGCAGCCTCTCCTCCAAGTATTTTTTGCCAAGACCACGTTATAACATCGCATTTATTATAATCTATAGGCATACCAAAGATTGCCGAAGTAGCATCACAAATGGTTAGGCCTTTTCTGTCATCAGGTATCCAATCTCCATTTGGAACTTTGACACCAGATGTTGTTCCATTCCAAGTAAAAATTACGTCATTATCAAAATTGACTTTGCTTAGGTCAGGTAGTTTCCCATAATCTTCTTCATGAATATTTAAATTATCTAATTTTAATTCGCTGATTGCATCGATTACCCAATCTTTACCAAAATTTTCCCATGCAAGAATATCGACTCCTGTTTTACCTAATAAACACCACATAGCAGCTTCTAAAGCACCAGTATTTGATCCAGGCATGATACCCAATAAATAATCATCAGGTAATTTAAGAATATCTTTAGATTTATCTATTGCTTCTTTTAGTCTTGCTTTACATTCAACAGATCTGTGAGATCTACCAGTTAAAGCACTACTCAAAACAGATATGTCCCAGCCTGGTCTTTTTGAAGTTGGTCCACTTGAAAAATTTGGGTTGTTAGGTTTAGTATTAGGTTTATTCATACATTTTTTTCAAACTCATAAACTACTAAGCCATCTAAAGGTTTTGGATCAAACCATGTTGATTTAGGGGGCATAGTCAAATTTTTATTCGCGACTTTAATAACATCACTTATTGAAGATGGGAAGATAGAAAATGCCACACTGTCATTATTTTCATCAACTTTTTTTTCTAAAGCTTCCAAACCATGACATCCGGCAATAAATCTTATTCTTTCATCATTATTAACATCAGATATATTTAAATGTTTTTTGAAAATAAAATTATTTAAAATATTAATATCTAGCGTATCAACAAAATTATCAGTTTTTAATTCAGTTTTAAAATGTAATGAATACCACTGATTTTCATGATACATTCCAAATTGTTTATTAGATTGAGGTTTGAAAGGATTTTTTTCTTTTTTTATTTCGAAGTTTTCAGAAAGAATGTTTAAAAAATTTTCTTCAGTCAAACCATTTAAATCTTTAACAACTCTATTATAATCAAATATTTT
>CACBPV010000018.1 GCA_902541215.1 uncultured Alphaproteobacteria bacterium | reverse complement strand
GCGAAGTTAAATAATAACCTTTAACATTTAAATCATTTAATTTAGTTTCATCTTTATTATTTAAAAAATACTTTAAAAAAGGGTTGTAGTAAAAATATGACATAAAGTATTCATCAAAAGATAAATTTGAAAGATTTACTCTAGCAGATAAAGCAAGAATGGATCTTTCTTTTGATGAGAATTCAAAACTGCCAAATTCCTGAAAATTTCTATATTGCCATGATAATGGAACTAATCCAATTGCAAGTAGTATAATTATATTTTTTAAATTTATTTTATATAATGCAAAATATAAAATATTAATTGTTATAAAAATATATAGCCAATAATAAAATATACTTTTTGTAAAAACTAAAAGTAATAAAAAAATTAAACTTATAATTAATAAATAAAATTTTTTTTTATAATTATATTTTAGATAAAAATATGAATGTAATATAAGTAAATTTGCTGCGATAACTTCAGTCAAAAAAACATTAATACTTGAAAAATATATGCCAAAAAGAGTGAAAAAAATAATAATACTTTTAATAATATTATTAAATTTTAGATCTCTTGCAATATATAAAATACTTGAAGATAAGATGATTAAAATAAAAATATTAAATATTTTAAAGTATTTTATGTTGTATAATATATCATCTAGAGAATTAAATTCTAAAGGGAATATTTTTATAAAAATTGATAGTAGAAAAGGATACAATGGCTCCCTAAAGTTTGTCTTAAATGTTTCATTTTCATAAATTGTGTAAGAAAAGGTATTTTGATTAAGTAAATTAAAAACTATGTTTATATTTTCTAAAGAGTCTCCTACAATTTTATTATTGTCTGAATTAATAAAATATAAGGATAAGCATGTATAAATAATTAAAGTAAAAATATAAAATTTATTTTTACTTAGTTTCATAATTAAGATGCTTTTTTCTTAAGTAATTTTTTAAAAAATTGGGAAATATATACACTAAAAGAATTAGGAGTAATACCAAATGAATTTTTTTATAATTAATATTATTCATTAATATTTTAAATAAAAGCTTTTTAGATTTTTGATAGTCAGAAAACATAATATAAAATTTTGAATAATTGTAATATATATTACATAAACAAGTATTAAAAAATTTTTTATTTTTAAACATATTATTATTCTTATTTTTATTTAAAATATAAACAAATTCTTTGATTGTATTATCAATATTTATATACATATTATTAGTATGTACTCTATAAAATGTAAGATGTTCATTGAGAAAACCTGCTTTATAATTTAATGAAAGTCTTGTTAACATTTCTCTATCAGCAGCTAAAAAGATTTTTTCATCAAATAATCCTACTTTATTAAAACATTCTCTTTTAGCAACTAAAGTTGAATTGGTTATTGATATTTCATTAAGTAATAATTTTTTAGAAATATCACCCTCTCCAATACTTTGTATATTGTTGTTATTATGTAATATTTTCCCACAAGAGTTTATTAAATTGACATTCGTATAAATAAAGAAATAATTTTTTTTAGTTATATAGTCAATTGACTGAGATATTTTATTTTTATGATAATAATCATCACAATCTAAATGAGCTATATATTTTCCTCTTGATTTTTTGAAACCATAATTGCGACAAAAAGATGCTCCTTTATTAATATTATTTATATAAAGCTTTATCTTATTTTCATACTTTTTTAAAATATCTAATGTTTTATCAGATGAACAATCATCAACTACTATAATTTCTATATTTTTATATGTTTGATTAATTACACTATTGATTGATTCTTCAATAAAATCTTGTTTATTATAACTTGGTATTATTACAGATACTAATTCATCCATTAATTAATTTTTTTTTAAGATAGTTTATTATATTTTTTTCAAAGAACATATATATAAAGAAAGAGGTTCCTATTACAATTATTAAATATATTATATATGATAAATAAATTAAAGTTTGTTTAAATTCAAAATAAATAATTATCTTTTCGTTTAAGCTTAAAAAATATGGATGAATTAAATACAAAGCATAACTAATTAATCCCATCGAATTTATAAAATTATTTTTTTTAATAAATTTATTAATTTGTAAAAAGAAAAGTACAATAAAAAATGATGGCAAACCTTGACTTAAAAATCTTATTTCATTGTTACTAAATAAAATAAATGAAATGTAGATTAATATAACAGTAATTACAATTTTATATACATTATTAAATAAATTAAAATTTATATAAATTAGATAAAGAATAATACCTAAAACAAATTCAAGAATAATAGAATTACTTATATATAAAAATAAATAATTTTTATCTTGATATATATTTCCTAATAAAAATAGAAAAATTATATTCAAAATCACTAAATAAATATAATTTTTTTTACTTATGAAAAGAGATATAGTGACTATAAAATAAAAAAACATTTCATAATTTAATGTCCAACCAACCATAATTATAGGGTAAATAATTCTATCTTCTATTTCAGAATAAATTGGGATAAAAAATAATGATTTAAATAAATCAATTAAATTAACATCAATATATGAGAAAATATTAGGAAATAAAATTTTAGAAATAAAAATTAATATTGTTAACAACCAATATAGTGGCAATATTCTTATAATTCTTTTAATGAAAAAATTATTATCATTTTTTTCTAAAATAAATGGAATTATAAATCCACTAATTATGAAAAAAATATCAACACCAATTGATGAGCCTTTAAAAATAGGCATATGAAAAAAAACAACAGATAGAGCTGCTAAAAATCTAAGTAATTGTAAGGAAAAAATTATTTCCATGGAGATATTTAAAATTATTTATTTTGATTCGATAAATATATGAAGTTTAAAACATAATAAAAGATTAATATTAGCATTGAAAATATAAAAAGAATTATAATATAATTTATATTAGCAACTTTTTTAACGTTAAAAACATTATTAATATCGTATTCAAAAAAAGAAAGGTTTTCATTTACATATTTAATTTTATTAAAATTTAATTTAAGATCAGATAAGTATTTTTTTGACAAAGCAATCTCATTTTCTTCGATTTTATAATTATCTTTCAATAGTCTTAAAATATTTAATTCTATTCTTGCAATTTCAGCATTTAAAAACTCAGAGCCAAAAACATATAGCGGAAAATCAGTATAATCGATTGTCGCAAAATCAAAAGTTTGAGAGGCAACAGTCATTTCCCATATCAAATCAAGTTTTTTTTCTTTATCATTATTTTCTAAGTTTTTAGCTATGTTTCTATTTTCTTTTAAAATTTCAATTCTATCTTTTAGTTTTTTGATTTGAATTTCTTTATTAATTGAATATTTCTCAGTGTTTTCCAATTGATTTTTTATTATCAATGAATAATAAGAAGTAAATTGACCAAAGTCTTCTAATAAATTAACTTTTAAGTACTGCTCGAATTGAGATAGAAATTCATTTGAATCTTTTAAAGTTCTTTCTGGGTCATTAATTTCAGGAGATATTATTAGTTGTTTATCAGTGCTTTTATCACTTGTATTTTCTTTATCCGCTATCTTTAAAATTTCTATACTTGCTAAAAAATTTTTAATTCTACTTAATTTTTTATCATCATCTATATTTTGTTCAAGATATCTTATGAATCTTGTTTTGTTAAGCAGTGTATTAGATAAGAAATAAATATTTCTATTGTCAATTAGTGTAAGTGAATTTAGTAGTTTGTTAGCATCAAAACCAATAATTAAACTTTCATCAACAATGCTTCTCAACATTGCTGAATTAGATTCATCTATTGTTTGATATGCAATAATATCTTGAAATGATAAAGATAATAAAATATTATAATTGTATACTTCATCATTTTTCAAAAAATCATTTTCATAAATTGTTAATCTAACTTTATTTGAAGAGTTTGAAAAGTTAATATCATACAAAGTTAATATTAAATAAGAACAAGCAGAAAAAATCAGAGGTATTGTTAATATTTTTAGAAAATTTTTTTTTAAAATATAAAAAAAACTAAATAAGTTTAAATCTCCACTATTTGAATTCATGTTTAAATTATAATTATCATAGAAACATAATTATTAACACTAATTTATGATTTTTTTTACTGAATTGTATGTAGGTTTTTCAAAATATTTATTCATAATTTCTTTTGCATTACTGATTCTTTTTTTATCATTTTGGGAATTACTATTTAAAGATTTATTAATATAAGATAATAAGTCTTCCGTATTTTCACAAAGTTTCCATAGATTTGAATCAACATCTGAAGGTATTGGTATAAATTGAAAGTTTCTATTGAATTTTATTATAGCTAGTGGAACACCTAATGAGATTGTTTCCATGCATATGCTTGATGCTCCAGTAATGACCAATGAACTTGATATCATATAATCGTAAATATTATTATTGATTATAGAGTATTTAAAATTTAAGCTATTTAATTTTTCTTTCATAATTTTATTTAATGTTGGATGAGGTTTAATAAAAATATCTATTTTTTTATTATTGATGTTTTTATTTATTTTTTCAAAAGTATCTAATAACTCAATAGAATCCTCTAAAATAACAGGGAGAATTATGCATAAACTTTTTTTGCTAATTTTTTTATGTTTTACTTTAAATAAATTTTGAAATCTAAAAGCTGGAGCTACATCAACTTCATAGTTTTTGCAAAATTTTTTTCTATCTTTTATTAGATTTGTACCAATTACGAAAAGTTTTTTTGGTATAACCTCAGCTTTATACTCATATTCAGTAACATACATTTCGCTTAAAAGCATGTCTTTTGGAATAAAACCTAAATAACCAAAACTTTTTGCTTTTTTATAATTTTTATTCAGCCCTAAATTCCATCCTCTATCTACAATTTGATTTTCAAACCAGTCAAGTGAAGTATCAATTTTTAGTTTTAATAATTTTAAATTATAAAAAAACTTATAGTTTAATAAAGCTTCTACTGACGCAAAAAGAGATAAATTTGTTTGAAATAACTCGAATCTTATTAGTTTGGTTAAATCAATTTTTTTATAGAGAATATTATTTATATTTATTGATTTTATTCTTTTATGATACATTAAAGCAAAAATATAATCTCTATAATTAAGAAAATGCTCTTTAATAATTAAATTATTTTTTTTTATTAATGTTTTGTATACGTAAGGTATTTTATGTGTCTTAAACATTACGATTGTTGAAACAAAATATGTGTTTTGAATTTGTTCCTCAGATAAAAAATCGAAAATTCCATTATAATATCTTTCTTTATCTAAAAATTCAGGAAAATAATATTTATCAATAATATTTATATTTTTATTATAAAAATTATAAGTCTTATAAAAAATAAAATTAGCTAGTAGATATTGAAACAGCCTATAGAAAATTTGTCTAGATAATTCAAAATAATTTTTTATATGTATAGATATCTTTTTTAGTAAAAAATTTCTTTTAAGTTTGATCTTAATTTTTTTGTCTGACAAAATATAGGTGTAAATTCTTAACATGTGAATATTGT
This sequence comes from uncultured Alphaproteobacteria bacterium, assembly GCA_902541215.1. Taxonomy (GTDB): domain Bacteria; phylum Pseudomonadota; class Alphaproteobacteria; order HIMB59; genus CACPNW01. The sequence continues at coordinate 20,239 of CACBPV010000018.1, read as the reverse complement.
CAGTGTATATTAAACTTATACTTTGTTTATCTTTATCATTTAATGATAATAAAAAATTTATAGACGAGAAATAGTAAAAAAAAGGACTATGAAGTGTATTTCTACTACTAACTGAAGAAACCCACCAATCAATATTATTAAGATTTTTTTTTGAAATATCATCTACTATTTTATGAAAGTCAACAACTGAGTCTTGTATAATTTTTTCAAAACGCTTCTTAAATTTTTGATTTATTGGAGTGTTAAATGTTAAATCTAGAATCATAAAAAAATTTTATATTTTATATATAAAGTAAAGTTTTTAATAATTGATAATAATATAATGATCTTATATGAAAATTTATTTTTTTTTGAAAAATAATTAATAAACAAATTTATTAATTCTTTTTTTTCCAATACTTTAAATCTATTACTTATTTGATTTGGATGTGAATAATAAGTTATTAGATTTTCATCTATAGCAAAAAAAATATTTTTTTGAGCAACTTTTAAAAAGAAATCATAATCTGCAATAACTTTTAATTGTTCATTAAATTTATGTTTATTAAATAAATCTTTATTAATTGCCAAAGTTGAAGAAGAAATAAAACATCCATAACGAATTAACAGATAAAAATAATCATTGTGATAATTAAAATCTACTGGTGTAAATTTATTTTTATTATAAAAATATTCAAATTTATTAGTCATACTATTATCATTAACAACTTTACAATTTCCAAAAAAGATTTTCTTATTTGAATTTTTTAAAATATTTTCATAATAAAGTTTTAGCCTATCTGGAAACATTGTGTCATCGTGGTCCAAAATAACAATCCAATTTGTTTTACAATTTTTTATTGCTAAATTTCTAGCGGCAGAATAACCTTTATTATTTTGTCTAAAATACTTAATATAATTATATTTTTTTCTATAATCTAATATCTGTTTTTCAGTATTGTCTTCAGATCCATCATTAACTATTATAATCTCAAATCTTTTAAAACTTTGGTTAATTACACTATCAATAGTTTTTCTGATAAATTTTTCTGAATTAAAGCAGCATATAATAACTGAAAACATAATTTCATAATCATTTTGATTCATTATATTTTATCAATTTCTCAGCTTTTTTTAAATCATTTAGATTATCTACTGATTGTGTAAGTTTATTTACTTTGACTAATTTTATTTTAATATTATTTTCTAATAATCTTAACATATCAATTGACTCAAGAATTTCAAGATTTGTTGGTTTCATTTTAAGGTATTTAATCAAAAAATCCCTTTGAAATGGTATCGCACATACTTGTTTTTTAATATTTGAAGTATTAAATTTTTTTTGAAATGGTATGGGCAATCTAGAAAAATAAATAGCATTAGATTTTTTATCTGAAACAACCTTTATGCAATTAGGATCATTAAATTCATTTAAATTTTTAATCTTTCCAACCAAGTTTGAGCATAGGATTTTATTATCATCTACAAGTGGCTTGATTGCTCTGTGAACCATATTTGAATCAATTAATGGTTCATCTCCTTGAACTAGCACAACGATATCAATTTTACATTTATTTTTCTTTTCATATTTTAATAATGCTTCAGCACATCGTTCAGATGCTCTATTGTGTTTATTACTAGTCATTATAGACTTACCATTTATAGATAAAATATAATTATGAATTTCGTAGTTACATGTAGCTACAATTGTATCATGTAAATTTTTTGTTTTTTTTATATTTCTATAAACCATTTCAATCATTGGAATGCCATTGATTTTTTTCATTGGTTTTCCAGGAAATCTTGAACTCTCCATTCTAGCAGGTATAATGGCTAAAATCTTTTTTTTAATTTTTTTTTTCATATTTAATTATTTATTTTCCAGTCAATAAATTTTTTGATACCTAACTTTAAATTTGTTTTAGCTTTAAAATTGTAATGATTTTGTAATATTTTTGTATTTGCATAGACTCCAAATTGATCATCTATTGTTCCTGAAATAATTTTATATTTAATATCTTTATTTATAATTTTACTTATTATTTCAATCAATTGTTTAATGGTAGTCTTTTTACCAGTGCCAATATTAATAATTGGATATAGTTTAGTATTTTTTTGACATAAATTATAAATAGCTTCAATTGCATCATCAATATATATAAAATCTCTAAATCTATTTAAACTACCTTTAACAAAGAGTTTTTTTGAATTAAGAATCTGAGCTAGATAAATACTGATCATTCCTTGTTTAAGATTTGAGAAATTTTGATTGGGACCATAAACATTAAAAAATCTAAGTATAACTGGATTCAATCCCTTTTTTCTGTATTTCATTAAATAATTCTCAGATGTTAATTTTCCAATTCCATAGAATGATAGAGGGTTACATTTATCACTTTCCTTAGATGTACCAAGGTAAGTATCTCCATAAACACTCATCGAACTTGCATAAAAAAATTTTTTACATTGATTTTTTAATGCATATTCTGCCAAGTAAATAGTACTCAGAACGTTAGATTTAAAATCGTTAAATGGGTTTTCAAAGCTTATTTCTCCAGAAGATTGGCCAGCAAAATGAAAAATGTATTTAAATTTGTTGTTTTTAAGTTTTTTAATAGTATTTTTATTAGAACAATCCCCATTAATAAAAATTATACTTTTATTTAAATTTTTTAAATTACCAGTTGATAAATTATCTATTGTCCAAACTTCATATTTTTTTTTTATGAAAAAATTTGCTAAGTTACTTCCAATAAAACCAGCTGCACCAGTGACTAATATTTTTTTTTTCATTAATTAAAAGTATAATATTTGTCAAAAATAACTGTGTCTAAAGAATATGCAATAAATTGAAAACCATTATTTATTGTCTTTTTTAAATCTTTATTACTAGGTTGGACTATGTGTATACCAGATGGTATTGATAGATTTTTACATGTTTTGATGATAGTTTTTAAAGAATTTCTATATCTAGTAGAATTAAATTTCCCAAATACTCCCAGTGAGGCAGATAAATCATAAGGACCTATAAATAATGCATCAATTAATGAGTTATCAATATTTTTTAAATCATTTACAAATTCTTTAGTTTCAACCATAGGAATGATTATAGGTTTTTTTGCAAAAGATTTATACTCATTAAATTTAGAACCCCACGAATTGCCCCTAAAATACGCAACACCCCTATCTCCATTTGGAGGCCATTTACATTTTTTTAAAATAGATTTTAGTTCATTAGAGCTTTTTATCATTGGTAATATCACACCATATGCTCCACTGTCTAAAGCATTTTTTATTTCTTCAGAAGAAGAATTCGAAACTCTTACTAATGGAATTATATTACTTAAGGATATTACTCTTATTATGTCAGTTAGAGTTTCCCTGTTGAAATTACCATGCTCTAAATCTAAAGCAATCCAATCAAATTTTTTTTTGGAAAGAATTTCAGCAATATCAGTGCTAGGTATCTGCATCCAAGCCCCGATACACACATCACCTGATTTAAATTTTTTTCTAAACTTAGAAATTAATTTAGTGTTAATCATTTTTAAATAGTAAATTATGAAGCTCTTTAAAATTATTAATACGTTCTACATCGTATTTTTTAAAAAAAGAATCATTAAATTTATTCATCATTAAAATGAATTTAATATCACATGATTTTGAAGATTTATAATCATTTATTGAATCTCCTATAAATATTGATTCTTGATTTTTAATCTTAAATTCCTTTAAAATATAACTAATTTGTTTATTTTTCTTTAAAGGTGATCCATAAATTTTTTTAAAATAATTATCAATATTTTTTTTCTTCAAAATAATTTCAATTTCCTCTTGTGGAGTGGAGGTGCATAGAAAAAAGTTAAAAAATTTATAATTTTCATTTAAAAATTTTTTTGCACCTGTAATAAATTTTGCCTCAATAACATTTTTAACTACTAATTTTGAAAACTTATTTTCCAATTTTTTTATGCTAAATCTTTTATCATCAATATAATTATTTAAATAAAAACGAAATTTATCAAATCTTGACATACCAATATTATTCTTATGATGAGCAAGTACTTTTTTAGCTATAGTTATATTATACGCTTCAAATAGCTTATAAAAAGCTTGAGATTTTATTTCATTACTATCGACTATAACTCCATCAAAATCAAAAAAAATATTTTTAATCTTCATTTTTTGAAGAAATATATTCTGCTAAATCAATTAAACCTTGTCCAAAATCAATTTGATCTTCATTAGATAATTTATTGGCAAATTTTGGGCTGTAAGAATACGGTGTTATTTCATAATGTTCTTCATTAGTTTTTTTCTTATAAGTAATTTTAATTTTTTTATTAAAAATTTCCCTAACCATTTTCATTAAATCTTTTATTTTAGTAGTTTGTGAACCTGTTAAAATTTGATAAGAATTTTCATATTTTGAATTCAGTATAATTTTACAACATTTAGCCGCATCAATCACATGTATATAATTTCTAATCTCATCACCACTACCATTTCTTATAATGTTTTTCTTTTTTATAGCTTGATGAATTAAGTTATAAATAAAATTATTGTTATTACTTCTTCTTCCATATAATGAACCAAACCTAAGTATTGTAAATTTTAGATTCTTTAATTTAGCATAATTTTCTATTATTAATTCACAAGATTGTTTCGAGCTTCTATAAATACCGCCATATTCACTATACACATAAATAGAACTCGCAAAAATAAACCTTTTAATTTTATATTTTACACAAGCCTCTAAAAGATAAACAGTAGAAAGAATATTTTGCTCTACAGTTTTAACGAAATCTTTATTTGCCTCAGAAATATCAGATATTGCTGAAAAATGATAAACAACGTCAATATTTTTAACTATTTGATCAATTTTTTTTCTATTTAATAAATCACATATGACCATAGTTTGATTTTTTTTTAAATAGGAAGATTGTTTATTATCTAAAATATAAACTTTATAACCTGAACTTGATAACTCATCTGCGAGGTGAGATCCTAAAAATCCTGAACCTCCAGTAATTAATATTTTATTATATTTTTTGTTTTTTTTGAGTTTTTTCTTAATCATCTTGGTAATAAAATTTAGTGATTAATCTTAAATAATTTTATGTATTTCATCATGTTCTAATATTGGCATTCCTTTGAAATAATTATCAAAAAAATCACTGTATGTTTTGTGTATAAGATTTGAATTTAATTTAGTGTATTCATATTCATTAGATTTTTTTATAATTATTCCAACTCCTTTATCTATATTAATAATTTTAAATTCTATACCTTTTGATTCATTTAATTCAACTGCTACTTTCCATACATCACCTGCCCAAACTCCATTTAATCTTGGAACATGTTCAACTTCCCAAGAAGTTGGTATTAAATCATGAACAAATATATATCCATTTAGTTTTAAAGATTTTAAAGAATTGATTATATCTTTTTGGCATTGTTGATAAGTATGAAGACCATCTATAAATATTACATCGAAAGATAATTTGTTCTTTTCAAAAAAATCATCACTTGTTTTTCTAATATTTCCACCAGATATAGGGTCAACTCCATATTTATTACTTACTGGTAAAGATACGCAGTTAAAATTTTCATTATTATTGCAACCAATTTCTAAGTAATTTACGTCACTATTAACAATATTTTTCTGAAATTTTGAAATTGCTAAATTAATTAATGCGGTTCTGTTTAGATTTATTTTTTCCCAATTATTGTATATTTTTCTATTATCTACTTTCTTATATTTTATTTTATAAAATAATTTTCTAAAAAAATAAATAAAAGTTGTCTTTCTAATTATTGGAGGTAAGAAGTGATAAATGAAAAATTTCATAAATTTAATGAATATAATAAAATTATATTATGAATACTATTGAATACAAAATACACAAGAAAATTAAAAAAATTTTACTAATTAAACATAAAAAATTTGTAGATGAAAGAGGATATTTTGCTGAAATTTACAGAAAAAACACTTTTTCAAAATTAATTCCAAAATTTAATTTAAAACAAATTAATTTTTCAAAATCAGACAAATTTGTTGCTAGAGGTCTTCATTTGCAACTACAGCCTAATTTATCTAAAATAATGAGAGTTGTAAGAGGAAAAGCTATTTTATTAGCATTTGATACACGTGCATTAAAAAACCCTGAATTAATTAAAATAGAATTAAATGAAAATGATAATATTCATATGTTTGCCCCATATTATTATGCAAGAGGTTTTATTTCTTTGACAAATAATACATGCATTGAATATTTATGTGATGCTTACTATAATCCAAAAAATGAATATATTATTAGTATGATTAATAATAATTTTGAATTAGGAGTTAAAAAAGAAAAACTTTTATTATCAAATAAAGATAAAAAAGGGATTTCAATTAATGAACTTATCAAATTTTAAAAGTTATATAAGTTTTTTTACCCAAGTTTCAGGTGTTTTATCATTTATTATTTCTAGCGGTATGTGATATACAAAATCCTTCACTCCATTTTCAATAATATATTCTTTAGTTTTAATAATTGATTCTCTTAGAGTAGTTTTTGTTTTGTAATTAAATAATTTTCTTGCTTTATCAGAACTACAAGTAGCTACTTTGACTTCTTGAGGTCTGTCCTTTAAAAAAATTGGTTCTCCATTATATCCAGTGACATTGGCACACATTTTTGCTAATTCCAAAACTGAAATTTCTTCTTCATCTGGGCCAACATTTACTATTTCAGAATTTATTTTATCATTAAGAGCTAACTGCTCCATACATTCAATAACATCATCAATATATGAAAAACATCTTTTTTGACTGCCATCTCCATAAATAATTGCTGGCTTACCCATTAAATTTCTATTGATAAAAATAGACATAACATTTCTAAACGGATCATCATATTTTTGATATGGGCCTACAATATTATGAGGTACTGCAATATTATACTCAAATTTGTTTACTTCAGCTAAAATTTTTAAGCAATTTTCAGCAGCAACTTTAGCTATTGCATAAGGATCAACAGGATTTGGTGCCATTCCTTCGTGAAATGGGGGATTTTGTTTTCCATATCTTGCCATGGAAGAACAAAATACAATTCTTTTAACATTATTTCTTATTGCTGCTGTAAATGTAGAAACGGATGCTTGGAAAATATTGTTTGTTATATAATAAGGTGCAAAAACTGATAATCCTTCATGAGCCATTGCTGCAGCATGATAAACTATATCACACCCTTTAGTTGCTTTTGTCATTTCTTCTAAATCAAGACAATCTATTTCATAAAAATCAATTTCTTTCAGTAAGTTAGACTTTGCACTTCCTATATAATTATCATTACCGGCGACTTCATGACCCAATTTAAGCATCCGTAAGGCCAAATGTCTTCCTAAAAAACCTGTAACTCCAGTTATAAATATTTTCATTAGATAAAATCCTTATATATTTTTTGAAGATTTGAAACTTCTTCTTTTTTATTCCTTTTCTTGACCATTCTTTTAGGGTGACCTCTTATGTGCAATCCTATAATTTTGTTATTGTAAAAAAAAGATTCATATCCTAAAGAACTAATGTAGTCACCAAGTTTATTTTTAAAAGTTACATAATTTTTTTTCTTTGGAAAATAACTCAACTTCTCTGGTAAGAAAAACTCAATGAATCTGTTTAAAGACCAGGGTATAGGTACAAGCCAATCATTTATTATACTAAAATATGGAGAGAAATATCCATATTTAGAAAAAATATCTTTCTTTAAAAGAAATATTCTATGACTAGTATCTCCATCAAAGCAATTTTCAGTTCTTTTAAAAAGCATAAAACTAATAAAGTTTTCAATTTTTTTATTAAAACTAAAAAACTTTATTATTATTTTAACAATTAATGACCAATTATTATTATATTGATTTAAATGAGAGTATTGTTTATCCCAAACAATTTTTATAGGTCTAAAATCTAAATAATTTAAATTAACCAAATTTAAATCTACAAATAAGCAATGTGAGCATGGAAAATATCTATATTTAGTATACCATTTTGGATGCCAAGGTGTACCAAATATAGATAATTTTTTTTTATTCATATGATTAAAAACTTCTAAAATTATATTTTTTTTTAATAGAAAAAAATCTGGATCAATAAAAATAACATTTTTGGTTTTAATATATTCTTTGGATATATTTAATCCAATAGAATGATGAAGAGCAATAGAGCCAATTAAATTTCTGGGCAAACCATTAACAAATAAAACATCTTTAGGATATTTTTCTTGATTAAGAAATTTTTCATTTCTTTCTTTATTTAAAACAACAATCCAAAAGATTTTTAACGATTTATTTTGTGAGTTAATAATTTCAATATTTTTTTCTAGTAAAATATCATCATCAGTACAAACTGTGCATATGGTAACTTCTTTTATTTTATTCATCTATTTATATTCTCTATAAATTCATCTAAATATCTGTTAGAATTTCTACAATAATTTTCTCTATATTTCTTCTTAGCTTTAATTGTTTCTTTATTATTCCACCAGCTATCAACATTATTCCATATACTAATAATATGATTTTTTGCATCTTCATAGTCAGTAAAGAATATTTTTGCTTTTTTTAAATCATTATAGATTTCTTGTGCTGAGCTTCTTAATGGCTCATATTCATTTTTCAAAATTTGTATAACCGGATAATCATAGGACATACACTCTAAAAAAGGTGTTCCATCATGATTAATAATTGCTAATCTACAGTGTTTGTAATGGTATTCTATTTTGCTATTAATGGCAAAATTTAAATTCTTATCAATATCTAACCATCTTTTCTTTTCATTTGCCCATTCCAAATCATTAGGACTACACCTGACTAGAAATTGCTGCTTAATATTATTAGGTAAACTTTTATAAAATATTAGAGTATCATTATAGTTTTTTTTCCATGTACTAGAAAATAAATTTGTAAATAAATTATTTGGATAAAGACTCACAACACAAGATATAAATAATAAATCGCCTGAAATATTGTTTGTAATTTTTTTATTTTTCAAATTTTTAATATTTACATAAGGTACATCTTTATTATCTGATTTCCAACCCCAAGTGAAAAACTTATTTGAAATTTTTCTTTCATATTTTTCAGCAGCTGAAAATAATGTAGTGCCATATGTTGCTCCATGTTGAGAAATATACAAAGGACAGTTGTTTATTCCAATATAGTGTTTTAACATTGTTGAAGTGTACTGTCCTGTAGTAGTATATATAAATTTTGGATTAGAGGGAAAATTTCTAAAATTAGTTTTTTTAGTATAATTGCTATAATCTTCGATTATCGCAGTAGGTATTAAATAAATAAAAATTTCATTTAAAAATTTTAGAAAATTATCATCTTTATTTTTATTACAAAAGTTTAGATGTATTTTTTTTCTTATTTTATCATTTGGTATTTTACCAATGTGATTATCATGAATTGTTTCTCTAAAAACAAAAAATTGCTTAAGCTTGAATTGAAATAATAATTCTTCGTAACTAGACAAATAGTTAACTAATATTAAAGCAGAATTATTTTTAAATAAATTATTCAAAAACTTTAATAAATAATTCTTAATAAAATTTTTTAAATTTTTAGATTTATTTAAAACTAAGTGCTTTGTTTTTCTTTGAAATTTTTTATGAATATTAAAATTTAAATCATGTGCAATAACTGTATGAGGCAAATTTAAAAATTTAATAATTTCTGAATAAATGAAATGATTCCATTCATGGGAATTTCCACTAATTCCTTGCTTAAAATGCTGACTGTTATAAGGAACTAAATTATATTTTTTATAATTTATTATTTGAGTATCTATAATATTATAATCCTCGTAAGCTTTTTTTATGGAATACCATCTATCATAAAGTATAAAAATTATTTGATGAAGCCAGGGATTTAAATATATTTCCCAGTATCTTTTATTATTATTTACTTTATGTAAATTATTTAATTTTATAACTAAATCATTGAGTATTATGTCATATATTTTTTCTAAATAAATATTATCATTTATTACTTTTTTAGGATCCTCCCAATGATAATTTTGAATTTCATACTGTCTATCTTGTCTAACTTCTTGAGAATAATTTAAACACCAATGTCCTAAATATAAAATATTATCTTTAATATTTGAAAATTGTGTTTTTCTTAATCCAGTAGTAATTAGATATTTATTGATAAAATTATTTTTCATTATTAATATTGTCAGTAAAAATTTCCCAGACACTCTTATTTGGAATTGACTGATCCTCTCTTATATAATCATTAAAATATTTTTTATATTTTTTTTTTGAAATTGGTTTTATATTTAATTTAAAATTATATTTTGATATGTTTATAATGCTTGAATTTAGATATCTTGATCTTGATTGAATTAGAAGCCTGGTATTATTATTATAATTATTTGAATCTATCCAAATAAGTCTTTTATTGTATATAATTGCATAACAATGTGCTTGAGATGTATGAACTATTACATCTTCTGAAAATTTTATAAGTAAGTTAGTTTTATCAATTACTATATCCCTATTATTAAAGTAATTTCTATAAGATTTATCATATTTAATTCTGGGATGGCCGGCAATAATAATTTTGTTTTTTGTTATTTGTTCATACTTATTAAAAAAATTATTTAGTTCTTTATAATAAATGTCTGGGTCACATTGTTTTTTATTTTTATAAAGCAAAAGATCGGGATGATTTGGAAATGCTTCATCAATAAAGATAGAATATTTAAAATTAAAAAGAGATTTATTAGTTTTAAGTGTTTCTAAATAATTATCATAATCATGTGAATTGACTTTAATTTTTTTGGTACTCTGATTTATAAAAAATTTTCTATTATTTTTTGACTTGTTACCAGCATACAAAAAATAATCTAAATTTCTGTTTTTATTAGATTTATTATAATTAGTGATTTTTAATTTTTTTTGATGTGATGTAAAAGTCGAAAAGATTTTAAGTTTGATTCTACTAAGTATATCATAAGTAAGGTGATTGTTTGTAATCATTGAACAATATATAAATTTTTTTTTTGATAAAATATTTTCTACTTGAGAAAAACCATAACAATTCCATGGATCAAAAATATATGTGTTTGAAGTTATTTTTTTTACATATTCTATAAATTGCTCTGCATGATTAATATCTTTTGAAAAATTATCAATTTTATCAATTGGCACATAGTTTGAGGCATAATTTGGTAATAGCCATGGCCCTAAGTTACATTGTTCTATAACGAAATTATTTTTTTTTAAGTGTTCAAAACCCAATCTTTTACTATCTCTTTCGTTACCATACGTTAATGTTAAGAAAATAATTAATTTCATATCACCACAAATGATAAATTTAAAATAGTATATTCCATGAAAGTGGAGTGCCTTTTTTAAGATCACGTTTCACTTTTCTACCTATTACAAGATCAAAATATTTAGGCTCAAGACCGTAACCGGGTCTAATTATTTTAATATTTTTAGGACTTAATGTTTCATTTTTTTTAACATCTTTAATTATAAAAATTGATCTTTTAAATTGTAGTGATGGTAGTTCATTTTTTTGGATTGCATATTCAACTTTTCCAAGTGATTTCCAGGCAATTTTAGTCTCATTTACTAGATTTTTTAATTCATTTGGCTCAAGAGAAAAAGCAGAATCAACTCCGCCAAGTTTTCTAGATTTTGTGAAATGCTTTTCTATTAAAGTTGCTCCTAATGCAACAGATGCTATAGGTACACCTATTCCTAAAGTATGATCAGATAATCCAATTTCACAATCGAATATTTTTCTCATATTAGAAATTGTCAAAATATTACTATCACTTGGATTTGATGGATAATTACTTGTACATTTTAATAAAGCAAAATTATTTTTTGAATGTTTTTTTAAAAATTCATATGTTTCACTCAAATTAGTAAGTGAAAGCAGGCCGGTTGACATAATTATAGGTTTTTTTGTTGAGCATATTTTTTTAATTAATTTATGATCATTGTTTTCAAAAGAAGCAATTTTATAAGCTGGTACATTTAATTCTTCTAGGAAATCTACAGCCGTTGAGTCAAAAGGTGTGCTTATTGCTTCTAAACCTAATTTATTAGCTTTTTTAATTATCTCTTTATGCCATTTCCAAGGTGTACTGGCTTCGCCATACAATTCATAAAGATTTCTTCCATTCCATGGACTTTTTTTATTATTAATTTTAAAATATTTGTTTGAACAATTAATTGTCATTGTGTCTGGAGTGTAAGTTTGAAGTTTCAATATTTGGGCGCCACTTTTAGCCGCAATTTCTACTAACTCCATAGCTGTATCTATGGAATTATTGTGATTGCCAGACATTTCAGCAATAATAACAGGCGGATGTTTTAATCCAATTTTGATATCATTAATCTTCATACTATTTTTTGTTAAATATTTTTACTGAAGCAGTTATATTATTCTTATATATTTTTGCATTACTAAATTCAAATTTAAAGTGAGTAGTATCAATGAAAGCCTTAGGATATTCTTCAGCATCAAGCATTCTTATAAAATCATAAATATTTCTTAAACCTTTGATAGTAGTAATTTTACTATCAGCTTGGTTTCTTCTTTTAAATTTGAAAATTTTACCTTTTTGAGGTTTGGGTATGATTTTCTTATTTAAAATCTCAATAATCATTTTAAAAATTTTATCTGAAGCTCTTGTAAAGATTTCTTTTGCACTACCATTTAAAGATAGAGGTTTTTTTAAATAAATATTACCACCATCAAGAATATCATCACATTTAAAAGCGGTTATTTTAGTTTTTTTAAATTTTCGTAATATAAGATTTTGAAGAGGAGTGCCACCTCTTCCATATGGTAAATCTGTAATATGGAAATTAATACATTCATAATTTATGTATATATTTTTGGGTACTATAGAAGACCAATATGGAATAAATATATATTTAGGATTGATATTTTTTATATTTTTAAAGTTGAATTTTTCTTTTTGATTAATGAGATAAAATTTATATGGTAAATTTAATAATTTTAACTTATGGTATATTTCTTTTCCATAAATTTTATTACTGATAAGCAAAATTTTATTCAAAAATATCTCTTATTTTTTATTATTTATTATTCTTTCAACAAAAAAAGCCTCTGCATATTTTAAACCTGAAATAGATCCTCTATACTGAGCTAAAATATTGAGAAATTCTAAAGATCTTGTATGAGGCCATTTTTTTAATTCTGTTTTATACTGTTTCATTGCTTTAATTTTTTTATTTATAGTGTTTTCTATATTTTCAAAATAATTAGGTTTAAAATAACTATTAAAACTCAAAGATTGCCATTCAGTACTTGATGGATTTTCAAACGTTAGTATTTTTTTTATAAAATAGGATGAAAAAGGACGACAAGCTGTTATTACCGCATTATGAACAGTTCTGTGGTCAATATTTAAATCACCATAATGATGTGTGTAAACAATATCAGGTTTAAATTTTAAAATATATTGTTCGATTTTTTTTGTAATATCTATTAAGTCTAAAGAGTCTAGTCTATTATCAGGAAGATTTAAAAAATGAGTAGATTTTATTCCTAGTATTTTTGCAGCTTTTAAGGAATGTGATTTAAGTTTTTCTAATTCTTTTTTTCTAAAATCAGTTTTACGTATATTATCTCTAGATGTTATTCCCTCTGCAACAATGATTGAATTTACAGTATCTCCATTACTAGCATGTTTAGCAATTGTGGCTCCACAACCTAAAACCTCATCATCTGGGTGAGCTACAACAACTAATACTTTCATGATGTTATTTTTCTATTTTAATCTTAAATTTTTTATTTTCCAACATAAAATATGCTGGATATCTATTAAAATCTGAAACTCTTAAAAGATTAAAATTATCTTTTAAAGACAAATTAATATCTAATTCATTATCCTTAGGTTTTCTTTTTGTATAATATGAAGGTTTTCCAGTCTGATTTTTAGAATTATATAAATAATAATTTTTTCTTTTAAGAAATTTTTTACATAAATCAAAAGTTTTTGAAGCTTGTGCTAGTCTTAAATCATCAATTAAATCTGTTTTTTTAGTTATTATTGTATCTTTTATATATATTTTTCCTGAGTCAATTTCTTTTGAAGCAGAAAATAAACATATAGGAATTTTAGTTTTACCTTCTAAAATTTGCCAAGTAAGAGGAGACCACCCCCTGCCTTTAGGGAGACTACTTTCGTGAACTACTATATTATGTTTTGATAAACTTAAATATTTATTAGGTATTTTATTTGAAAAACTTAATATAAAAGTACATAAAGCATAATTTAAAGATTTATAATCGTTATGTATATTTACTATATAAGAGTTTTTTCTCAAATCTTTTTTAAAACTTCCTAAATAATCGTTAAGCCATGAATTTTTATCAATCAATATATTGATAATCTTACTATCTTTTTTAATCAGACTATAAATATTGTCTAATGAATTTTTTGGGAATAATTCTTTATTTTTATAAAGATGATTTATTACTTTATCATAATTGTGTATAATTTTTTTCACACTTTTTTTTAGTTTAAAGAAATTTAAATCCTTTGTTTCACCAATATATTCTATGAATTTATATTTAGACAGTGATCTACATATATCATTTTGATTTTTTGCATTATTTATTACTATAGAAGGTTTTAATAATCTAATTCTTTCAAAAGAATTAAATCCTCCTGCACTTATTGCAATATCACTTTTTTTTATTATGTTAATTATATTTTTTATATTTATATTTATTTTGAAATTCTTCTTATCTTTTAAAAGATTTTGTATCTTCTTGAAATTTATAGAAGATCTACCTAATACAATATTGTAAAAAAAGTTTTCATTTGACATTCTTTCTAAATAATTAATGGTTTTATATGTTAGATCAAAGTTATCTGAATATCCAAAAAAGATAAAAAAAACAATTCTCTTTAAATTTATTTTTTTTTTACTATAATTATAATTTTCAGGTAATAATAAATATTTAGGCCCTAATAAAATTCTGGCGTGTGGATTTGTTAAGTTTTTATATTTTTTGTGATTGTCATTTGGAATATTAAAATTAAGCAAGTAATCACAAAAATGTTTTCTACTCGTTAAATCTTCAATTACAAAAATTTTGTCTACATAACTTCTTACATTATTTTCCCATCTAATATCTAGAGAATAATGATCTATAATTAAATAATCAATATTATCATATTTGCTGATTATTTTAATTGTATCTTTAATATCATTTTCAATTGTGTCTTGAAGCCAATCATTATAATCTAACTTAAATCTTAATTTTTTTGAATTTCTATTTGGTAATATAAAAACATCAAAATTTTCTTTTTTTATTTTAGATATTAAATTACCCGTTAATCTCTTTGAAATAAAATTGCATTTTACACCTTTGGATTTTAGATATTTTGCCAGATTTAAGCATCTGTGTACATGGCCAGAACCAATTAGCGTAGATGAATCTACGCGAAAAAAAAAAATTTTCATTTAAAATGAATGATCACCTGCCACTAAACCATTTTTTGATAAATGCACATGATTACAAATTAAACTTGTAGAACTAGTTTCAACAGTAAACCAATAAAAATTAAAACTTTTGTTGTTAATATTTTTATTTATTTGTCTTTCAATCATATTAGATAAATTTATATTAATTGCATTTGGAGATATTGATGCAATACTTTTACTTACAATTTTTTTTCTATCGTCAAATATATTTATCTTAATAGATGTTTTCTCATTGGTATTTTCTGAATTACTAAAATGTGATATCATCAAATACGAATTTAATTTATTTCCAAATAAACATGGTCCCCAAAAATACCCTCTTCTTTTGTAACTTTTACCAAAATTTAATAATATAGATGAACTAATATTTGTTCCAAGATTTTTGTCTTTATAATAGTTCATTCCAAAAGTTAGTCTCGATGGGTATTTGTTATCAGATGAGGAAAAATATAATAAGTATAAATTTTCTGGATTTATTTTATTTTTAAAAACTTTATTGATTGAAATATTTTGAATTGTTTTAAAGTTTTTGCTTACAGAAGAATATTGATTGATATGTCTTATAATTTTTTTCGATTTATCATATTCAATAAAATTTAGATCTAAATTAACTTTACTATATATAGGATAAAAAACGAGATCTAAGTTAATGTCTTTAATCATATTAAATGGTAAGTAACATGCGTATTCTCTATTTTTTTTCTGATTAAATTTAAGATAATCTTTAGTTTGAGAGCAATCGTAATAACTATGTGTGACACTAAGATGTTTCATATTTTGAGAAAAACTTGCAATCATTATTCTATTAAAAACATTTTTAGTCGGGCTTTTAATTTTACAAAAACCTTTTTCATTATTTAAAAAATTTTTTAGAAACTTAATATTTTTTAAATTTACAAGGATCGTCTCATAAGGATTAATTTTTTTAAAATTTAGTTTATGTATTTTTTTTAAACCATCCTTATTATAAAATTCTATTAGAGCTTGTATATTCTTTAATTCTAATGGACCATTTATCATAGTTAGTATTGAAAAATATTTTCTATCAGAATAAATATCAAAACCTGTTTGAAGATCATTAAGAGCCAAAGTATTAAATTGATCTTGTATATTATTAAATACTCTTTGATTTGTATGAACACATGCTAAAGAATCTTTATTGAAATAAAACACATCTAAAGCAGGAAAAGAATATTTTAAATCTTTTGTTGAAAAAAATTCAACTTCAATTGTACCATAAAAATTTTTTACATTTTTATCTAAAAATTCTGATAGTTTTATATTTTTGATTACATCTAATCTTTCTGAATAATTTCTTTTAATTAAAAAACCCTTGGAGTCTCTTAAGCTAATTAAACAGCTAATATTTTTATTGTAATTTTTTATTTGAAAATAATTTAAAAAAGATATGTTAGTATCAATCTTATTTTTTATAAAATAAACAAAAAATATGCCTGATGATCTAAAAACTGGATTGTAGTTTACTTCAGTATAATTTGCTCTAGCCGATTTTTCAAATTTAAGTGCAGTTTTTTCAAATTTAGATTTGTTAAATATATTTTTTTTAGAATATCCTGTTAAATCTAAAGTCATTATTCTTTGATACAATAAGCTGATGGCGTCGAACACCAATCATAATTTTTTAAACGTAATTTTTTATTTTTAAAAAATTGATCTACCGCATCAGATTCTCCATATGTTCTAAGAGAATATTCATCAAATACTATTACACCTCCACGAACAACATTGTCATAAAGATTCTTTAGAGCATGAAAAGTACCTTCGTAATTATCTACATCTAAAATCAAAAGCGATATACGAAATCCTAGATTATTTTTTACATAAGCTTTTGTTGATTTAGAAACATCACCTGAAATTAATTCAACATTATTAATATCTAATTTTTTCAAATTTTTTAAAATTTTTTCTTTTGAAGGGTGAGTTGTTTTATGTTCATCTATAGCAATTTTATCCTCTTTAAATTTACTTTTTATTTTTCTATTTTTTTCAAAAAAATCAAAGCCAACAACTTTTGATAGAGAATTAGGTTTAAATATTTTTAATAACTTTGAGTACAAATATACTCCGCTACCATAATGGACTCCACATTCCACAATATCACCAGGTATATTTTGAATTAGTTTAAAATGTTCATATTTAGCTGCAATTTTTTGAATTCTATCATAATGACAATTTTCTAGAAAATTGTCATAAACCTGCAGGCTTAATTCTGATGTTAAGCTTGCCCCTCCTCCTTTAAATGCAAGGGTTTTAACATCATATTTTTTTTTCATAATAAAACTTTATCAGTTTCTTTAAGTTATATCTATAGAAAAATTAAATGAAAATATTTATAGTTAAGATATAATATAATAAAAAATTTCATCTTAGATATAATTACAATAATGGAAAATAAAACAATTGGAATTATAGATTATAATATCGGAAATATAACCTCTATTAAAAATGGGTTTGATTTAATAAAAGTTGATACTTTTATTTCTAATAATCCTTCAGAAATAGAGAAATTTAATAAAATTGTTTTGATTGGTGTTGGGTCTTTTCCTGCAGCAATGAAAAATTTAAATGATTTTGGTTTTTCAAATCTTCTTTTAAATCATGTAGAAAAAGGGGGGTTTGTTTTAGGTATATGCATTGGAATGCAATTACTAATGAGTGAGGGTAATGAATTTAAAAATACACCTGGTTTAAATTTAATAAAAGGTACTGTGGATGGTATGAATATCAATAATAATATTAAGGTTCCACATGTGGGATGGAATAATTTTAATAATTATGATGATATTAAAATATTTGATAAAATTAATATAAAATCAAACTTTTATTTTGTTCATAGTTTCTCTGTAAATATAAAAGAAGAAAATGTTAAAAAAATGGAATTTAATTATTCAGAAAAAAATTTTATTGGAGCTATACAAAAAAAAAATATTTTTGGGGTTCAATTTCATCCAGAAAAAAGTCAGGAACCAGGTTTGCAATTATTGAAAAATTTTTCTAATCTTTAAAAAATGTTAAAAAAAAGAATAATACCGGCATTATTAATCAAAGGAAGCTCGATAGTTAAATCAATAAAATTTGATGAACACAGGATTGTTGGTGATTTTATTTCTACATCAAAAGTGTTTTCTAAAAGATTTGCAGATGAAATGTTTATTTTGGATATTGATGCATATAAAAATGAAAATATAAATTATGCGAATATATTTGAAATAAGTAAGTTTTGTAATATGCCTTTGACAGTTGGTGGTGGTATTAAAAAATTTGAACATGCAAAAAAATTATTTGAAAATGGTGCTGACAAAGTTGTTATAAGAACTTCATATTTTGAAAACAAAAATATTATAAGCGATATTGCTAAATATTATGGAAATCAATCAGTTATAGTCTGTATGGATATTAAATTAAATAATAATAGATTAATGATGTATGATAATAATTCATCAAATTTTCTCGATCCATTTAATGAAATCAAAAATATTGAAAATTTAGGTGCCGGAGAAATTTTAATTAATTTTGTTGATTTAGATGGAACAATGAATGGCTTTGATATAAATTTTTTAAATAAAATGAATGATAAGACTAAAATTCCTTTAATTGCTATGGGGGGCTGTGGGTCCAAAAAGGATTTTCTAGAAGCGTTTAATACTGGTGTTGAAGCTGTTGCAGCTGGTAGTATTTTTTTTTGGATTGGTGAGACAATAATATCAATAAAAGAATATTTATATAAAAATGGAGTTAATGTGAGGTTGAATTGATTAAATATTGCAAAAGTTGTTTATTTCCTAATACTAAACCAGATATTTTTTTTGATAACAAAGATATATGCGACGCATGTATCTCAGCTGAAAGAAAACACAAAAATATAGAAAACAATTTAGATTGGAATGAAAGAGAAAAAGAATTTGAAAAAATTATTGAAGAGAAATTAATTAATAAACATGAAAGAGAATATGATTGCATAGTTCCTGTAAGTGGTGGAAAAGATAGTACTTGGCAGACACATGTTATGAAAAAAAAACATGGTCTTAGAACATTAGCTGTTACATTTGATCAATTTGATCAATCTGATATTGGTTTACATAATTTAGAAATATTGAAATCAATTGGAGTGGATCACATTCATTTTTCTCTAAATCCAAATATTGTAAAAAAACTTGTTTTTAAAGGATTTGATACAATTGGAGATCCATATTGGGTCAATCATGTTGGTATGTTCACAGTCCCTATACATATAGCAGTAAAATTTAAAATTCCCTTAATAGTATACGGGGAGAACCCGATTTTTGAATATGGCGGACCTAAACATTCGAGAGATAATATGATTATGAATAAAAGATGGAGACAAGAATTTGGTGGAATGAGAGGTTATAGAGAAGAAGATATGCTTGATGAAGAAATAAGTGAAAATGATATTAAGATGCTTTTTTACCCATCAGATGAAGATATTGAAAAAAACAACATTCAAGCTATTTTTTATGGATATTATTTCAAATGGAGGCCATCAAAGCATACAAAATTTGTAAAAGAACAATATGGTTGGAAAAGTTTAAAAAAGGCTCCAAGCGGATCTTATATGAAAGAAGAAAACTGCGATATGGAATTTATTGATATAAGAGAGTCAATAAAATACCTAAAATATGGCTATGGTAGAGCTACAGATCAATTAAATATTGAAATTCGTGATAAATTAATTTCTAGGAAAG
>CACBPV010000017.1 GCA_902541215.1 uncultured Alphaproteobacteria bacterium | reverse complement strand
TTTTTTGAATAAATTTTTTTCTTCTCTGAAAAAAATTACCCATTCCATAACTTGTTACTATAACTGTAACTATAATATACCAAATGCCATCTATTAAAGATGCAGTAATGACAAGAATTGAATGTGAAAAAAAAGATGCATCTATTTTTACAAATTGTGAAAATACTGCAGAAAACCATATGAGAATTTTAGGATTTAAAATTGCTATAGAAAAGCCCTGTAAGAATGAATTAAAATGTTTTTGATTATTTATATGGTCAATTTCTTGATTTTTTTTAAAAAGAAATTGGAAGCCTATAAATAATAAAAATAGAATTCCAATAATTTGTATAAATTGAAATAGTATTTCATTTGTTGTTAAAATAATTATTAGTCCAGTTACTGCAAAAATTGCATACATCCCCATACCAATCCCGTGACCAATAGAAGTCAGAATGCCAGCATATCTATTAATTGTAACACTGTTTCTGATAATTAATGCCAAACTAGGCCCAGGAGACATAGCTCCAGCTATGCATACTAAGGCAAATTGAAGCCAAAAGATAAAAGTCATTTAATTTTTTGTTAGAGATAAATATTTTTTAATTGTTTTTTCTAAACCAAATTCAAAGGTATCACAGATCAGAGCATGACCTATAGAAACTTCTTCGATATCATTAATATTTTCTAAGAAAAATTTTAAATTTTCCAAATTTAAATCATGTCCTGCATTTAATTTAATTTCAGGAAATTCTTTTTTTAAATATGTTGATACATCTATATAGGACTTTATGGCAGTATCTTCATTCTCTATAAAATTATGAGCATAATCGTACGTATAAAGTTCAACTCTATCAGTTTGTATAACTTCTAAATTTTCCAGTGTTTTAATCGATGGATTTATAAAAATTGAAACACGAATTTTATTTTTTTTAAATTCACTAACAATATCTCGAAGAAATTCTTTATTTTCATGACAATCCCAACCAAATGAAGAGGTTAATGCACCAGGTGGATCTGGCACTAACGTGACTTGATCTGGTTTAACCTCAATTACTTTTTTAACAAAAAAATCTGATGGATATCCTTCAATATTGAACTCTTTATTTTCAAATTTTGCCAATAAATTTTTTAATGGCTCTAGATCAGAAAATTTTGCATGTCTTTCATCAGGGCGAGGGTGCACTGTAATTCCATCAGCACCAAAGTTTAAACATTTATTACTAATATCAATCAAGTTTGGCAAGTCAGCACCTCTTGCATTTCTCACTAAAGCAAATTTATTCACATTTACGCTTAAAGCTGTCATAATTTATTAATTTTTTTATTTTAACTTCACTTATTATTTTTATTAGTCAATAACATCAAATTGAAAGGAGTAATATGAATAAATTTTATTTAATCGGAAAATTAAGTCCAGAATACGTTAAAGGTTATATGAGTAATCCAGATCAAGATAGAACAGCGATTGTTGGAAGTGCTGCTGAAAAAGCTGGAGGTAAATTACATAGTTTAGAATTTGTAAGAGGTGACTTTGACATGATTGCTACAGCAGAAGGTGATTATGAATCAATGCTTGCCATGAAGGTTACAGCTTTACAATCAGGAATGTTAAATGAATTAATCATTTTAGATACCAAATTTGATATGGTTAGTACTGTAAAAAAAGCAGTGGAAGCCTCTGGAACTTATAAAAAAACTTAAGAATTACTTTAAATTATTTTTCCATACGTTTTAAGCATCCATTCATTAACTTTTGGATGCTTATATACTTCTTCTCTCAATTTATTTAATTTCTCATAGGGTTCTAATATGTTAGCTGGAACACCATCTAAAAGCCCCGAACTTAACCATCCAAGTAATCTCCAAATTGCTAAATCAGCAATAGAAATTTTGTTACCAACAAAGAAATTAGAATCTTTATTTTCTGAAAGTAAATTTTCAAGAAATTGAAACCATTTTGGTAAATGTTTTGTTGCTAATATTTTTCTCGCTAATTCTAATCGTTCCTTTTCTTTATCTCTACCAGAAAGAGTTACTAGATAGTTAATGTCTTGCGCCGCTTCAATAATTTGATCAATTTGTGCTGCTTCAAATTCATTATTTTTTGGATACAAACCAGATAACTTGCCACAAAATCTTGCAATTGCTCCAGTTTGCGCAAATATTTTACCATCTACATCTAAAACTGGTAACTGCTTAAATGGTGCTATTAGCCCGTTGGGAAGTTTCCCATCTTTTTTTAGCTCTTCCGTATCTTGACTTTCAAAGCGATAATCTTTGAAAGGAATATCACCAATAAATAAGGCTAAACGCGCAACCTCAGCTCTCCAAAAAGGTATTTTAAAATAGTATAAGGTTATTTCCATATTGATAAATTCATGCAATTATATGATACACACTTATGATGAAAATAATAGATATTTCCATTATTCTAGTAAACTTATTATTTTTTAGTTATTATTCTATTCAATTATTAATTTTTACTGATGAATTTGCTTTAAATAATTTAGGTTTTTTTAACCACGCTGTGGCTGGATTATCAGAAGTATTAGGAATAATTTTTTTAACTTTTGTTATTGGTTTTATTATTATTTTTTTTAAAGGAATAGAAAAGCAGTTACCATTTATTTTTTCAATTTTTATCTTACAGCTTCTTGCTTCATTAAATTTTTGGAGATATGTCCTTACAGACAGCCCTGGTGAAACAAGTATTCAAGTAATTACAATAAATGCAATAATTTTTTCTCTAGTTAGTTTTCTTAGTTTAATAATGATAATTAATAATATAAAAAAATTGTGATTAAATTATTTAAATTTAAAATATAGATATTAGATTGTGTAGGTATTAAATTAGATGAATTCAAAAATACTAAGTCAAAAAATTCAAAATATTTTTGAAAAATATAAAATTCCATCATTATCTGTAATTATTACAAATAAAGATCAGAATTTATATGAAAACTATTTAGGTTTTAAAAACTCTAAAAATAAAACTCCTTTTGATGAATTATCAATTGTTAGAATTGCATCTATGACTAAGCCTATTACATCACTATGTATTTTCCAATTAATTGAGCAGAATTTAATTAGTTTAGAAACAAATTTACAAGATATTGATATGCGATTTTCTGATGTAAAAATCATCAAAAAAACAGATAACAAAATTAATTACATAAAACCTAAATCAAATATAAAAATTAAACACTTATTAAATCATACCTCAGGTTATGGATATCAGTTCTTAAATCCTGAAATTAAATACTTAGTTGATAATAAATTATTACAAGATTTAAAAGATGATGGTGCAGATTTTCTAGATGCTCCAATTTTATTTGAACCGGGAGAAAGATGGAATTACGGTATTGGAATAGACATATTAGGTTATATAATTGAAAAAATTTCGAACAAAAAATTAAATGAATATATGAAAGAAAATTTATTCAATAAACTAGGTATGAATAATACCACTTTTCATTTAGATGATACAAAATTTAAAGATCTTGCATATGTATATAATTACACGCAAGATCAAATTAAAATTGATCAAGAAAGAGCTGACGAGCAAGAAAATAAAATCAATAAATCCTTTCATGCTGGTGGTGGAGGATTACTATCAACAACTCAAGATTATGCTAAATTTATGAGATTATTTCTAAAAGAACAAAATGAAATTATTTCTCAAGAATCAATAAATTTAATGAAAAGAAATCAAATAGGATCATTAGAAGTTAAAAGAATGCCTTCAGTTGATGCTGAGTTATCCGCTTCTTTAGACTATGATGATAATATTGAAAAGAAATTTGGATATGGTTTTATGATTAATAATCAAAAAACAAATGAAGGTCGTCCAAAAGGTAGTATATTTTGGACAGGAATTTTTAATAGTTTTTTTTGGATAGATTTTGAAAATAAAATTGGATGTGCAATATTCATGCAAATGCTACCTTACTTAAATGAGATTTCCCTCAAAACCTATAATGAAATAGAAACTGCTATTTATCAAAATATTGACACAAAAAAATAATTAACATTTATCACTTTCCATTTCTTGTTTTCTCATTGGCATAGAATCAATAACTTCAAAAAGTCTTAACAATATTTTATCATCAGAGCTAAAATCTTTAATTTCCCCATCATAACCTATTAGCCAAATGCCTTTCTTACCTCTTATAAATTTTGGAGTCTCAAATTTCTTATTTAACAATTTTTCAAAATAAATAATCTCTAATTTCCTATCATTAATTTTACATTTATTACTTATTATGAATTTTTTAGTTTGAATAAGTAATTCATCCTCTTTATTTTCATAAGATACGATCAGTAGTCTTTTCTGCCAATTAACTTCTGAGATTTTTTTTGCCATTATTTCAAAATTTGTAAAAATTAATAAAAATAAAAATATATATTTCATTTAAATGGTGCCACAGGGCAGATTCGAACTGCCGGCTTACTCATTACCAATGAGTTACTCTACCCCTGAGTTACTGCGGCTCAATTGATACTCTAGAAACATAAAATATAAGATTTAATTATTTTTTAAACTGTTTTTATTAATTAGATAATACAACGCTAGTCCATTAAAAGCCCAAATAAAAGAAAGTAAGTACATGTTAAATGTTAAGCCCATAAATTCTGCCAAATAACCAACTATAACTGGTCCAAATATAAAACCACCAAAACCTAAAGTTAATAAATTAGATATTGTAAGACTAATTGTTTCATTTGTTTCACTAATTGCTTGTCTTAATACAATAGCAATAAAATTTGCCGTTCCAAACCCAAAGATTATTATTCCACTTAAAATTATATATAAGTTCATGGTGAATATTGAGATAAATAAAATTATACAAGCGATTATACTAAAATAACATCCAATAACTATTTCACCATATTTATTGATTAAATTACTTCCTGAAACTCTTGCGATAATTTCACCACCATTAAAAAACATTATTACTAACCCTCCAAGAAATAATGGTGCTCCCAAATCTTTTGTAAGCCATACTGGTGACCAATCTATAATAATTCCAATAGTGGCAAAGTTCATCATTAATAAAAAACCATAAATTAGAATATTATTCTGTGGCAATTTAAATTTTTCTATTTTTTCATTCCCTTCTAATTTCTTTTTAAAACCAAAAAAATAAAACATAGTAGAGTATAAAAGAAATAAGCTTCCTACAATTATGAATGTAATTCTTGGATCAGGTATTAAATTCATAAAAATACCTGCTGCAAGTGCACCAAATAATGATCCAGCAGAAAAAAAAGCCTGAGTCATTGGAAGTAAAACTCTACCTGTTTTCTGTTCAATAATAGCTATCTGAGAATTAATTATAGGAAAAATAAAACCCGCACCAATACCAATTGGTATAAAAAAAAGAGTAAAATAAAAATAATTAGGAGCAGTAGCTATAGCAAGAGGCAGATACGAGAAAATAAATATTCCCAGTATTATTGTATTTGTTGTTCCTATTTTTGGAACAATTACTCTAGCTCCTAGTTGATTGGCAAATAGGTTAGCAAACCCAAAAGCACAAATTGATATACCTAGTTCAGATTCGGTTATATCTAAACGATCAATGTTCCAAGGTACATAAACAAAATATATACCAATCATAAACATTATTAAAAAAGCACCACCGAAACACGTAATAACTTCTTTCTGAAATTTTTCTTCCATTGTTCTTTTAAGTTTAAGTTATATTATTAATAAAAATGAAATATAATTAAGTTGCAAAAAATTAATTATATAATTAAAAAAATCAGTAGGAAATTGTCCTACTGATTTTGATTTTTTCAATTCCAAGTAGTTTCTAAAACTCTTGCAAGAGTCATTCCTCTAGGTTCTGTTTCGTCTAAAAATTCTATATGATTTGACCAAAAGTTTTCACCATTTAGTTTATCTTGTGCAAGACCATAATCTTTCATGCTGTTAAAACGAACTCCAAAACCATAAGAGTCATTATCATTTCCATTCAATCTTCCAACAGTGCCACCTGTTGCTCCATTTTCCATCCAAGCTTTAATAAAAATTTCACCTTTAGATTGAATTAATTCAGCATCTTTATGGTAGAACATCCAATTAGCAAATACCGGTTTTACTCCTGGATCAGGGGGCATATTGTGAGTCATGGGTTCGTAAAAATTGTTTGTTTCCCAATTAGTATTAGCAAAATATGGTTCCATGTCAGAAGCAAAATTTTCATCATTTGATATTTTATCATCTACTTCTCCGAAATGAGCATAATTTTCATAACCAATATTAACAGTGTATGATCCATTATTTTTTCCAAGATGACTTAAAATTGACGATCCTAATGCTCCATATTTTTTAAAATATTTCGAAGCAGTATTAAATGCCTTAATAGCATTTGCATTAGATATTCTATAAGTCCAACTACCTACTATCATAAAAATCTCCTTTTTTTAGAAGACTATTAAAATCTCCTTTTTTTACAAAATTATTAATTTTTACCTTTAAAAAAATATTTAAATTAAATCTTATGTGGATAATTAAAAGATTGAATAATTATTAAAAATTAAAAATTTAAATTTTTATTATTTAAATTTAGTTTGAAGCAGGAATCATATTCCTGCTTTATAAATTAAGATATTGCTTTTGTTGCTGCTCCTGCAATTATTGAAGGACCATCAATCACACCGTGTTCTTTAGTAGTAAAGTTATCAAAATATTCATTTGTAGATAAAAACTCAAATATTGGCCCTTTTTTATACTTCTCAAGACTTTCTTCATCTTTAAAAATATATACTCCTCCAAAAATATTATCACTTTCATCACCTATGAAATATTTTGATATTAGTCCTTCGACCCCTCTAAAATCCATTGCATCTATGTGCGCTTGAGCTTTGAAGTCATCAACGCTTAAATTTTTAAGATTAAAATTGATTATCAATATTTTCATGATTTAAATCTCTCAAATTTTAAACTTCTTCCATTAAAATTTTTTATAATTTTAATTTTTGAATGATAATCCGAAAGATCTTTACCATAAGAACTTTCTCCCATTCTATCCCAATTAGCTCCTAGGTCTTCCATTGATTTAAATCTGGCGCAAAACATGAATGTATTATTAGATGCATAATCACCTCCACTTATTCGATGAATATCTATTCCTGTACAACCTCCATCTTGATAATATTTCCAATCTGCTGCATGACTATCTCTTACAGCTTGAACATCATCGCATTCAAAAATGAAATTTGAAAAAACCTCAGGTGATTGATCACCTTCTATATTACCAGCCATCAAATTTAGATTATATGTTTCAATTAAATGGGTATCACTTAAATTATTTGCCATAATTTTATCCATTTCACTATCTGGGGCATTCCACATATCATCCATTTTTCCATATGCTTTCATGTTTTCAAAGCCTACTGCAGTTATAAAAGATCCATTATCTGCACCTGTTGTAATGAACATATTAATCCAATCTGCTCCTGCATCTTTATGAAATTTAGAAATTTTTCCAAAAGAATCATAAGCATTTTCAAAGTTTGTTCTATATTTCCATGCTACAATCATCATATTTCCTCCTTTTTAATAAATATCTCTTCTAATTACTCTGGCGTTATAATTGAGATGAATATTTAAGTTTGCATAATAATCTTTATGACTTGCCCAATAATCTGGAGAATTTTGGCTAGCATCCATGCATTTACCTAATTCTTGCATACTGTTAAATCTTGCAGCAAATAAATATTGATTATTTCTATCACCAAACATTCTATGAATTGCAATTCCTGATGCACCATTTGACATGTAGTGTTTTTCATCAATTTCAAAACTTTTTTTTATAGCATCCACATCTGGATGACTAAAAACAAAATGTGCCCAAACAGGCATTTGCTCAGTAGCACCTTTAATATTTCCAATCAATTCAGTTAAATAAACAGCTTCAACTAATTCATTGTTTACAAAATTTGGTTGCATTTTTTGCCACCATTCTGGAGATGAAGCCCAAGCATCATCATTTTTTCCAAATGCTTCATAACTTTCAAATCCTGCTACAATAGTAAATGTATTATCATCACCACCAATATTATGCGTAACATTAGTCATTCGAGCTCCACTTTCTTTAAACCAAGGCGAAACTTTATCAAACATATCTACAGCATTTGCATAGTCAGTTCTTATTTTCCATGTTGCAAACATAAATACCTCCTTTTTCAAAATAATTAAAATAAGGTAATAATAACAAAACAAAAAAATGATTAAAAAAATATTAATTTTCAATAGTAAAAAATGGTATTCTAATTTATCTGAAATAACCATTAATTTTATTAAAATTTTATACATTAAATTTTTATTAAAATTAGAATACCTCTAAAAAGGGATTGTTTTTAAAATATGAGTATTGAAAAAATTACACTAGGATACTGGAGCACTAAAGGTCTAGGATCAGCTTCAAGGCAAATGATAATTTATGCCGGTGTGCCTCTTATTGCAAAAATTTATAGACTAATTCCAAAATTAGAAAATAATTCCCTAACTTATGATGGTAGTGAATGGCACGAAAAAGATAAAATTATTTTAAAGAAAAAAAATAGTTTAATTAATTTACCTTATTTACAATTTAATGAGGGAGGTAAAGAAAAAATAATCGCTCAATCTATTACCTGTTTAACTTATCTTGGTAAGAAATTTAATATGTTTGGAGAAAATTCTAAAGAAGAATTACATTGCAATCAATTCCTTCAAGAAACTGTTGATTTAAGGAATATAGTTACACGATTTGCTTATACACATTTTGAAAATGAAAATGATGAATTAAATGAAGCTTTGACTGTCTTTAATCAAGTCTTTGAACATTCAAATGCTGGTAAGTTACAAAAATTTGAACATTGGCTCAGTAAAAAAAATAATTCAGAAACTAAACTATTTCTAATAGGTAATAATATTTCTTCACCAGATTTTAATTTATTTGATACGTTAGATCTTTATGTCGAATTTTTAAAATACTATAAATTTGTAAAAAATATAAACTCAGATAATTTTTTTGAACAATTAGGATTTCCATTAGTTTCTAATTTTTTTTTAAATTTTAAAACCCTTCCTAAAATGCAAAAATATTTTAATTCAATATTATATAAATTTCCTTATACAAATAAATCAGCAAAATTTGGATCTGGAAAAAATGGCATTACATGGGATCACAATAAAGAAATAGACTCAACACCTGAAGAAATAATTATCGAATAAAAAAAAATAGTTTAAAAGGATACTTTATGAAAGAAATAAATTTTTGGTTTTCTATTGGCAGTACATATACTTATTTAACAGTTAATAGATTGCATGATGTAGCAAAAAAAGAAAATATCAAATTCAATTGGCATCCTTTCAGCGTTCGAAAAATTATGATGGATATGGATAATATTCCATTCACGCCACCAGCTAAAAAGATAAAATCAGATTACATGTGGAGAGATATAGAAAGAAGAGCAAAATTTTACGGTTTTGAAGCTAAAGTTCCTGCTCCTTATCCTTTAAAAGAATTTGATTTAGCAAATCAAATTGCAATTCTTGGAATGAATGAGGGTTGGGGAGTTGACTACGTTTATAAAACATATCAAAGATGGTTTCAGCAAGGTAAAGAACCAGCTACTCAGCCAAACTTAAACGAAATTTTTCAGGAACTTAATTTAGATGCTGATGAGACCTTAAAAAAAGCAAACGACCAGGAAATAAAAGATAAATACTTAAGTAATACTGAATATGCATACAAAAAAGGAGTTTTTGGAAGTCCAACATTTATATACGATGGTAAGGAAGTATTTTGGGGCGATGATAGACTTGAAGATTGTATTAAATGGATTAAGTTACAAAGTGAGTAAACTATTATGAAATTTTTAAATTTTATTTTTCCTAAAGGTCAATGGTCTTTAACCAGAGTGGCAATACTATTCATTATATTTATGATCCTTGATTTTATTGTTGTCTATTACAAAATTATATAAGACTTTAATTCGTGGTAAGTGATTTATTATTTTCTCTCCGAGAAGTAGAAATTAAATTTGGAAAAAAAGTAATTTTTCAAGATTTAAATCTAAATTTACACAAGGGCGATATGATTGCACTCGTTGGTAAGAATGGTGTTGGAAAAACTACCTTAATGAAAACTATTTATGGTGATCAGGATTTAGATGCAGGAGAAT
The DNA here is from genome assembly GCA_902541215.1 of uncultured Alphaproteobacteria bacterium. Classification (GTDB taxonomy): domain Bacteria; phylum Pseudomonadota; class Alphaproteobacteria; order HIMB59; genus CACPNW01. Next base: position 15,995 of record CACBPV010000017.1, on the reverse strand, counting down.
TATGGAATTACCCTGGTCTTAAAGTTGGATATTTTAATCAGAAATTTGAAAAACTAGATAAGAAAACCATTGAAGAGAATTTTTCAGACTTACTTAATGAACAAAATAAACATTTTGTTGATATATTTTGCAATAAACTCAATTTAGATAAACTTGCGAATGTTGAAGATCTTTCAGGAGGTCAAAAAAGAAAAGTTTATTTAATTAGATCTTTATTAAATGACTCAGATGTTTTGTTATTAGATGAGCCAACCAATCATCTAGATTTACAATGCATTGAATGGCTAGAAAGTTATTTACGCAATTTAAATAAGACAATTATATGTGTAAGTCACGATAGAACTTTTCTTAGTAACTTTACTAATAAAGTTTTTTGGATAGATAGAGGAAAATTACGGGTAAGCCCAAGAGGATTTAAAGATTTTGATAAATGGTCTGAGGAGTTGCTCGATCAAGAATATAGAGAATTAAGAAATAGAAAGCAATTTGTTAATATTGAACTCGAGTGGGCAAATAAAGGTGTAAAGGCGCGCGTTAAGCGAAATGAAAAAAGATTAAAAAGAGCTAAAGAACTAAAAGCGCAATTAGAAAAGGATGAAGCTTCTTACAGAAGTGCAATTAAATCTTTAAGACCTCAAGTTTCTAAAAAATCTACCGATCAATCTAAATTTATTGCTGAACTTCAAGAAGTTTTTGTGAAATATCCAAATCAAAGTGAATTTGTTTTTAAAAATTTATCTATAAAAATTTCAAAAAATGATCGTATTGGTCTTTTAGGTAATAATGGAAGTGGTAAATCAACTTTTCTTCGTACAATTCTTAATGAAATAAAAATTTCTAAAGGTAAAATTAAGTTGAAAAAAAATTTAGAATTTTCTTATTTTGATCAGATGCGTAATGATCTTAATGGAAGAAAATCTATTAAAGATATTTTAGTTCCTTCTGGGGGAGACTATTTAAAAGTTCAGGGAAGAGATAGGCATGTCTGTAGCTATGTAAAAGATTTTCAGTTTGATCCTAAAAATGTTAACCATACAATACAAACATTATCAGGAGGAGAGCAAAACAGATTACTTTTGGCAAAAGTATTAGCTAATCCCAAAACTGGACTTATATTAGATGAGCCAACAAATGATCTAGATTTAGAAACGCTAGATCTGTTAACAGAAATGCTATCCAATTATAATGGAACTTTACTAATAGTATCGCATGACCGCGATTTTTTAGATCAAACTGTAAACAAAATTTTACATTTCAAAGTAGATGGAAATGTATCTTTGTTTTTTGGAGGATATAGTGATTTTTTGAAATCTGAAAATCAACAATTAGCTAAAAATAAAGAAACTAATAAATCACATTCAGAAAATAAAAAAGTAAAGAATTCAAAACCTAAATTATCATATAAGTTTCAATATGAATTAGAGCAATTACCAAACCAAATAAAAAATATTCAACAAGAATTAGAAGATATTAAAAATGAATTGAAGGATACAAATTTATATTTAGAAAATTTTGAACGCTATCAAGAAATAACTTCAAAGATGGAAATTCTTAATAGTGATCTAAATACAAAAGAAAATCGATGGTATGAATTAATTAAAATGGAAGAAGATTTAGTTAGTAATTGAGTGACTATTAATATGCGCTTGTATTATCAGATTTAGTATCCACATCTTTCAATTCTTTTAATAAATTTTCAGCATGAGATGACATAATTCTGAAATCCGATAATAAACTTGTAAATTGAAATCCAATTTCAATCATTTCTTTCAAATATTGAACCGAGCCATTATGAATACCTGCAATCTTGCCTTTATCTCTTGCTTTTTTTACAATCATTTTTATATTTGAAAAAACAGGATCCTCTCGCACATCAAATTTAGGTGGTAAACCATAAGAAGAACTCATATCTGCGGGTCCAATATAAATACCAGTTAAGTGTGGAACGGATAGAATGGCATCTAAATTATCAACTGCTTCTTTAGTTTCGATCATAGCTAAGCTTACGATATTTTCATTAGCGTGTTGATAGTAATCTGATCCATAAACCACTTGAGCTCTCATAGGACCAAAACTTCTCTGTCCAATTGGTGGATAATAACAATACGAAACAAATTTTTCACAGTCTTCTTTTGTATTAATCATTGGCGCAATAATGCCAAGAACGCCAAGATCTAACATTTTCATTATGATTCCAGGTTCGCTCCACGGAACACGGGTCATTGGCACTGAATTACCATTGCTTAATGCTTGTAGCATTGCAATGGCGCTTGAATAATCATTTTGGCCATGTTGCAAATCTATAGTGACTGAGTCCCAACCCATTTTGCCAAAAGCTTCAGCAGTAAAGGAATTTGGTATTGATAACCAACCATTTATACAAGCTTTATTTTGCTTCCATATATCAAATAATTTATTCTTCATAATTATGATTAGAATTTAATAATAATTTATATTATATTATTACTATCCTTAAACATTATTTAATTTATAAAAACTATAAAATGATAAAATTCATAATTTGGTCTTTAATAGCAATTTTTTTAATAGTTATTTTTTATTTTTCTTTTAACTATTTTTTAAGTTTAATTAGGGATCAAATGATTTTTATGCTTTAGATTAATTTTTTGTCGCAATTCCCAATTTTCCTCATTTTTTTTGGACATAAATATCACATAAATAGATTTACAGGATTCCTATTTATAGTATAGATTTCATATTAAATGGAGGAAATGATGAATAAAATTTTAAAGATTTTTTTAACTTTTATTCTTACAGCTTTTTTCGCAACTTCAACATTTGCTGCCACTAAAGTAGTTTGGTGGATGGAAAGTAGTGCAGATACTGACCCTACAGTTCAAGAAATGATGTGTGATGCTTTTAATGCTGAACAAGATGAAGTAGAATTAGAATGTGTATTCAAAGAAGACATTAATGATACTATCAGACCAGCTCTTTTATCTGGAAGTGGACCGGACATGTTTGATACACCTGGTGCTTCTTACATAAAAATTTACCAAGATGCAGGTCTTGTTAAATCTATGCAAGAGTATGCTGATCAATATGGTTGGCAAGATAAACTTCTAGGTTGGGCTTACAATTCAGGAGTATTTGATGGTGAATTATATTCAATTCCAAAAAACTATGAAACAATGATTTATTTTTATAATAAAACTTTGTTTGAAGAAAATGGATGGAGCACACCAAATACTTTAGAAGAAGTTGAATCTTTAGCTGCTAAAATCAAAGCTAAGGGAATGAATGTTTATGCGTATGGTTCTGCTGGATGGCAGCCAACTCACGAACATTTAGTAGGCAACTATTTCAACACTTATGCTGGACCAGAAAATGTCTATAAAGCATTAATTGGTGAAAAAAAATGGACTGATCCAGAGTTTGTAGAAGCAATTGAACTTTTAAGAAAACACATGGTAGATGAAGGATATTGGTCTGGTGATCTAGAGACATATTATTCTTTAGATTGGGATGATTTTAATAACGAGTTTGCTACTAGAGGTTCTGCAATGCTCATGATTGGAACTTGGGGTTTTAATGTAACGGCAACGAATTTTGGAGAATCTTCTGATGATTGGGATTGGAATCCTTTACCAATTCTGAATTCACAAGCAGGAAGTGCTCCTAATTACCAACTTGCAACAGGTGGAACAATGTCCATCAACGCGTCATCTAAAAATGCAGATGGAGCAGCAAAAGTAATTGATTGGATTCTTTCGGATAAAGCAAGAGCTCTTAAAGTTACTGGTAGTTTAGGATATGGCGCTTGGTTGTTACCACTAAAATACACTGATGCTGACTTTGATCCTAATATTGATCCAAGACAAAAAAGATTCTTAACTGAATTCGCAGAAGCTTCTGATTCTGGAAATTATGGATATACAACATGGACGTTCTATCCGAATGATCCAGGTGTTCATATTTGGAAAGATATGGAAGTGGTTTGGGCTGGAGATATTACTCCACTTGAATTCATGGAAGAATCTCAAAGACTTTGGGATCAAGCTCGTGCAGACGATGCATTAGTTCCAGTTGGAAAAAGATAATTTATAAATTTAAATAAGGGGAAATTTTTTCCCCTTATTAAAAATAAAGAAATTATGCCAAAATTTTTAACAAGTATAAATGCAATTTCCTGGTACTTTTTATTTCCAGTTATATTTATTCATTTCTTTGTGGTAGCATTCCCATCGATACTAAGTTTATTGTTATGTTTAACGGACTGGAATGGTTTTGGCAGAATAAATTACGTTGGATTAGAAAACTTTCAAGAATTATTTAGAGACCGTGTTTTCAAGAAAGCAGTTAAACACAACATAATTTGGACAGTAATGTTCTTAACAATACCAGTAATCGTAGCACTTATTATAGCATATCTTTTAACTGGAATAAAAAGAGGACAGCTTTTTTATAGACTAGTGTATTTTTTTCCATACATTCTAGCCAGTATCGTTAACTGTTTGATTTGGAGATACATATTCCATCCACGACATGGTTTAGGTGGTTGGTTTGAGAATCAAGGTATTGATTTTCTTGCTAAGTCACCTTTTGCAATGAAGGAGACTGCTTTATACGCTGTTGCCTGGGTAGATATGTGGCATTTTTGGGGCTTCTTAGTTATTATTTATTTAACTGGAATGTATCAAGTGGATGACTCTCTTTATGAGGCCGCTGATATTGAAGGAGCAACAAAATTTCAAAAATTTAGATACATTACTTTACCAATGATACGTCCAATTTTTGTTCTATCTTTAATAATTATAATCATCTGGTCTGTCCCAACATTTGACTATGTATACATTTTAACAATGGGTGGGCCAGCGTATAGTTCTGAAGTTGTAGCAAATCATCTGTACTCGCAAGCCTTTCAACGAATGAATGTTGGTTATGCGTCTACTATAGGTGTTATGATGTTCTTCTATGTCGGAATTATAGTTGGTTTCTTTGCAATTTTAAGGCGGATGGGTTGGGAGGTATAAAATTATAAATGGCAACTGCAAGATTTAGACAAAGATCGAGTTATATAAATCACGCCATTTTGATTTTTATGGCTTTAACAATTATTTTACCATTACTAGTTTTAGCTTTTAATTCTATAAAACCATCTTCTGAATTTGGAGCAAATCCTTTAGGTTTTCCAAATGAAATAAGATTAATGAATTATTATGATGCTTGGGTGAATGGAAATTACACTCAAATATTTATGAATTCACTTACTTTAGTGATCGGAACATTAATATTAAATTTGACCGTTTCTGGTTTAGCTGCCTTCAGTTTGGCAGTTTTAAATCCAAGAGGAATTCAAACTATTGTTGTTGGCTTATACCTTTTAGTTGGAATAAGTATTCCTGCTCAATTATTTATTTTACCATTATTTTTAATGTGGAAAAGTTTATACCTCCTAGACACAAGGATTGGTTTAGTTATTATTTATAGCGCCTTAAATGCCCCCTTTGCTACTTTCTTAATTCGCTCTTATATGTTGCAATTACCTACAGAACTTTTTGAAGCTGCTAAACTAGATGGGGCATCAGTGATGCAATTGTTTACAAGAGTCGCCCTACCTCTTTCTTGGCCAGTTTTTTTAACAACTGCACTTATTGTATCATTAACAGTTTGGAATGAGTTTTTATTTGCCATCACTTTTATTATTACTGATGAATACAAACCCATTTCCTCAATTTTATTTACATTTCAAAGTAGATTTGCAAATGATTATGGATTGGTAAGCGCAGCTTCCATTTTAATGGCTGCACCAATTGCTATTTTATTTATGTTTTTTCAAAGACGTTTTATTGCTGGTTTAACCAGTGGAGCAACAAAAGGTTAGTTCAATGGGAGGAAGATGGAACTTAACAAAGAATATCAGGAGAAAGTCTATTCAGGAGTTTTAGGTAAAATCATAGGTGTCTATCTTGGCAGACCTTTTGAAGGTTGGTGGTATGATAGAATTATAAAGGAATTAGGGCCAATTAATTATTATGTAAATGATAAATTAAATATGCCTATTCAAATCACAGATGATGATTTAACTGGAACATTTAGATTTATAAACGCCTTAAAAGATTTTAATTTTGATAAAAATATTTCTTCAAAGCAAATCGGTCAAACATGGTTAAATTATTGTTTAGAAAATCAGGCTGTTTTATGGTGGGGTGGTAAAGGTACGTCATCAGAAGATACTGCTTATCAAAATTTAAAACAGGGTATTCATGCTCCTGATAGTGGATCTATTAAAACAAATGGTAAAATTGTTGCCGAACAAATAGGTGCTCAGATCTTTATTGATGGTTGGGGGTTAGTTTCACCAGGAGATCCAGATCAAGCAGCCGATTTTGCTAAAAAAGCAGGGAGTGTTAGCCACGATGGTGAGTCAGTATATGCGGCTCAAGTTGTTGCTGCAATGGAGGCCATGGCTTTTATAGAAAAGGATACAAAAAAAATTATTGAGCATTGCAAAAGATATATTCCAAAAGATTCAACAATTTTTAAACTTATATCTGACATTCAAGATTGGAGATCAGGAAATTTAGATTGGGAGCAAGCAAGAGAAAAAATAGATTATATCTATGGTTATGAAAAATTTATAGGCGGTGTTCATATTGTACCAAATCACGCATTAATTATATTAGCATTACTATTTGGCGATGATAATTTTCAAAAATCTTTAATGATTGTTAACACTTCAGGATGGGATACAGATTGTAATTCAGGAAATGTAGGATGTTTTCTTGGAATTAAAAATGGACTTGAAAGTATAAAAGATGGTCCTGATTATATTACTCCTGTTAATGATACAATTTATCTTCCAACTAGTAACGGAGCGGAAACAATGACTGATGCTCTTAGAGAAAGTCAAAATATTGTAAATATTACAAGACGGATTAACGGTTTGGAAAATAATTTAATAAAAGATAATGCAAGATACAATTTTGAAATGCCAGGTTCTACTCAAGCTTGGAAGGTGAATAAGTTAAATGATAACAATCTTAATACTAGAATTGCAAATGTTGCTTATGAATCAAAAATTGGTCAAAGAGCTCTAGAAATTGACTTTTCTAATTTATCAGTTGGTCATTCAAGTGTTGTGTATGTAGATACTTTTTTCCCAGATTGGTTTACTGAATTAAAAGGTGCTCAGAGGCAGAAATTTTTTCACTATGATTTTGTTGGATGTCCAATAGTTTATACTGGTCAAAAAATTAAAACGGAAATAATTTCTAAAAGTAAAAATAATATTAAAGTTACTTTATTTATAAAATATTGGGGAGAAGAGGATAAATTACAACAAATAGATACAGAGGAATATGAACTTTTAAATAATGAAGTAAAATCTATTGAGTGGACTGTTCCAGATACATTTTCTAATCCAATTGGACAAATTGGGTTTGTAATTTCCTCAGATACAAATTCTTCAGGAAAACTTTTAATAAATTATCTTGATATTGAAGGTACACCGAAAACAATTTTCAAAAGACCTGATCATATAGAAAATGCTTCAAAAAATGGATATTTTTTCAATCAAGAATTTTATGGCCAATTATGGAAAAGAGCATGGGTTAACGATATTGATAAGTGGCAATATAGATGGATGGAGTCTTTTAAAATAATTAACGGTGTGGGAAGAGGGCATATTTTACAGGGTTCATCTTCTTGGAAGGATTATTCTGTTTCTTCTAAAGTGAATTTTCCTTTGGCATCAGCTGGAGGATTAGTGATAAGATCTCAAGGTGTAAAAAGGTATTATTCTTTAGAATTAACTTCAAAAAATAAATTACAGATAAATAAAATGTTTTATGAACTCGAAACATTAAAAGAAGTAGATTTTAATTTTGAATTTTATAAAGATTATGAATTACGATTTACAGTTAATGGAAATAAATTATCAGGTTATGTAGATGGAAAACTTTTAATTGAGACACAAGATAAAGATAATTCATTTGAATCAGGGATGATTGGTTTTATTGCTCAAGACGGAACATTATCATCTAACTCAATTAGTATAGAATAAGATTGATAATAAATGAAATTAGATCATATATTTGAAAATAAAGTTTACGCAGGTGTCTTAGGAAAAATTATTGGAGTATATTTAGGAAGACCTTTTGAGGGTTGGCCATACGATAAAATAATGAAAGAACTAGGTCCTATTTATTATTATGTGAATGATAAATTAAATGTACCAATGCATGTAACAGATGATGATCTAAATGGTACTTTTACTTTCATTAAAGCTTTTAAAGATTTTAATTTTGACAAAAACATTACCTCAAAGCAAATTGGCGATACCTGGTTAAATTATTGCTTAGAAAATCAAGCAGTTTTAGCATGGGCTGGGAAAGGATTACTGACGGAAGAAAGCGCTTATTTAAATTTAAAAGAAGGTATAGAAGCACCTGAAAGTGGATCAATTAAAAGAAATGGTAAAATTATAGCTGAACAAATAGGTGCTCAAATTTTTATAGATGGATGGGGCATGATCGCTGCTGGTGATCCTGATTTTGCAGCAGATTTGGCAAAAAGAGCAGGAAGTGTCAGTCATGATGGGGAATCTGTCTATGGTGCTCAAGTTGTTGCGTCAATGGAAGCAATGGCTTTTATTGAAAATGATACAAAGAAAATAATTGAGCATTGTAAAAAATACATTCCTAATGATTCTATTATTTATAAATTAATATCAGATATCCAGGATTGGAGTTCTGGTAATTTAGATTGGGAACAAGCAAGATCTAAAATAGAAGAAAATTATGGATATGATAAGTACCAAGGTTTCTGCCATATTGTTCCAAATCATGCTTTGATAATTTTAGCTCTTTTGTTTGGAGATGATGATTTTCAAAAAACGTTAATGATTGTTAATACTGCTGGCTGGGATACTGATTGCAACTCAGGAAATGTAGGCTGCTATATGGGTATTAAAAATGGCATAGAAGGAATTCAGAAGGGTCCAGATTTTATTTCACCAGTAAATGATACATTATATATAACATCAGCTCGTGGCTCAGAAACGATGACTGATGCTCTTAGAGAGAGTCAAAATATAATCAACATAAGAAGAAAGTTAGATGGTCTCGAAAGTAAGGTTATTAAAAATAATGCAAGATATAATTTTGAAATGGAAACATCTACTCAAGGATGGGTAGTTGATAAATCAAATGATAATAATCAGAATACTCATTTAAAAAATATCGAATATAAATCAAAAATTGGAAATAGAGCACTTGAGATAAATTTTAATAATTTAACAAAAGGTATTAATAGCGAGTTACATGTAAATACTTTTTTCCCAGAAGAGTTTACAACTTTAAATGAGCAGCAGGAAATGATGCTTATGGTGTACAGTTTTGTTGGCTGTCCTATAATTTATTCTGGTCAAAATATTAAAACTGAAATAATTTCAAAAACTAAAAAAGATATAAAAATTAAATTATTTATTAAATATTATGGAGAAGGAGATAAGTTATATAAAATAAGTTCAGAAGAATACTTCTTTTCAGATGATGAAAGTAAAACAATAGAATGGAAAGTTCCTGATACATTTTCAAATCCCATTACTCAGATTGGATATTCTATTTCCTCTGATGAACAAGCATCGGGTGAAGTATTAATTAATTATCTTGATATTACTGGAATACCTAAAATGACATTTAGAAAACCTGAACATATTAAAGATAATCGTGCAAATCTTGTAAGTCATGATATCAAATCTTTAACAAATGGTGTTTATATTCCTGATGAAGATAAATATTATGGTCAATTATGGAAACTAGCGTGGGTAAATGATGTAGACAAATGGTATGGCTACGGAAAAAATTCTTTCGGCTTAATAAAAAACGCATCTAGAGGCCATGTTTTTACTGGTTCTTCTGAATGGAAAAATTATTCGGTTAATTCAAAAATAATGTTTCGATTAGCGTCTTCTGGAGGATTAGTGATAAGATCACAAGGACTCAAAAGATATTATTCTCTAGAAATTAAATCTGTAAATAAATTACAAATTAATAAAATGGAGTATGGTCTAAAAACTCTAAAAGAAATAGATTTTAAATTTGAACCATTTGAGGAATACGAAATGCGTTTTGAGGCAAATAATAATATTTTAAGAGGTTTTATTAACAATAAGTTGTTAATTGAAGTTGAAGATAAAACAAATCAATTTGAGAAAGGAATGATAGGTTGTATTGTTGAAAATGGAACAATTATCAGTGATGAAATTTCTATAAATTGATAGAACAATCATTTGGGAGAATAAAATGAATTTAGATAAAGTATTTGAAAATAAAGTTTATGCCGGTGTTCTAGGAAAGATCATTGGAGTTTATTTGGGCAGACCATTTGAAGGTTGGTATTATGATAGGATCATGGAAGAACTAGGTCCTATAAATTATTATGTAAACGATAAACTTGATTTTCCAATACACGTTACAGATGATGATTTAACTGGCACGTTTAGATTTATAAATGCTTTAAAACATTTTAACTTTGATAAAAATATTTCTCCCAAACAAATTGGTCAAACTTGGTTAAATTATTGCATAGAAAACCAGACAGTACTTGCTTGGGCTGGAAAGGGAGTTTTAACTGAAGAAAGTGCCTATATGAATCTTAAACAAGGCATTCATGCACCTGAAAGTGGCTCAATTGCACAAAATGGTAAAGTAATTGCTGAACAAATTGGAGCGCAAATATTTATTGATGGTTGGGGAATGGTTTCTCCTGGAGATCCAGAACAAGCAGTTGATTTAGCAAAAAGAGCCGGAAGTGTTAGTCATGATGGCGAGTCTGTTTATGGCGCTCAAGTTGTTGCTGCAATGGAAGCTATGGCATTTATTGAAAATGATATTAAAAAAATTATCGAAGAAAGTAAAAAATTTGTACCAACTGACTCAACAATTTACAAACTCATATCAGATATTCAGGATTGGAGTTCTGGTAATTTAGATTGGGAACAAGCAAGATCTAAAATTGAAGATAAGTATGGATACAGTAAATTTCCAGGAAATTGTCATATCGTACCTAACCATGCACTCATTATCTTAGCTTTACTATTTGGAGATGATGATTTTCAAAAATCATTAATGATAGTTAATACTGCTGGTTGGGATACAGATTGCAATTCAGGAAACGTCGGATGTATTTTAGGCATTAAAAATGAATTAGAAGGTATCCAGAAGGGTCCAGATTATATAACACCAGTTAATGATATAATTTATTTACCAACTGCTTATGGCTCTGAAACCATGACTGATGCATTATTAGAAAGTCAAAATATTATTAATATAACAAGAAGAATGAATGGCCTTGAAAGTAAGGTTATTAAAAATAATGCAAGATACAATTTTGAAATGGAAACTGCAACTCAAGGGTGGATGGTTGATAAAACAAATGATAACAATCTAAATACTAGTTTATCTAATGTTGAATTTAAATCTGATAATGGAACGAGAGCATTACAAGTTAGCTTTACAGATTTATCTTTTGGACTTTCAAGTGAAGTTTTTGTTGATAGTTTTTTTCCTGAATGGTTTACTAAATTAGAAGGTTATCAAGTACAACGATATTTTCATTATGACTATGTTGCTTGCCCTATAGTTTACACGGGACAAAATATAAAAACAGAGATTATTTCAAGATCTGATAAAGATCTAAGAATTAATTTGTTTATAAAATATTGGGGTGATGGTGATAAATTAATTAAAATTACCTCAGAAGATTATAATCTCAAAGCAAATGAAAATAGTGTTTTAGAGTGGAGTGTTCCTGATACATTTTCTAACCCAATTGGTCAAATTGGGATAAGTATAAACTCTGATGATAATATTTCAGGAAAATTATTAATTAATTATTTAAACATATCTGGTTCCCCAAAAATGACATTCAAAAGACCAGATCATATAGATGAATTTAAAAGAGGTATTTTTTACAAAGAGGAAGTTTATGGCCAATTATGGAAAAGAGCTTGGGTAAATGATGTAGATAAATGGCAATACCGTCACAACGAGTCGTTTAAAGTTGTCAGAGGTATAGGCCGTGGTCATATAATGACTGGAAGTGAAACATGGAAAGATTATTCAATTTCAGCAAAGATTTCTATTCCTCTTGCATCTGCTGGAGGTTTGATACTTAGATCTCAAGGACTTAAAAGATATTATTCTCTTGAACTTACAAAAGAAAATAAACTTAAAATTAATAAAATGGAATACGATTTGAAAACTCTCAAAGAAATTGATTTTGATCTTGAATTCTTTAAGGACTATGAATTAAAATTTAAGGTTGATGGTAATAAATTACAAGGTTTTGTTGATAATAAATTATTAATTGAAGTTGAAGATAAATCGAACCCATATGAAGAGGGAATGATTGGATTTTTTACTGAAAATGGTGCTATTCAAAGTGATTCAATATCAATAGAATAAACTAGAAAAGAGGAGGAATGATGAAACTAGATAAAGTTTATGAGGAAAAAGTATATGCAGGTGTACTTGGTAAATTAATAGGTGTTTATCTAGGACGTCCTTTTGAGCAATGGACTCACGAAAGAATATTAGAAGAGTTAGGTGAGATTAATTACTATGTAAATGAGAAATTAAATGTTCCATTAGTAGTAACAGATGATGATATTACGGGTACCTTTACTTTTTTAAGAGCTTTAAGAGAAAATAATTATGATCCTAATATTACGCCAAAACAAATTGGTCAAAGTTGGTTAAATAATCTTATAGAAAATAAAACTGTTTTGTGGTGGGGAGGTAGAGGTCATTCAGCTGAGGACACTGCATTCCAAAACCTTAAGGCGGGCATTCACGCCCCAATGAGTGGTTCGATTGAAACAAATGGAGAAGTTGTTGCACAACAAATAGGAGCTCAAATCTTTATTGATGGATGGGCTTTAGTTTCACCAGGCGATCCAGAAAAAGCTGCTGATCTTGCAAAAAAAGCTGCAAGCGTAAGTCATGATGGCGAAGCGATTTACGGAGCACAAATGGTAGCCGCTATGGAGTCTTTAGCTTTTATTGAAAAAGATATTAATAAAATAATTAATGAAAGTAAAAAATATATTCCAAATACATCTGAGATTTACAAAGTAATTGGAGAATTACAAAATATACGATCAGGTAATAGTGACTGGATGCAAGCAAGAGAATTTTTAGCTGAAAACTATGATTATGATAAATATTTAGGTGAGTGTCACATGATACCTAACCATGCTATTATAATTCTATCATTATTATTTGGGGATGATAATTTTCAAAAAACATTAATGATTGTTAATACTGCAGGTCGAGATACAGATTGTAATTCTGGAAATGTTGGTTGCCTGATGGGAATTAAAAATGGACTTGAAGGATTAAATAATGGACCAGATTATCTTTCTCCAATCCAAGATAGAATGTATTGCCCTACGGCAAATGGTGGGGAAACTCAAACAGACGCATTAACTGAAGCTTATAAAGTAATTAATACTGCAAAAAGAATGAACAATGAAGAAATTGTTCAGCCTAAAAATGGATCTAGATTTCATTTTGAAATGCCTGGATCAGTTCAAGGGTGGAGAGCTAACTATAAAGAAAATAAGAACATTTCCACTCGTGTACAAAATATAAAATATGATAGCAAAATTGGAACTAGGGCACTTGAGATTAAATTTGATAGAGTAGCCCCTGGCGTTTTCTCTGAAGCATTAGTAGATGTATTTTTTCCTCAAGAGGTACACGAATTAACAGGTAAAGCTAGAGAGAGATTTTTTCAAAGTTATAATATTATTTCATCTCCATTATTATATTCTGGTCAAACAATTGAATCTGAAATTAATTTTGCTTCAAGTTCAGATAAACCAATTAATGTTAAATGTTTCATCAATATGTTTGGGAAAGATGATGAATATGAAAGAATTAATTCAGAGGAAATAATTTTATATTCAGGTAAATCACATAACTTAAAATGGAAAATTCCCTCAACTGAAGGAAATCCAATTACTCAAGTTGGCTTTTCTATTGAATCTGAAGAAGCAAATTCTGGTAGTTTATTAATAAACTATCTAACATTTACAGGAGAACCAGATTGTTCATTTTATAAACCAAAACATATAGGAGAACATAAACGAGGTGTAAAAACATCAAAAGCTGTTATGTGGAAATCAAGTTGGGTAAATGCGGTTGATAAATGGGAAGTCGGCGCAAGAACATTCAGAATAACAAAAGATAGTGGAAGAGGTATTATCATAACGGGTAATGAAGTTTGGAAAAACTACACTGTCAGCGCGGATATAGCAGTGCAAAGACTAACTACCGGTGGCCTTGCTGTAAGAGTGCAAGGTTTAAATAGATACTATGGACTGGTAATTAATTCTTCAAACAAACTTCAGCTAATAAAAGTGGTGAATGAAGTAAATGTTTTAAAGGAGATGGATTTTAATTTAGAATATTTTAAAAATTATAAATTATCTCTTAAAATTAAAGATAATGCTCTTTCTGCATTTTTAGAAAATAAATTAGTTTTAGAATATGAAGATAAAAATAATATTCTTGACTCTGGAGCTATAGGATTGATTGTTGAGGATGGTACATTAGTCACTGATGAAATAGTTGTAGGATAAATATGAAATATAGAAAATTTGGATCATTAGATTGGAACGTATCTGAAATTGGATTAGGTTGCTGGCAAATTGGAGCAGACTGGGGAGAAGTTAGTGAAGATAAAGCTAAAGAAGTATTAAAATCATCATTTGAAAATGGTGTTAATTTTTTTGATACTGCTGATGTATATGGCATGGGTAGAAGTGAAAAATTTGTAGGTGAATTTATTAAATCAGTATCTGAAAGAATTTATGTGGCAACAAAAGCTGGGAGACAAATCAATCCTCATGTGTCCGAGGGATACTATAATAAGGAATTAATGGAGTCTTATGTAGATCAATCTTTATCAAATCTTAATGTTGAAACAATTGATCTATTACAAATGCATTGTCCTCCAACCGAAGTATATTCATCTGATCATACATTTGACATGTTAGATTATTTAGTGAGTAAAGGAAAAATTCAACATTACGGATTTAGTGTTCAAACAGTTGATGAAGCTTTAGCTTGCATCAAACGTCCAAATACAAAATCGATACAAGTTATTTTTAATATTTTTAGACAAAAACCTGCTGAAAAATTATTTGAAATAGCAAAAGAAAAAAAAGTTGCAATTATAGTCAGGGTGCCTCTTGCAAGTGGTTTGTTAACAGGTAAGTTCTCAAAAGATTCTTCTTTTGCTCCTGATGATCATAGAAATTATAATATAAATGGTGATGCATTTGATGTTGGAGAAACATTTTCAGGTGTTAATTTTAATAAAGCATTAGATGCAGTTGAGGATTTAAAAAATATTTTGCCAACTGAAATAACTTTATCACAATTATCGCTAAGATGGATTTTGATGCATGATGCAGTTAGTGTTGTTATCCCTGGCGCAAAAAATAAAGATCATGTGAATTTAAATACTTCTTCTTCAAATATTAATGAAATTTCCTCTTTGATGGAAAAAATTAGTAATATTTACACAGAATATTTTTTTGATGATGTGCATCATCGTTGGTAAAAAATTTTGTGTTAGAAGAAAAAATAATTTTTAGAAGAGCTACCATTGCATCAGTAATTACTTCTACCTATCCAATGATAGTCGTGGGTTGTTATTTTGGAATAACACCTTGGAATATGGAGAGACTTTCAATTGACGAGTCTGATTTAAGCTATGCGATATTACTTTTTGGAATTTTTTTTATAATTTCTAATCAAATTGCTGGAAGGATATTAGTCCCAAAATATGGAACTAAATTAGTTATGAGTTTAGCTTTTCCTATTGTTACATTTTCTGCCTTATTGACTGTTATTTCTTCATCATATTTTTATTTTTTATTAACTTTTATATCTGGTGGAATAGGATGGGGTGCATCTGGACCAATTGGAGGTATACATAGTCAACTTATTGAAAGACAT
>CACBPV010000016.1 GCA_902541215.1 uncultured Alphaproteobacteria bacterium | reverse complement strand
TAATTGATGAAAATGGGGGAATGATTAATGATCCCGTAGTGCTTAAATTTAACAATGAAAAATGGTGGATTTCAATTGCTGATTCAGACGTAATGTTATTTGCTAAAGGTCTTGCTATAGGGAAAAATTTTGAAGTTTCTATTACTGAACCTGATGTAAATATTATGGCTGTTCAAGGTCCTAAGGCTTTTGATTTGTTAGAGAAAGTTTTTGGTAAAGAAATTTTAGAATTAAAATTTTATAATTTTAAATATTTTAATTTTAAAAATACCAAACATTTAATTGCTAGATCTGGTTGGTCAAAACAGGATGGAGTAGAAATTTATGTGGAAGATACTAAATCAGGTTTAGAATTATACGATTTATTATTTGAAGAAGGTAAAGAGCTTAAAGTTAAACCAGGTTGTCCTCATTTAATTGAAAGAATTGAAGGTGCTTTACTTTCTTATGGTAACGATATGGATATAAATGATAATCCATTTGAATGTGGATTAGATAAATTTGTTAATCTAGAAAATGATATTAAATTTCTTGGAAAAGAAAATTTAATTAAAATTAAAGAAAATGGAATTAATAAAAAATTAATGGGAGTAAAGATTAATATTGATAAAATTAATCTAAGATCAGCAATCCACTTAACAATTGGTAATAAAATAATTGGCGAAATTAGATCTGCAGTCTTTTCACCTACATTTAACATGGTGATTGGAATTGCAATGATAAATAAACCATACTTTTTAACTAAAGATCAATTTGATATCATTATTGAAAATAAAAAATACAAAGGAGAAATTTGCGATATTCCATTCGTATAACTTATGAATAATAATTTAAAAGCTATTATTTTAGCTTTAGTCGCTTCTGTATCAGGGGTAACAATGAACGTTCTTATTAAATTTTCCCTTCAGGATATAAATGTATTTACTGCTGGATTTTTAAGATTTCTTTTTGGGTTTATTTTAATTCTTCCTTTTATTTTTTATTCTAAATTTGAAAATTTTAAGACACCAAATTTAAAAATTCATTTAACAAGAGGTATTTTAAATATACCAATGATGTTGTTAGGTTTTTCGGCACTTCAATTTATACCTTTAGAACAAATTAAAGCTATTTCATTTGTTACTCCTATAATCGTTGTTGTTTTAAGTGTTATATTTTTAAAAGAAAAAATTTATTTAATTCGTATTGGAGCGTTGATAATTGGTTTAATTGGAGTTTTTGTAATATTAAGACCAGGTATTGTTCCTATTAATGTAGGAGCATATTTGGTCTTATGCTCTTGTTCAATTTGGTCAGTAGTTGTTATAATTACCAAATTTGCAGCAAGAGTTGACAGTGCATTCACAATATTATCTTACCAGTACACTTTGGTAACATTTTTATCATTTCCAATTGCTTTATATTTATGGCAATCACCATCATCACAAACTTTAATTTATTTAATATTTGCTGGTATAGCTGGAACAATAGTACATCTTTGTATTAATACGGCTTATAAATTAACAGATCTTTCTGTTTTACAACCAGTTAACTTTTCTCGATTATTAATAGCATCATTATTTGGTTTTTTAATCTTTGATGAAATACCTGATATTTGGACAATTATTGGAGGATTAATAATTTTTTCATCTATACTAATTATTACTTATAGAGAAAATTATCTAAAAAAAGATATAGCAAAGCAATCAATTCCAGTTAAGCTTTAAAATTTATGAATAATAATATCAAAGCTGTTCTATTAACAATTTCAGCATCATTCTTTGCAGTGTTGATGGAGGCGTTAATTAAAGCGGCACAATTTGATTCAAATGTATATACCATAGGTTTTTTTAGATTTTTTTTTGGTTTTTTAATAATTCTTCCTTATTTAGTAATCAAAAAATTTAACACATATAAAACTAAAAATTTAAAGTTTTACATTATTAGAGGTGCTTTTAACATACCTGTGATGATCTTAGGTTTTGGTGCATTAGTCTATGTTCCTTTAGAACAATTTAAAGCTATGCATTTTTTAAGTCCAATAATTGTTGTACTTTTGAGTTTTATTATTTTTAGAGAGCAAATATATAGATTTAGAATTTTTGCTTTAATAATTGGTTTCTTAGGAATGTTAATTATTGTGAGGCCTGGTTATGTTGATTTTAATATTGGCACTATAATGATTCTAGTTTCATTAACTTTTTGGTCATTTATAATTATTTTATCAAAATTTGTATCTAAGGATGATTCTCCTATTACAATGGTAACTTATCAATACACTTTAATGACTATTTTCGCTTTTCCTTTAGCAATTTATTTTTGGCAAATGCCATCCTTAATATCTATATTACTTGTATTTATTGCTGCAGCATCGGGAACAATACTGCATTTATGTCTTGGATTGGCTTATAAATATGCTGACTTATCTGTAACTCAGCCAATTTGGTTTACAGGTTTAATATTTGGCTCAGGATTTGGTTATTTTGTTTTTAATGAAATACCAGATTTTTGGACTTGGATAGGAGGAATAGTTGTTTTTAGTTCTGTTTTAGTAATAACTTATTTTGAAAAAAATAAAGAAGAAAAAAATAAAAAAAATATTTTAAGTTCTGTAGAATAGTATTTAATATTAGAATATTTATGGAACTTGACAAAGTAAGAATTAATCATGGCTTTTGGAAAAAACGTAAAGATTTAAACATTAATTCATCATTTTATGCAGTATTAAATTCTTTTAAAAAATCTGGAAGAATTCGAGCACTAACAAATGAACATTATAGCAATGAAAAACCTCATATATTTTGGGAGTCAGATTTAGCAAAATTAATGGAAGGTGCATTTTTTACAATGCAACAAAAAAAAAATAAAAAATTATTAGAAATTTGTAATTTAATAATAGATAAAATCATTTCTAATCAAGAGAAGAATGGTTACTTAAATTTTTATTTTTCTTTTCATGAGCCTAAAAATAAATTTATTAATTTAAGAGATAGACACGAATTATATTGTGCTGGACATCTATTAGAGTCTGCAATTGAGCATTGTAAGGCTACTGGTGATAAAAGATTTTTTAATTCTATAGAAAAATATGTAGACCATATAATTTCAATATTTGGAAAAGCAAAAGGAAAAAAAAGAGGATATCCTGGACACCAAGAAATCGAATTAGCTCTAATAAAAGCATATAACTTTACAAAAAAGAAAAAGTTTCTTAATCTAGCTACATATTTTATAGATGAGAGAGGGACCGATAATAAAAATAATAAACATTACTTTATAGAAGAAAGAAAAAAAATTTTAAAAAAAGAGGTTGATTTTGATCCATCAAACTTGCCTGCATCAATTAGGGATTTACTAAATTTTGGTCCAGATCCTCATGGTACTACATCAGGAAAGTTAGGAGATTTACAAGGAAGTGTTTTTAGAGATTTAGAATATTGGCAATCACATTTAGAGCCAATTAATCAAAATACTGCAGAGGGTCATTCTGTTCGAGCTCTATATATGTTTACAGCTATGGCTGATTTAGCAAGAATAAATAAAAATAAAAAATTGCTTAAAACTTGTAAAACTTTATGGAGAAATATTGTTGATAAAAGAATGTACATCCATAGTGGCGTAGGTAGTGCGCATATTGGAGAAAGATTTAGTTTTGACTATGATTTACCAAACGATATGGCCTATGCGGAAACTTGTGCAACAATTGCATTAATTTATTTTGCAAATCGACTTTCCAAAACTGAACTTAATAGTGAGTACGCTGATATAATTGAAAATAGTTTATACAATTTATTATTAGCTAGCACATCTCATGATGGAAAAGGTTTCTTTTATGATAATTACTTAGAATGTAACCCTGGCTATTTGCATTTTCAACAAAGACGACACGGTGTTAGAGATGAATACCATACCTGTTCCTGTTGCCCACCAAATATTACTCGATTTATAGCGAGTATGGACATGTATATTTATAATGAATATAGAAATAGTCTAGTTGTGGATCAGTATATTTCATCTGAGTTAAATATATTAGAGGGTGAGCAAGGATTGAAATTAAATCAAATAAGTGATTTTCCTGAAAAAGGCTATTCTAAAATTAATATTTTACAATCCAATAACAAAAAATCTTATATTTATTTTCGTATTCCTTCGTGGGACAAAAATATGAAAATATTTATTAATAATAAAAAAATAAAGTATGAAATATTTAATGGTTATGCAAAAATTAAATATCTTTGGAAAAAGGGGGATAAAATTGAATTATTTTTTAATTTTGAACCAAGACTAGTTCGAACAAATCCAAATGTTAGATATAATATAAGAAAAGCTTGCTTGTTCAGAGGTCCAGTTCTTTATTGTCTAGAGGAAAAAGATAATGGAAAGAACTTAAATAAATTCATGTTGGATTCTTCAAATAATATAACTGAAAAAAATATAAATATTAATTCACAAAAAATTATTTCATTATTAACAAAGGGTTATTTATATAAAGATACAAATAAACTATATTTAAATGATAAACCTAAGTATTCTAAAAAAAATATTAAATTTATTCCATATTATAAATGGTCTAATAGAGGAGAAAATGAAATGTTAGTTTGGGTTAATGAAATATAAATATTTTGGAATGTGGCCTGTTGCACCCACTCCATTTCACGATAATGGGGAGGTAGACTATGATGGGATGGGAAGAATTTTGGAATGTATGATTGATCAAAAAGTTCAGGGAATATGCATTCTTGCTAATTACTCTGAACAATTTTTACTCTCAGATGATGAAAGAGAAAAATTAACAAAACTTTGTATGAAAAAAATTGATGGTAGAGTTAAAACAATTGTTACTGTCTCTCATTTTGCTACTGACATTGTGCGACCTCGAGCAGAATTAGCAAAATCACTGGGCGCTGATATTATAATGATGATGCCTCCTTATCATGGTTCATTGTTAAAGGGTAATCCAGATCAAATATTTGAACAGTTTAATGAAATTTCTAAAGTTGGTATACCAATTATGATACAAGATGCACCTTTATCTGGAATTGAGCTTTCCGTACCCCTTCTTACAAAAATGATAAATGAAATTGAGCAACTAACATGCTTTAAAATTGAAAGTATTAATGCAGCATCAAAAATAAGAGCTCTTATAAAAAATTGCAGTTCTAGATTAGATGCACCTTTTGATGGTGAAGAAAGTATTACTTTATATGCGGACTTAGAAGCTGGAATTTCTGGTAGTATGAGCTCAGCATTACTTCCAGAAAAAATAGCTCCAGTAATTGATCAATTTTGGAATAATGAAAAAGATAAAGCTGAAGAAGTCTATAACAGTATTCTTCCTTTAATAAATTTTGAAAACAGACAATGTGGTTTCAGAGCTACTAAAACAGTAATGAAAGAGGGTGGTGTAATAAAATCAGATTTTTGCAGAGATCCTATTAAGCCTTTAGATTTAGATACAAAAAATTTGTTACTTAATTTTGCTAAAAGATATGATTTACTTACTTATAAATGGGGTAAATAGTAAAATTTAATTGACAAATATTATTTAAAAATTACTTATTAATAATGCGTAGAGTATTTGAAGGATTACTTGAAAGAGCAATGTTTTCGAGCAGATGGGCGTTAGCTCCTGTTTATGTTGCTTTATGTCTTACTCTACTAGTTATTACATATAAAGTTATTGCGTTATTCATTTATGAGATTACACACTTAAATGAACTAACGTTAAATGAACTTCTTGTATTTGTATTACATATTGTTGACTTAGCTCTTGTTGGCAATTTAGTTTTAATGGTGATATTTGCAGGCTATGAAAATTTTGTTTCAAAAATTGATATCGCAAATCAGTCTGAAGATAAGCCAGAGTGGATGGGTAAACTAGATTTTTCAGGTTTAAAATTAAAACTTATTGCCTCAATCGTTGCTATTTCAAGTATCGGTTTGCTAGAAGCTTTTATCGATGTTGGTTCAAAAACATCAGAAGAAATTTACTTAATGATTTTTATTCATGCTGTATTTATTTTATCAGGTTTAGTTATAGCAATAATGGATTATATTAGCGGAATTACTAAACATCACCCATAATTTAAAAAACAATGAAACTTGATAAGTTTTTTGACGAAAAAACTGTCATTGATTTGAGTTTTTTTAACTTTTCTAATGCAGTAACTGCCGCATATTTTGCCAATCGAAATTTAGAAGTTTTGCGAGTAAATAAAAACTTTAAAAAATTTTTTCCTATTCTTAAAACTGTTAATAATATTCCTTTTACTAGTATATTAGAGCAGCTTGGAGTTGCAGATCAATATATTAAAAATTTTAAACAAAATTTAGAAAAAAATAGTTTTGTTATTATCCCTAAAATAGAAATTAAAATTGGTGATGAAATAAAAGTATTTTCTTTACTTTCTGCTTATACTGAAAACAAAGATTTCCCTTTTTTAAATGGTATACAAGGACAATTCGTTGATCGAACAGATGAATATAATCTTCGAAGGGAGAAGGAAGAATTACTTGATCAAAAATTAAAAGATAGAGAATTGATTGAAGAAAAAACTAAAAGATTAGAAAATATTGCTAATAGGTTATCAAAATATCTATCACCACAAGTGTATAAGTCTATTTTTGATGAAGAAGAGTCAGGTAAAAAAACAAAAGAAAATTATGTAAGGAAAAATTTAACAATATTTTTCTCTGATATTGTAAATTTTACTGATTTATCTGATTCATTAGAAGCAGAAAAACTTGCTTTAATCTTAAATAATTATCTAAGTGAGATGAGTTTAATTGCAATCAATTCAAATGCTACAATTGATAAATTTATAGGTGATGCAATTCTGTCTTTTCATGGCGCTCCAGAAACATTAGGAGATGAAAACGATGCTATAAATTGCATAAGTATGGCATTAGAAATGAAAGAACGAGTTGATGAGCTTCAATCATTTTGGGTTAGACAAGGTGTTAAAGATGGATTGAGAGTGAGATACGGTATTTCTTCTGGATTTGCAAATGTTGGAGATTTTGGATCTAGTGTAATGAGTGATTATACTGCTATAGGTTCTTCTGTAAATTTAGCTTCTAGATTGCAATCAATTGCTCCAGAAAATGAAATTATAATCTCTGATACAACCTACAATTTAGTCAAAAATCAAATAAATTGTGAAGAGTATGAAGAAATAACTCCTAAAGGTTTTGTTAGGCCTATTAAAACTTACAAAGTAATTAGTTTTAAAAATAAAACTAATATTAAAACAAAAAAATCATTTTCAAAAAAAGGGAACCATGTAGATATTCAAATATTTGATAGTTCTGACATGAAGGCTGCAATGAAGGAATTAAAAAAACTACAAGAAGATTTTAGTAAAGAAATTGACGAAGAGTAGGGGGATTATTCTATTTTAAAAAATTAATTATTGCATTCTTAATATCATTAACAAGATTGTTATTTTCATCTGTAGTTAATTGACTTTCAATTTTTTTCTTATCAAGTTTTAATTTTCTTTGAGCTAAAATATTTGCAACATAATCATACACATTAGGATTTTTAGAAAATATATCTTTTATTATATCTTTGCTTACTTTTATAACTATACAAGGAGTTTCAGCTATAACATTAGCAGATCTAGGTTCACCGGTAAGAAGACTGCCTTCACCAACAAAGTCTCCAACACCAAGTTTGGCTAAAAATACTTTATCTTTATTTTCATTATCTAAGTAAACAGATACTACCCCGTCATTAATAACGTAAAGAGAATCTCCAGAATCATTTTGTTTAATAATGTAATCATCTTTTTCAAAATGGAGTCTTTCAGCATTTTCAGCGATTTCATCTAAATCTTCAGAATTTAAAGACATAAAAATAGGAATTTTTTGAAGTAGGACTCTATTTTTTACTGACTCATTATAAGGATTAAATTCACTAACCTGTCTTTTTTCAAAATCTTCTCGACTTCTGTGTGTGTCAAGAGCATGCAGTCCTGTATCTTCTTCAAGTTTTCCATAAAGTTTACCAGCTGACATTTGAACACCTGCATGTCTTAAAGTTTTATGTATTTCCATCATCACACTATCTTGCATCGAATTTTTTAAAATTCTTTTTGTGCAATCAAAGGCAACAACAAATTCTAATCCAAATTCATTTGCACCTATAAAACGAACCCATTGTAAATTCAGTTGCTCTCTGCCATCAACTGGCTTAGCTTTTTTAAGAGCATTATAAAGTAACTTTGAAATATTTTCTGGATCATGAGAAGGATGAAAGTATAGTTTATTAAAAATATGAAACCCTTCACTCATTTTTTCTTTATCTTGTTTGCTCCAATTAGTTAAAATTGAATCTGCAACGATTTCATTTGGAATGATTACTTCAGTATTTTGAAAAGTTCTTATTCTTGTACTTCTCCAAGTTATATTTTCTACATAACCTGTTTTATCATCAACAGTTATCCAATCATTAATAGCAAATGGCCTCTCAATATTTACAAAAATTCCTTTAATTAAATCTGATAAACTTGACTGTAGGGAAAGAGCAATGGCAGCAAAAACTATACCACCTGCAGCAAGTATGCTTGTAAGTTCTAAATTAAAAACAAAGGATAAAACTAAAAATGAAGGTATTGCAAATAATAAAAACTGAAAAAGAAATGTTATGATCTCAGGTATTATTGTGCCTGATTTATCATTTAGTGATAATACTTCATATTTATAAAACATCATTATGAATATTGATGGAATAAAATATAAAGTTATCAGAAAGATTTTGTCTGTAAGGTTACTCATAGTTTGATTAATTAAAAAAAATTCCTTTTGAATAATTATATCATAGGCAAAAAGCACCATCAGATATGATAAAATTGGAAGTATAATTATAGTAAATAGTACTCGTGTAAATTGCTTTAATTTATTAAGTCGTATTACAGAGCCAATAATAAATACAGAAATGAGTATATATAAAGAATTTAAAGTAACTGCATTATTATAAAATAATAGAATAGATAAAATACATAATAAGCTTATTAAAATTATACTGATCTTAGATAGTAAGTAAAAAATGTTAATTTTCATTTTGTAATTTTTGATATAAAGAATTTATATAAAAATGAATTCATTTTCAAAGTATTTATTCGAACACTTACATTTTGGGCTTGAAGAGAAGGCTTTTACATTAATTGAAAAAATAATATTCTTTCTAATTATATTGAACTGTGTTTTTGTTATTATT
The DNA here is from genome assembly GCA_902541215.1 of uncultured Alphaproteobacteria bacterium. Taxonomy (GTDB): domain Bacteria; phylum Pseudomonadota; class Alphaproteobacteria; order HIMB59; genus CACPNW01. The sequence goes on along the minus strand of CACBPV010000016.1, from coordinate 19,073 downwards.
GAGTCAGAAAAATTGATTTATGAGCAATATTATCGACTCTTTGACTCAGCAAAATTTTTTTTTGGTATTGTATTTCTAATTGAATATATTTGTAGGTTAATTGCCGTAGATCAAATTGATAAATTTAAAGGATTTAACGGGAAAATTAAGTATATTTTTACAATACCTGCTCTAATTGATGCAATTGCACTTATTCCATTATTCTTAATTGGTATCAACGAAGGTTTTTTAGTACGTTTGTTAAGAGCTATAAGAATATTTAGCATTCTTCGTTTTGGACGTTTTAGTGAGTCAGTAGATTTTATTCTTCATGCCATATATGACAGGAGACATGAATTAATATTCTCACTTCTGATTACTTTAAGTTTAATGTTATTATCTGCAACTTTACTTTATGTTGTAGAGGGAGATTTGCAACCTGAAGCTTTTGGATCCATCCCAAGAGCTTTATGGGTAAGTTCTGCAGCTTTACTATCAACAGGTTATGGTGATTATACTCCTATTACATTTTTAGGTAGATTTGCAGCAGTATGCACTGCATTGTTTGGAATAGGAGCCGTTGCTTTACCAGCCGGTATATTAGCAAGTGCTTTTTCAGACAGAAAAAAATAAAGATTAATTTATAACTTGAGTTGTAAAATTTTCTAAACTTTTATTCATTTCTTCATCTGGTAGATGAAAACCTTTAATTGTCTCTTTCCAATCTAATTTTGAATAATCATCATATTTGTTAACAAAATATTTATTTTCATTTAAATTAATTTGATTATCCTTTTCTTTTAATGAAAATAAAAGGAATATCCAAGATCGTGGCTCCAACTCTTTAATTTTTTGAGCTTGAGTTATGCAAACATCATAATCTTTTTTACAAAAATATCCTAATACAAGATCTCTATATCTGTTATCTGATGTTTTTTGGCCAGCAGGAATAGGGTCTAATTCAAGCGCTTTATGAAGTAATTCTAAACCTTGATCAATTTTTTTATTTCTTACTAATATTTCTCCATAAACTGCTAGGACTCTTGGATCATTTGGATTCATAGAGTACGCAATCTTTCCATGTTCTTCTGATTCTTCATATTTTTTTTGCATTAAGGAAATAGCTGAGCTAATTCTTCTTACTTCATAATCGTTCTCATCGTGCTCTAAACTTTTTTCAATATGGTGAAAAATCATTTTCATCATTTTATCATTATCTTCATAATATTGTTTACCTAGACCACCACCAATTGTACAAGCTTTAAGTGAGTGCGCTCTTGCATTAGTTTCATCTTGTTCGAGAGCTTTATCAAAGTGAAATAAAGCTTTATCATTATGTTCTTTTGCTAATGATTGTCTAAGCCAATGATATCTTCCAATAACTAAATTTTCATAAGAATTTAAATTTTCAGTGGGTTTTCTTTTGATATTTTGTAAATTTGTAATTTCTATATTACCTAATAATTCTTTTGATATCTTTTGTACAATTTCATCTTGAATATCAAAAATGTCCTCAAGAACTCTATCATATCGATCTCCCCATATAATAGAACCATCTTTTGCATTAGTTAAATCTACCGCTACTCTTAATCTATTACCAGCTGATCTAATATTTCCACCAACTAAAAAATCTATTTTATGTTTTTTCGCAAATGTAAGTGCATCTTCATTACTTTTATCATGATCGTCACATGTCTTTTTTGATACAACATCAAATTCTTTCATTCTGGAAAACTCTATAATTAAATCACCTGTAATAGCTTCTACCAAAAATTCACTGTCATCATTTTTGCTAACATTCTTAAATGTGAGTATAGCTATTTTTGGTTGAGAAGAATTTCGTGAAATAATTATATTATCATCTTGTTTATTTTCATCTTCATTCTTCTCCTCATTAACTTCTTCAGAGAAGAAATCATCTTCATCAATTTTTAAACCTTTTACTTTGAAAACCTCGAATTCATCACTTATATTTTTTAGTTTTCTTGTACCATCAGCTTCTATTGAATAATCAATTCTTTTATCAACTTGATCTTTAACAATTTTTGAAACAAGGATTTTACCTGGTTCACTTTGACTTTCTAGTCTTGCAGCAACATTGACACCTGAACCCATTATATTAGTATTTTCTACAATCACATCATCAACATGTATACCAACTCTCCAGCTTAATTGTAACTTAGTTAAAGAATGTTCGTTTCTTTCATATAATTTATCCTGAAATTTAATTGCAGCTTTAACACATTGTACAGGACTAGAGAATTCAGCAACAACAGAATCACCAGCAGTTGAAAAAATTTTACCACCAAATTCAGCTATAACTTCATCAATGATTTTTCTGCAATCATTAAGATTGGTGAGTGTAAGCTCTTCATTCTCCTCCATATGTTTACTAAAATTAACACAATCTGTAGCAAGAATAGTTGCTAATTTTCTTTCAGAATTCATATATTTTTTTTAACTAAATTTTTTTTAAAATACCAGCCAAATATCGTAACTATTTTCACAGAATCTTAAAAAACAAATGTATATATAAACGATTTTTATAGGAGGCTTTTATGGTTGAAAGTTTTAATGGTATTTTTTATTTGATTTTATACATAATTAATATTGCGTTAGCTGGTTATTATTCATTTACATTTTTATTTAATAAAGAAAAGGAATTTGCAAAATATAACACAGATTCAAGTGCTGCACCTGCAGCAAATTTTGGAATTTTTTGGGTTACTGCTTTTTTCTTTGTTGGTCTTTATATTTTATTTACTGGACCCGAAGGCACTTGGCCTTTCTTTATAATTAATGTTATTGTCTTTGCTATGGCAACCGTATACAATTTTTGTTTTCATTTTAAAATTGCTTTCCTTTTTGGAAGGGATAAGGTTAATTCGACAATAGAACAACCAATTGTATCAGCAGTAGTTCTAGTACTGAACTTAATTATAATTTATGGTTTATCTGATAAAATTTATCTATAAAAATTTTAAAAGGAGTAATTATGGTTGAAAATTTTGGAGGTACTCTAAATCTAATTTTATTTTTAATTAATTTATTAGGCATATCTTACTATGGTTTCCTAACTGTATTTTCACCAAATTCACTTGTTACAAGATATGATTTAGGAGAAAAGGCTTTGCCAATTGTAAGAATCATAGGAACATTTATTTTGCCAATAGTAATAATTGGAATTTGGATATTATTTAGAGAAAACGGACCTCAATCTTGCTGGATATTTTTTGTAAATGGATTTTTACTTTCTTTTGCTCAAGTTATTTTAAGTTGGGCCCAAAGATTAAAATTTATAGACCCTGATGCAAAAAGTGATGTTGCTGATGAAGTAATAGGGCATGTATTTTTATTTGTATCAATATATCTTATATATAATATGTCAGATATAATTTATATGTAACTAAAAGCTGGGGTTCAATTCCCAGCTTTTATCAACTTAAAGAAAATTCTTTTACTTTATTAAATGCAAAATGATCCGCAGCATGTTTTTTTGCATATAAAACTTCTTCTACGATACCTTCTTCATTAATCATTATATCTGTTACTGCAGTATTAAAATATCCTCCAAGAGGAATAGGCATAAATCCTCTTATTAATGCCGGAAAGATTGCAAATGTTTTATAAATTCCTGCTAAAAATAACTTTAACCAACTACGTTCTATTGAATATTTTTGAAAATATTTAAATTCTTCATCAGCTAAAACTGTAAATGGAATAGGGCCGTGCTTCTTCATATTTGATTTCAAAAGGTTAACATTTGAATGAAAAATTCCTACGTGGGTGAAATTTGGACCAAATTCATTAAATCTTTTATTAAACTCAAGTAATCTTAAATTACAAAAAGTGCATCCAGCAACTCTATAAAAAGTCAATAAAACTTTTTTTCCTCTAGTATCTGATAAATTAAATTGATTACCATCATGTCGGGGTAGGGAAATTTCTTCTAATTTATCTCCTTTTTTTATTTTCATACATAATCATAATACTATAAAAATAATAAGTTAATATTAAATTTTAATGACAATAATAATTATACTAAAATTCATACATTACCTTGCAATAGTTTTTTCAGGTGGCGTTTTGGTAGGTGGTGGCGTAATACAATCTGTTTATACTAAGGCAAATCAAATTCCTGATTTAACTACAGCAAAGATATTAAAATTTCTTGGTTACATAGGTTTGATATCTCTTATTATATTATGGATATCAGGAATTATTCTTTCAATTAATTTATATGGAGGCTTTATTGTTAATAGTGCATTTACAATCAAAATAATTTCTGCAGGTTTTCTTTTAGGCCTATCTGCTTATGTAAATTTTCACGTTTATAATTGCTCTAAAAATAATTTACCACCTAACAAATCTATAATGAAAATAGCTACAATGAGCGGAAGAGGGCTGTTAGTAATAGTTTTAATTGCAGCAGCAATTGCATTTTATTAATTTATAATTTTTTTGCTGCACTAGTTTCTTTGATATTTGTTAGCTTTGTATATCTATCTATCATTTGCGTTGTCTTATGACCACTTTGAGCCATAATTTCATGAGTAGGTACTCCATTCATTCTAGCCTGAGTAATTGAACCTATTCTTAAGCTATGACCGGAAATTTTATCACAATTTTCTATACCAGCGTCCTCAGCTCTTTTTTTTAAAATTAAAACAAAACTTGTGTCAGTCAAACTTACTTTTTGATTCTTATTATTAAGAATATATTTTTCTATATTATTAGCTTTGTTAATTTTATAAAAGAGAGGACCTGAATCAATTAGTGCTACCTCTAACCAATTCTTTAACGCAGATACGGGACAATAAGGTGAATTATTTTTAGGTAAATAGATCATTCTTCCTTCACCTTTTTGATCAGTTTTAGAAAAAGGTATTAATACTTGAACACCATCTTCTTCAAAATTTAGATGTTCGTATTTCATGCCTAAAAGCTCAGATCTTCTACAAAAACTATAAAAACCAATTAAAATAAGAGCCCTATCTCTTATGTTTCTAAAATCTTCGTTATCATTTGGAATTTTATCAATAATTTTTTCAATATCTGCTTTTAACAACTCTCTTGCTTGACCAGATTTATTATTTTTTTCATCTCTTACAATTGCACTAATTGTTTCAGAAATATTTGGATTTTTTCTATCAAACTGAAAACCATTAACTCTATATTTATAAGTTATAGAGGCTAAAATTCTTTGTATAGTTGACGCTTTATAGGCAGATGAAGAGTAGGGGTTGTTATTTACATTTTCTCTACCCGGTATGTTACTCGATCCTTTGAGTATTTTCGCTTCTGGATCTTCATGTAACCAATCCATATAATTAGCTGTTAATGCGTAAGCGCTATCTAGATCATCAACATCTAATGGACTACAATTGTATTTATTTTTACAATAGTCGATAAATTTAAGCCAATCTCCATTGTATTTATCCTGTGTGTTTTTTGCCTTAGATTTTTCCTTTAATTTACTTACGTTATCATTTAGTAATATTTTAACCATAATATATATTACGATAATTACAGTTATCGTAAATAATAGTCAAGTAATAAATATTATTATTATAAATCAATATTTTATATATATTATTTAAATCTATTTATAATATTACAAACTAGATATAGATTTTCACGTGTAATAAAATACTGTATATAGTGTATTAAATGGAACAATTACCGCAGATTTCAGCTGATTCCCAGATCTTTGTATTAACGGGTGCTGGTATAAGTAAAGAGTCTGGGATTAAAACATTCAGAGACTCTGATGGGCTTTGGAACAATCATAGGATTGAGGATGTTGCTAGTCCCGAAGGATTCTATAGAAACCCTACTCTTGTCTATGATTTTTATAATAAACGTCGAAAAGAACTAAATTCAGGAATTAAGCCAAATAGGGCTCACATTCTTCTTCGTGAATTAGAAAAAACTTATAAAATTCATATAATTACACAAAATATCGATAATTTACATGAGATTGGAGGTTCATCATCAATAATTCACATGCACGGTGAGCTAAATAAAGTGAGATGTATCATGAATCATAATCATGTATTTGAGTGGATAGAAGACCTAAATGAGACCCATAAATGCCCTAAGTGCGGTTCTCAAATGAGACCTCACATTGTATGGTTTGGTGAAATGCCGATGCAAATGGATGAAATTTATGATTTGGCTAATCAATCTAGTCTGTTTGTCTCAATTGGTACTTCTGGAGAGGTCTACCCTGCTGCTGGCTTTGTCACAATGTTCAAGGATATGCAAAAACCAACTATAGAATTAAATTTAGAACCATCACGTAATCAAGATCAATTTGATTTTGCCATTCATAAACCTGCTACAGTTGCTGTTGAAGAATTTAAAAATTTACTTTTAAGTAATAATAAAAACTAATTTATTCACGTTATTAAATTTTTTTAAACAAATAATTTTTTCTAGAACTTTCTTTATAAAGAATCATTAGCATTAATGTTTTTATGACTAGAAAACGTCCTGATTACAGTGAAGCGCGCAAATATTACATAAAAGGAGAGAGAAATGAGTACCCTACTCTTCAAGATATCGCTACAGAATTCAATTATTCTTTATCAACACTAAGAAAGAAAGCTGCAAATGAAGGTTGGTTAAAAAAAAGAAAAGAAAGACTGAAATTAAAAGATATTATTGAGATGAGAAAGGAATTTATGGGCAAAGCTTCTAAACTTGCTAATGTTTCTTTTAATGCCATCAGTGCTGCTGAGTATATAATTAATAAAATTCAAGAAGAACAAAAAGAAATAGAGTTAGGAAATAAAAGCTATGATGATAATTTAGCCTCAAGACAAGTTTGGACCTTAAATAACGCAATAAGATTAATTGAAAACTCTCAGAAAATACTTGATGAAATTGAAAATGGATACTTGTCCCCTACTAATGATATTTCTTTTATCTAATATTTGTGCAATTATTTGTTAGATTTATAAATGTTTGAACAAGTTTTTAAAAATATTGATGACTTAATTTGGAAAGATTCAGGTTGTGACAGTGAACTTGATTATGCAGAACAGTCGTCTTGGGTATTATTTTTAAAATGGTTAGATGATTATGAAAAAGATGAAAAAATAAAATCAGAATTAGAAAATAAAAAATTCATACCAATTTTTGAAGGTGAATTTAAATGGTCAAACTGGGCTGTAAAGAGAACTAGTGATGGAAAGATAGATTTAAGTGAGAACTTAACTGGTCCTGACTTAATTGATTTTGTTAATTCGAAACTTTTTCCCTACCTTGGGAACCTTAAGAGTTTAGCAAAAGGCATTGATACCTTTGAATATAAAATTGGAACAATCTTTAGTGAGCTTAGGAATGAGATTCAGGATGGATATATTTTGAGAGGAATTTTAGAACAAGTTGATAAACTTGAGTTTCGAAGTGATGAACAAAAACATGAGCTAAGTGTTTTGTATGAGAGTAAAATTCAGAACATGGGTAATGCTGGAAGGACTGGAGGACAATATTATACTCCTAGACCACTTATAAAAACTATTGTTAAATTAATTAATCCAAAAATAGGAGAAGTTGTTTACGATGGTGCATCTGGTAGTTGTGGTTTTTTAGTAGAAGCATTTGAACACATCAAAAATAGCAAATCACTTACTTCAACTGAATTAAGAAAACTTCAATCATCAACCTTGTATGGAAAAGAGAAAAAAAACCTAGCCTATATCATTGGTATAATGAATATGATTTTACATGGAATTGGGTCACCTAATATTGTTAGAACAAATACTTTAGAAGAAAATATTTTGGATATTCAAGATAAAGATAGAGTAGATGTAGTGTTGGCAAATCCTCCTTTCGGAAAAGGGGAGCAAACACAGATACAAGAAAACTTTCCATTAAAATCAAGTGAAACAGCTTATTTGTTTTTACAACACTTTATAAAAAAATTAAAAATTGGAGGAAGAGCTGGAATAATTATTAAAAATACTTTTCTTTCTAATGGAGATGCAAAACTTCTTAGAAAAGAGTTGCTTGAGACATGTAATGTTCATACGATTTTAGATTTACCTTCAAAAGTTTTTACAGCTGGTGTTCATACAGTTGTATTATTTTTTGAAAAGGGAAAGCCAACTAAAAATATTTGGTACTACGAATTAAACTTAGATAGAAATTTAGGTAAAACAAATCCATTAAATGAAAAGGATTTAGAAGAGTTTATTAAGCTTTCTAAAACCAAACAAGAAAGTGAAAATGATTGGAATAAAAACATTGATAGTATTAACAAAGATACTTGGGATTTAAGTGTAAATAATCCAAACAAGGTAGAAAAAGTTGATAAAAGAAAGCCAAAAGAAATAATTAAAGAAATTGAGGAGTTAGATTTTCAAATTAATCAGTCAATTAAATCAATTAAGGAATTATTGTAATGTGGAAGAGTGCTAAACTTGGTGACTTAATGAGTATTGCAAGGGGTGGTTCTCCTCGACCAATAAAATCTTACATCACTGATAAAGATGATGGTATTAATTGGATAAAGATTGGGGATACAGAAGAAGGTGAAAAATATATAAAATCTACAAAGCAAAAAATCAAACCAAGCGGAATTAATCACTCTCGTTTTGTTAAAAAAGGAGATTTTATACTTTCAAACTCAATGAGTTTTGGTCGTCCGTATATTTTGAAAGTAGATGGTTGTATCCATGATGGATGGTTAGTTTTAAGTAATTATGAAAATAAATTTCATGCTGATTACCTTTATTATCTTCTCAGTTCTTCAATTGTAAAAAATCAATTTGATGACTTAGCTCGCGGCTCAACTGTTAGAAATCTTAATATAGACATAGTATCTCGGGTAAAGGTTGTTTACCCGCCTCTAGCAGAACAAAAATCCATTTTATCCAAACTTGATGAAACTTTTGCTGAAATTGATAATTTAATGGATTCAAATAAAAATAAGATTAAATTAATTGAAAAACTTAAGTTTCAAATTTTAAATTCAAAATTAAATAATTCAAATTATGTTTATAAAAATACAAGCATCGGTGCAATATGTGAATTAGTCTACGGAAAAGGTCTTGATAAATCAGATAGAAAAGAAGGTTCTGGTATTCCAGCTTTCGGTGCAAATGGTATAAAATGTTTTACAACAAAATATATATATGACAAGCCAAGTATAGTTGTGGGAAGAAAGGGTTCCGCGGGTGAATTAAAATATGTCAAAGAACCTTTTTGGGCATTGGACGTGACTTATTTCATAAAACATAATTCAAAATTAGTAAATTTAAAATATCTATATTATTTACTAAAGCTACAGAATTTACCCTCCCTCGCTAAGGGAGTTAAACCTGGAATTAATCGAAATGAAGTATATTCAATACCTATTTTGTTACCTACTTTAGAAAAGCAAAGAATAATCGCTAAAGAAATAGATAGTGCCTTCAAACAATTTGAAATTATTAATAAGTTAGAGAAACTAAAACTTGAGAATTGTGAAAAATTAAAAATGTCTCTGCTTAATGAGAAATTACAGAGTAAAGTAGCATGAACGAAGCAGAAACACGAGCAGAATTAATTGACCCTAAGATAGCAGCTGCTGGATGGGGTAAGAATGGAAGTACTGTTAGAAGAGAATATAATATTACCGAAGGGGAAATTAAAGCTGGGGGAGCAAGAGTAGGATTATTAAAAGCTGATTATATTCTTATTTACAAAAATAGAAAACTTGCTGTCATTGAAGCAAAGAGTGATGAATTAGAAACTTCTGAAGGTGTGGCTCAAGCAAAAGATTATGCTATTAAACTAAAACTTCAAACCGCATTTGCAACGAATGGTAAATCAATTTACGAAATAAATTTCAAAACAAATTCAAATGGAGAAATAATCAGTGAATCTGAAGGTGATGTTGAAAACTTCCCTACTCCAGAAGAATTGTGGAATAAAACATTTAAAGAAAAAAATGATATCAATGATAGTTTTAATGCTGTTCAATATGAAATTTTTAAAGGTGATAGAGAGCCACGATATTATCAAGAAATAGCAATTAATAATGCGTTAAACGGTATTGCAAATAATCAGAAAAGAATTTTACTTACTCTTGCAACAGGCACAGGGAAAACTGTAATTGCTTTTCATATTGCTTGGAAATTATTTCAAGCACGTTGGAATTTATCTAACCTTGGAAATAGAATACCAAGAATATTGTTTTTAGCTGATAGAAATATTTTAGCCAATCAAGCATATTTATCGTTTAGTGCTTTTGATGAAAATGCACTTGTAAGGATTAGCCCTAAACAAATAAAAAAATCTGGTTCAGTTCCAACAAATGGTTCAATATTTTTTACAATTTTCCAAACATTTATGTCTGGGCCTAAAGGGTCAGCATATTTTGGTCAGTACCCAAAAGATTTTTTTGACTTAGTTATTGTTGATGAGTGTCATAGAGGTGGAGCAAATGATGAGAGTACATGGAGGCAAATACTAGAGTACTTTGATAGTGCTGTTCAAATAGGTTTAACAGCAACTCCTAAGAGAGAAATTAATGCTGATACTTATGATTATTTTGGTAAACCTGCGTACACCTATTCACTTCAAGAAGGTATAAAAGATGGTTTTCTTACTCCGTTCAAGGTTAATCGTATTCAAACAACAATGGATGAATATGTCTACACAGATGATGATGAAGTAATTCAAGGAGAAATTGAAGAGGGTAAAATTTATAAAGAAGATGATTTTAATCGTATTATTGAAATTACAGCTAGAGAGAAAAAACGTGTTGAACTAATGATTAAGGCAATAAATACAAATGAAAAAACATTAGTTTTCTGTGCAAATCAAGCACATGCAGCTTTGGTAAGAAACTTAATTAATCAAATAACACCCAATGTACCAGTTGATTATTGTGTAAGAGTCACTGCAAACGACGGAATATTGGGGGAGACTTATTTAAAACAATTTCAAGACAATGAAAAAACTATACCAACAATTTTAACCACAAGTAAAAAACTTAGCACTGGAGTTGATGCTTTAAATGTTCGTAACATTGTTCTTTTTAGACGTGTTAATAGTATGATTGAATTCAAACAAATTATTGGAAGGGGCACAAGACTATTTGAAGGAAAACACTTCTTTACAATTTTAGATTTTGTAAATGCGTATCATTTGTTTGCAGACAAAGAATGGGACGGTGAACCAATAGAACAAATTGATACTTCAACAGGAGATAGTGATAATAATTCAGATAATAGCAATCAAAATGATGATGATAATTCAGATACAACTACTGGTGATAGTGAAAATGATGATACTCGTCCAAGAGAAAAAATAAAAATTAAATTAAGTGATAACAAAGAAAGAGAAATAAAATCTATGTCTACAGTATTATATTATGTAGATGGCAGACCAAAAACAGGAGTTGAGTTTTTAAAAGACTTATTTTCTTTAATCAAGTTACCAGAATTCTTTAATGATGAAGAAGAGTTACGTAAAATTTGGTCATCACCAATAACAAGAAAAGAACTTTTAGATAAACTTGATAACAGTGGTTTTCATAGAAGTACTTTAAAAACATTTCAAAAATTTATTGAAGCCGAAGACAGTGACTTATTTGATTTATTACAATTTGTTGCTTTTGCTAAAAAACCAATAAGTAGAATATCTAGAGTAGAAAATAATAAAAGTAATATTCATAGTGATTTAGATTCCAATCAAAGAGAGTTTATTGATTTTGTATTAGGAAAATATATTGAGGGAGGTGACGAAGAATTAGATATAAATAGATTAAGTGACCTTATCACTCTAAAGTATGACTCTCTACATGATGGATTGAAGCAGTTAGGTGAAGTCGATGATGTTAAAAATACATTTATTGGTTTTCAGAAATATTTGTATCAGGAAAGTAAAAACGTTTTATCATCATGAATTATTTTGAAATTAAAGATAAGAGAAGAAATCACTTATTAAGTATAACATCATCTCTTGATATTAAAATTAACGTTTATATAGATGGAAATAATTTATATCGAAACTTGTCAGACGAAATAAAAGATATTCTAGAGATTTATAAATTAGCTGCTGACACTTACTATCTTAAAAAAGAAGTTGAGATGGATGAATTAGAGAAATACGAAGAAGATATGATGGGTTACCAAGATGATTTAACAAAAATTGATTATACAAATACTCCAGAAAAACTTGCTAATCTTGCATCGTGGTATGTTAAAAATTCTCTTCCTGACGCAATTATAAGAAATGTAAAAGCGTCAAATGCCAAAAATTTATTAGGCGAATTAGATACAAAAAATAATGAGATTAAATTTCCTGGCGAAGCTTGGTCAGCAATAAATACTTTGGATGGTTCGTGGTTAGGAGATTTACTAATAAATGATTTTTTTGGTATAGATACCATACGTAAAGAGAAAATAACTAAGAAAGCATTCTATACAATTAATAGGATACTTAACTCCATAGACGAATATAAATCAATTACATTTAAAGATGCTGAATCTTTACATAATTTTTTTAAAGAAAATAAAAGAGCAAGCATATCTTATTATAAAAAACTTGAATCATGGGGCTTAGAAGATTTTAAAAATAAAATTTTACTTAATTTTAAAACTAAATATTATCTTTATAGAGCTAAGGTTGATATTGAAAAATATATATCAATTTGTAAAAATAGATTAAGTATTCCAAGTTTATCAAGTACACAGAAAAATTTTTATTTTGAAAATATAAACTTATTAAAACAAAATAAGTTTAAACCAAATATTAAAAAAGACTTTGTAATTAATATTAATGAGATAAATTTATACTATAAAAATTTAGAGAAAGACTTATCAGCTGAAGTAAATTATGGGTATTGCTCATGGAATTCATTTAAAATTTCAGAAAAAGAAGTAGATAGTAAAATAAATATCGACCTTCATAAAGCAATGTTAACAAACAAGGCTGATTTATTCTGCTTATTAACCAATGACTCGGATTTTACTCCTTTGTTTGAAGAAGCTAAGAAACTAAATAAAGAGTTGTTCTTGTGTTCTGTTGTTCCAAGGAAAACTATTTCTAAAAGATTAAAGGATGTTATTCCTCAAAAAAATATTTTTTCAGTTAAAAATCTAGATTTTGAATCAATGTATACAAAGATTTTAGGGGCAACCCCGCCAATAGATTTTAAAGAGTTTATAACTAATGAAAAATTTCGAGAAGAAACATATAATAAAATTTATGAAATAATTATGGAGCAACAATATTATCTTACTGAAATCAAAAATAATTTTAGAAAATTAAAAAATCAAATTAATTTTTTATTTAAGGAAAAATTCGAATAAAATATAAAAGTTAGATTATTCTTTTTTTATCTTTTTGCCACTCTATTTCTTTACTGCAATTTGTTGTTCAAATTATGTTGGTATTAAGATTTGTTCTTAATATTACCTTATTCATTTCTCATTTTTATCAAATTTTATTTTTATAAAAGTTTTAGTGGCACCAGTTATCAAAAGAATTATAATTTTTCTATTCTCCCTCCTTATTATTGTTCTCCTTCTAGCTGGTGCTGCTAAAGGGAATCAATTATTAAGTTCTAAAGAATTTATAAAAAAAGAACTGCCCCTTGATCAGGGAAATGACAAACTCATTATTACTGAGGCACAAGAATATCCGAAAAGAACATTTTATTTTGATCCTTTAGTTGTTTTTAATGAACAAGATAACGTAAGTCTGTGTGGGTATGAACTTACTACAGTAGATTTTACTGGAACGAGGATTGTTGTAAGCCTTTACGCTGCTCTTTTTGATGATGCACCAGAAATTATCAATTATGTACGGTTAGAAACGTTACAATTAACACCATTTGATAAAGAATTATCCTTTAGTGATATGAAAAAATTAGAACTCTATCCCTACACAATGGAAATTATTAAAAATAATACTTTATTTGAGTCACTTGAACGAAATAGTTCCAAAGCAAGTGCCATTATTCATAAGTCATCGAATAATTATCTCTTAAATAAAGGTAAAATCTTAAAAGAATTTTATATGGGTGGATACGACTTACATGTTGAGTTTATCAAAGGGTATCCTATACACATCCCTATTCCGCAAAATATTAAATTTTTACATGCTAAAATTGATCTCATTGATCACTGTCTTATTGAACTAAGAAAGAATGAGAAAAAAACTAAGATACCTGAAGAAAACTTATTAAAAGAAGCATCGTACAGAATTCAATAAATCTATTTAAAACATAATTAAAAACTATTTTTTTAAAATATGTAATATTGCATATTTCCCAGATAAGACTGAAGAACTGAGTATTGCATCCTTATATTTTTTTTCAAATTCAATTTGTGTTAAGGCTCCAAAGCTTTCTTTCATTTCTATATTCAGGGCGTAAGCTTTAATATTATATATATGCATTCCGTGTGGAGGACATGGTCCATCATAATTTTCTTTATAATTACTGTTTTGGCCACTCTTGCCAATACCAATTTTACCATCTTTCATTGCAGGCAATTCGTTCACGTCAGTTGGGATATCAAATAATACCCAATGAACCCAAATTTTACCTGCCAGGCTCATTGCAACTGGGTCATCCATTATTAATACAATTGATTTAGCATTTTCAGGGACATCAGAGATATTTATTGGAATAGATATATTCTCACCCCCTCTTTTCTTACATGCATACTTTTTTGGTATACTTTCTCCATTATTAAATGCTGGAGATGTTATTTCTATAGCATTACAACTAAAAGATAATAATAAAAGTGTTGATAAAAAATATTTAATCATATTTTTATAATAAAACATTTTAATAAATTAATATTAAACAAATATTAATAATAATTTTTAACAAAAAAATTAAACTCCTAAATGTTTCCTGTAAAATAGAATTTCTTGGACTTTAAAAAAAGTCTCATTATATAATTTATTGAAGATAAAAAGCATATTTAGCAATTAAAATATCGACAATAAAAAACATATTCTATGAAAGAAACTTACTATAAGCCTTTTGGACCTACAATAGGTAAATATAATCTATCACATACAATGATTGGTAAAGTTAATTTATTTACAAATAAAATAATTGAAAATAAACACAAAAGTAAAGTATTGGATCACTCACATAGATTAGTTGGAAATGTTCAACAACAATTTCGCTTAACAAAAGATTTTCTTTTTACTAGCGGTTTAGAAAAACAACTTAACCGCATTATTGAATCTTATTACAAAAACGTCATTCAAGTTAAGCCCTCCTCCATTAAAATTGATCGCGCGTGGATTGTTAGACAATTTGCTGGTGATTTTAACCCCCCACATATCCATAGAGGGAATGTTAGTGGAGTTTGTTATCTTGAAGTTCCAAATTCTATTAAATATAACAAAGAGATTGCTTTTGCTGGAAGACTTTCTTTTTTTGATGGTCGTGTCTCCATGCCACGCAATAGTCCTCCTTTGGTAAAGCATCGTATTACCTTTAAACCTCGTGTCGGTGACATGTATATATTTCCTGCTTTTTTAATGCATGATGTTCATCCATTTCGCAAAGATGGCGAGCGAAGAAGTTTTTCTTTTAATGCATTTGTAAAAACTTAAATCTTATTTTTGTATTTTTCTAGATTATTGACTTTTTTCTAAAACTCCTGCTACTTTATTTTGATTCATAAGAAATGTCATTAGAATTGAAATTATAAAAAATAAAATGCAAAATGCATAAACATTAAATGTAAGCCCGTTTACTGAGGCAGAGTATCCAATTATAGCTGGTCCAAAAACAAACCCTGATTGTCCTAAGCTAGTAACATGTGAAATTGTTATTGGAATTGGTTTATCTGATGTCCTCACTGACTCTCTAATTATAATTGGCATAAAATTTGAGCTAAGAAAACCAAAAAGAGTAACACCCAAAAATATTATATAAACATTCATCGTTAAAGTTGATAAAAATAAGATCACAGAACCTAAGATGGAAAATAGTGGACCAACAAATATTTCATTTAAAACTTTTATAAGGGAAGGTGCAATTATGTTACTGATTATTGCTCCAAAGTTGAAAAAAAATACAATGGAACCAGCAAGAAATAAACTTGAATTTAAATCTTCTAATAACCAGGCAGAAGACCACACCATAATTATGCCCATTGAAGCAGTCTGGAACATATTTATTATTCCAAATAAAAAAGTTTTAGGAGATGGTAAGGAAAATTTAGGTGCGTTATTAGGAATGTCATATTTTCTATTAAGACCGTAAAATTGTAAAAATACTAAAGCGGATAATGCTATTATACCTAAAACTGAAAAGTAATTAAAAGGGTCAAAATTGTATCCCAGGGAAATTGTAGATAAGGCAGCTGCACTTATTGATCCAAAAGCCCAAGAAGTTTTAAATATTGGTGTTAATATCTTTTTGGTTTTATTTTCAATTATTGTTACCTGAGTTAATGCACAGGTAGCCTGAATTCCCATACCAATTCCAAATATCGCATAACTTAATATTAAAAAATAATAAGTTTCAAAATAAAAAACTGATAATGGAACAAAAGAAATAATTATTCTAGAAATTTTTAAACAATTAGTTGTTCCAATTTTTGGTATTAAAAATCTAGAGGAGAGTAAATTAGACAAGATTACAAATACCCCGAAAAAAGTAACAGCAAATCCAAATTCTTCTTTAGATATTTTTAAGAGATCAAGTACAATTGGAGTATAAATCATAAAAGAACTTATTAAAAAAAAAGTGAAGAAACCTACTGAGTAGGTTGCATAAAATGATTTTAATAATTGTTCATTTTCTGACATATTATTATTATTACTAAGTTACTTCTGTTCTCATTAGAGATACAGTTAAAATTGATATTGAAATAAAAACGAAACACAAAGCATACATGTTAAATGTTAATCCAAGTTTTTCTGCAGAAAAACCTACTATTGCGGGTCCAAAAACTAAACCAGAAAAACCAATACTAGATATATGAGATATAGTTTTAGGGATTGAATCTTTGGAATATTTGATTGCTTGTCTAAAAATAATTGGCTGCATATTAGAGCACGAAAAACCAAATATTATCATGCCGATCAAAATGATGTAAATATTTTGAGAAACTATAGTAAAAATTAATACTACTGATCCAATTATGGTAAGATATGGACCTACAAATTTTTCATTAAAAATTTTAATAAGCCTTGAAGCCATTATGTTTGCAGATATTTCACCGATATTAAAAAATAGCAAAACAAAACCAGCTAAATAAACTGGTCCCAATAAATCATTAATAAACCATAGAGAAGACCAATTGAGAATTATACCGATCGATGCAAAAATCATCATGTTAACTAAAGCGTACAATAAAATAGTTTTAGATGGTAAAGAGAAACTTGGTGATTTATCTACAAAATCAAGTTTTTTTGGTAAACCAAAAAAAAACATAGAAATAGAAGATAGAAAAATAAAAACTCCAATAAGAGCAAATAATAATTTCGGATCAACTTTAAGCCCAAAACATAAGCTTGCTAGTAATGCTCCAAATATAGATCCTACTGAAAAACAAGATTTAAAAATTGGATTTAATATTTTTTTTGTTTTTGATTCTAATATAGCAATTTGTGTAAAAAGACTTGGAGCCTGAATGCCCACCACTGCTCCCCAAAAAATACATAATAGAATATACACTTCGTACTTAGGTATATAAAAAATTAGAAATGGAATAAATGCATACGATAATCTTGCAATTATCAAACAATTGGTTGTTCCAATCTTAGGAAGTAAAAATCTTGTTGCTATTTGATTGATAATAATATTTGTGATTCCAAATACTGTTATACCTAAAGCAAATTCAGTTTCGGTAATTTTTAAACTTTCTAAAACTATTGGCGTATAAACAAAATAGGTACTTATTAAAAACATCACTATTGCACCCTGAGAATAAGCGGCGAGGAAAAATTTGTTATAATTTATTTCTTGAGCCATTTAATTTGTATGGATTATTAACATCAATGTAAGTAATTACTAATTTATCATGAATTAAATATTAAATATTAATAGCTATTTGGATTATTCAATGTTTTAGGATTTTATTAATGTATTTTTTATATTTACTGTCAATCTCCAGTAGAGAAATCAAATATAATAATCATAATCGTCTTAATAATATTCATACCAACTAAGTAGATTGTTAAGGACTCTGCTATAAAATTAGCGTATAGGTCAACTGGGTGAGTGGTAAGGCCTATCGCTTACCCTTTTTCTAATTTGTTTGAGGCTCAACTGTTATGAATTTTTTATTAATCCAAGAGTTGATTCCACTTTGTGCATTGTAAATAATAGTATTAAATTTCTCATCTATCATATTAGCGACTACCTTAGATCTTTTTCCTGATCTACAAATTAAGATTATTGGATCAGTTACACTTATTTCTAGTTGTAATTTTTCGAACCATTCATCAAAATTATAATTCCCCTCATCATCGAAAAAAGTTAGTAAAATACTTTTTGGAATAACGCCGGTTTGAACCCACTCTGCACTTCTTCTTACATCTACAATTGGAATATTAAGATTTGATAATTTTATCATTTCTTGATCATTAACATCTATAACTTCTGCAAATGCAAATTTAACAGTCAATAAACCAACTACAATCTTTATATAAAATCTAATATTCATTAATTTTCTTCACAAAAAGTTTGGTAGTTATTTAAAAGAATTAGTCGTGTTCTCCACCAGGATCATTTTTTGGCAATTCAACTTTATAGGGATTGCCATATTTATCTCTGTAAATAACGCTACCTCGTGCTCTATTCGCTGAATGGTAACCTTCTCTAAATTTATAAACATTCTCAGATATTTTAAAAGTAGCAATAGTGATAGCAATAGCTGCGATTAAAAGAAAATGAGTAGCAAAAGTTACTCCCATTACATACCACGATCCTACATAAAGACTGAATGCGATACACCACATCCATGCTAATATTTGCAATACCATGTGTCTGACTTGTAGGTCGGGAATGTGTTTTAGTGGGTTAAAGTCATGATTCATAACACTATCCCAACATTCAACTATAAATTGTCGCATATCATATAAATAGGTCTCTATTTTAAATAATAAATACCTTG
>CACBPV010000015.1 GCA_902541215.1 uncultured Alphaproteobacteria bacterium | reverse complement strand
TTTTAAGAAATGAAAATAATTTATCTTTAATGTCTGGGCTTCGTTTTCTTTTAACTATAAAAAAAATAACTATTTCTTAAGCCTTTTCATTAAATCATCTAACTGATTTAAGTCTGAATAATATAGAGTTAGAGATCCAGATGAACCACTTTCATTAAACTGAATTGAGGTTTTGAGACCTATTTTATCAGACAGCTCTTTTTCAAGATCAATAATATTAGGGTCTTTGGGTGATTTTTTTGTTTTATTTTTTTTAAATTCTGAAGTTATTTTCTCTACTTGTCTAACGCTAAGTTTTTTTTCAACTATTTCTTTGGCTTTATTAATAGCGTCGGGCACACCGATTAGAGCGCGAGCATGGCCCATTGATATATCTCCATTTATCACCATTTGTTGTATTTTTGTATCAAGCTCTAAAAGGCGTAAAATATTTGAAATATGGCTTGAGCTTTTACCTATTAACTTTGCAAGATTTTCATTAGTTATGTTTTTAATATCAATTAAACCTTTGTATGCATTAGCTTCTTCAATAACATTTAAATCTTCTCTTTGAATATTTTCGATTAGAGCTGCCTCTAAAACATTTGTCTCATCAATATCTTTTATAACACAATCAACTTCATGCATTCCATTTAATTGGCACGCCCTCCATCTTCTTTCTCCAGCTATAATTTGAAACTGATTATTAATTATTGGTTTAACAATTATGGGTTGAATTAAACCTTGATTTCTAATTGAAGAGGAGAGCTCTTTAAGCTCTTCGTCTCTAAAATTTTTCCTTGGTTGAGAGGGGTTTGGTATTATTTGTGAAATATTAATTTTTTGAATGCTGTTTTTATTTTCATTGTTGTTATTAGATGAAGAAAGGAGTGCTCCCAGGCCCATTCCCAGTTTATTTTCTTTATTCATAACTTTTATTTTGATTTAAAATGACTTCTTTTGCAAGCTCAATATAAGCTAAAGAACCTGCGGCATGTGTATCGTATACCAAAGCAGGTTTTCCATGACTTGGCGCTTCAGATATTTTTACATTTCTAGGAATGGTTGTTTTATACACCTGTGTTCCAAAATGCTCCCTGACATCTTTTTCTACAAGTGAACTCAATGAGTTTCTTTTATCTAGCATTGTAAGTAATATTCCCTCAATTTTTAAATTTTTGTTAAAATTTTGTTGAATTAATTGTATCGTATTCATTAAAGCTGAGAGGCCTTCAAGAGCAAAAAACTCTGACTGAAGAGGAATTAATGTAGTATCAGATGCTACTAATGAGTTGATAGTTAGTAAACCAAGCGCAGGTGGGCAATCTACAAAAATAAAATCGAAGTTATTAATTTCGGCAAAAATTGATTTAAACACAAACTCTCTGTTTTCAAAATTTGTCAACTCTACCTCTGCTGCAGCTAGGTCTGTGTTTGCTCCAATTATTTTTAAACCGGGAATTAATGTTTCTTTTATTCCTTCTTTAATAAGTTTCTTTTCATGAATCATTTCATAAACTGATGGTTTTCTATCGTTGTAGGTCATCCCAAGTCCTGTGCTAGCATTTCCTTGGGGATCAGCGTCGACAATTAAAACATTTTTTTTCACTGCAGCTAATGAAGTAGCTAAATTTATTGTAGTTGTAGTTTTGCCGACACCGCCTTTTTGGTTGGATATAGAAATAATTTTTTTCACAGTTTTTTATATTTGTTTATTTTTAATACATACCCATCACCCTCACTTTGACTTGGATAAAGATCGTATTCAAAGCTAAAGTTTTTTTTTGCGTCATGTATTTCTTTCATAACACTTCTTCCTTTTAGAAAAAGCAGTGATGTATTTTTTTTAGTAAAAAAACGTGAATAATCTAATAGTTTTGCTAATGGAGCAAAAGCTCGACAGATAATAAAGTCAAATTTTTGATTTTTAATTTTTTCAACCCTTGTGCAAATAGTCTTTATTACTAAATTCTGCTCGTATGCAAATTCTTTAATAAAGTTTATTTTTTTCATCTTAGAGTCAATTAATAATATATTTGAATACCCAAAAATATGTAAGATCACCCCTGGTAACCCAGCGCCGGTACCCAGGTCTATTATTGAAGCATTTTTCTTCAAAATAAATTCAGACAACTGTAATGAATCATTAATATGCCTATCCCAAGCAACATCAAGTGTGGTCGGCCCTACTAAGTTGTGTATTTGGTTGCTTTTTGTTAACCTTTGTATGTAGTTATTGATTAAATCAATTTGCCTTCTTTTAAGATTGTATTTTTTTATTACTGCGCTTTTATCCAAATTATGCTGCTTTTTTATTTTTATTTTTTTTTATATATCTTAGAAGCGCTATTGTGGCTGCCGGTGTTACACCTGATATTCTTGAGGCTGCTCCAAGAGTTGGTGGTTTAATTTTCGATAATTTTTCCACTATCTCATTGGATAAGCTGCCAACTAGTTTATAATTCGTTGATTTTGGAATTATTAAACTTTCTTCTTTTTCAAAATCTTGAATATCCATTCTTTGCCTATCAAGATAACCTGAGTACTTAGCTTCAATTTCTATTTGTTCGATTACATCGTCTTCTAAATCACTTAATTCAGGAAGTATTTTTTTGAGCTTATTGGTTGTAATACTAGAAAATGACAAAAGGTCTATGATATTTCTTTTCTTTCCATCTTTGTTTATTTTTATCCCCTTTTTCAGAAGTGAGTCTGGTGAGAATTTGTGATTTTTTACAAACTTAAACCCTTCTTTTATCCTTCTGGATTTTTTTTCAAATTCTTTTTGCCTATCTATATCAACACAGCCTATATCAATTCCAAGAGGTGTAAGTCTTAAATCTGCATTATCAGCCCGAAGTAAAAGTCTATATTCAGACCTTGAGGTAAACATTCTATATGGCTCTTTAGTTCCTTTTGTGACCAAATCGTCTATCAAAACACCTATATATCCGGAGGACCTAGGTATTATAAATTCTTTATTAGATGCTGTTTTAAGTGATGCATTTATCCCGGCTATTATACCTTGTGCAGCTGCTTCTTCGTATCCGGTTGTTCCATTTATCTGCCCTGCAAAAAATAAATTTTTAATTTTTTTTGTTTCAAGTGTGTGTGTTAATTCTTGTGGATCAACAAAATCATATTCAATAGCATAAGCGGGTTGTGTAATTGTAACATTCTCTAAACCTTTAATTGTTTTAACAAATTGCTCTTGAATTTCGGTTGGAAGTGAAGAGGATATTCCGTTTGGATATATTAAATCACTATCTAATCCTTCTGGCTCAAGAAATATCTGATGTGATGACTTATTTTTGAATTTATGAATTTTATCTTCAATAGATGGGCAATACCTAGCCCCCATTGATTGTATTTCTCCAGAATACATTGGTGATAGGCTCAGGTTCTGAGCGATTATTTCATGGGTGTTTTTATTAGTATGAGTAATAAAACAAGATATTTGAGGAATGTGGATATCTCTGTTGACAAAAGAAAATGGAACAGGCTTTTTATCTGGGTGTTGTTCATCTAAATTATTGAAATTTATAGTTTTTTTAAGTAATCTTGGGGGTGTTCCTGTTTTTAATCTGCCTATTGAAAACTTTAGTTCTTTAAGCCTTTTTGCAAGCTGTATTGATGGCTTATCACCAACTCTTCCAGCTTCTTGTTTCTCAGAGCCTATTCTTATTAGCCCTTGTAAGAAAGTGCCTGTAGTTAAAACCACAGATTTTGATAATATCTTTTTATTATCACCTAAAACAACCCCATTTACCTGTTTATTTAAAACAATTAAATCTTCTACTGACCCCTCAATAATTTGAAGATTTTTTTGCTCAGATATAAGCTCATTTACAGCATTTTTATATAAAATACGGTCTGTTTGCGCCCTTGGACCCCTTACAGCGGCACCTCTGCTCGAGTTCAACATTCTAAATTGTATACAAGATCTGTCTGTAGCTTTGGCCATAATTCCATCTAAAGCATCTATTTCCTTTACAAGATGTCCTTTTCCAAGCCCTCCGATTGCAGGATTGCATGACATTTCTCCTATTTTATCAACTTTATGAGTAATTAAAGCTGTTTTTGATCCAGTTCTTGCAGATGAGCATGCTGCTTCTACGCCTGCATGCCCTCCACCAATTACAATTACATCTAATTTATTGCCCATATCTCTTTTCACGTGAAATTACTTACCTATACAAAAATCACTAAATATTATATCTAAAATTTTCTCAATATCAAATTTTTGATTAATTCCATCAATATATATAATTGATCTTCTAACGTTTTCAGCAGCAATATCTATTTCTTTTAAATCTAGGTTTTTAAGTAGTGCAAGGGATTTTTTTAGACTTTCCATATGTCTTTCACGTGAAAAGATCGGACCAGAAATTGGTTTTTTCTTTAATTTTGAACATATGGTTTTAATAAGTGCTTCAATTCCATAACCAGATACTGATGAAATACTGTGTGCTCCACTAACTTTCTTTTTATTTGTATCATATTTTGATTTAACAAATAATTTTGATTTGATTTTACTGTAGTTTTCCTTTTCATTGTTTTTTAGAAAAACTATATTTAAATCAGACTTTTCAGCACTCTCTAAGGATCTTTCAATACCTATTTTTTCAATTATATTCTTATATTTTCTTATTCCGGCTGTATCAATAAAGGTGTATTTATCTCCTTGTATATCAAGCGTGGAGCTTACTAAATCTGTTGTGGTTCCTGGTATATTAGTAACTATAGAAACCTCCTTGTTATTAATATAATTAACAAAGGAAGATTTTCCTGTGTTTGGTTTTCCAATAATAGTTATTTTAAAACCGTTTTGAATTTGTCTAGATAAATTTGATCTTTCTATAATATTTTCAATTTGTTTATATATGTTCTTGTTTTGTTCTGTTATGTTTTTATATATTTCTTTAGGAAGGTCTTCATCTGCAAAATCAATTATGGCCTCTATATCTGCTAGAAGTTTTTTTTGTTTATTTGATATTTCATTAACTAATTTATCTAAATTTCCGCTTAAATTACCAATGGCTATCTTTCTTTGATTTTCAGTTTCTGCATTAACTAAATCATTAATTGTTTCTGCTTCTAAAACACTAAGCTTATCATTCATTAGGGCTCTTTTGGTAAACTCTCCAGGCTCTGCAAGTCTGATCTGTTTTTTTAATAGGGTTTTAGTTATTTTGTTAATTACAGAAATACTTCCATGACAAGATATTTCCACCATATCCTCCCCTGTATAGCTTCTTGGTGATTTAAAAAAAGTTGTTAGCGTTTGATCTATAACGCTCTTTCCGTCTAATAAATCGTTTAATGTAGCAAAGTTTGTTTTAAATTTTTTTTTAGAAGATATTGATTTAATTGTTGTATGAGAGCCTTTTCCCGAAACTCTAAAAACAGCTATACCTGATTTACCTCTTTGCGTAGCAAGAGCAAAAATTGTCTCTTTGGAAACTTTCATTTTTTGGGAATTAAACCCAAGATGATATTAAGTAAATAAGTAAATAAGAAAGATTATAAAAAAATTTATATTTATTTAGTTCCCATACTTTGGAAGAATTCATTGTTAGTTTTTGTATTTTTCATTTTATCTAACAAGAACTCCATGGCTTCTGTACTTCCCATTGGGGCTAGTATTTTTCTTAAAATAAATATTTTTCCAAGCTCATCTTTATCAAGCAATAGTTCTTCTTTTCTTGTTCCTGACTTACCAATATCAAAAGCTGGGTAGGTTCTTTTTTGGCTAAGTTTTCTATCTAGGACCATTTCACTATTACCAGTACCTTTAAATTCTTCGAATATAACTTCATCCATTCTGCTTCCTGTATCTATTAAAGCAGTGGCTATAATTGTAAGTGATCCGCCTTTTTCTACGTTCCTTGCAGCTCCGAAAAATCTTTTTGGTCTTTGTAAGGCATTAGCATCAACACCGCCTGTTAATACCTTTCCACTAGAAGGTACAACAGTATTATATGCCCTTCCAAGTCTAGTGATTGAATCAAGAAGGATTACAACATCATGTTTATATTCAACAAGTCTTTTAGCTTTTTCAATTACCATTTCAGCGACCTGAACGTGGCGAGAAGCAGGTTCATCAAAGGTTGAACTAATTACCTCACCCTTAACTGATCTTTGCATGTCTGTAACTTCTTCTGGTCTTTCATCAATTAGCAGAACAATCAATTTAGCGTCTGGACTATTAGAAGTTATAGCATTAGCAATTTTTTGCATAATAATTGTTTTACCTGTGAAAGGTTGCGCAACAATTAATTGTCTTTGTCCTTTTCCAAGAGGAGCAATAATATCAATTATTCTTTCTGTATTATCAGGCATAGGTTTTTCTTGTTCAAGTTTGAATCTTGCCTCAGGATATAATGGTGTTAAATCTTCAAAATTAACTCTGTTCTTAACTAAATCAGTTTCTTGACCGTTTATTTTGTTAATTTTAGTTATAGCAAAATATCTTTCTCCTTGCTTTGGAGATCTAATTTCACCCTCAACACTATCACCTGTTCTTAAGCTAAATTTTTTAATTTGAGATGGAGAAATATAAATATCATCTGGTCCTGGAAGATAATTTGACTCTGAAGACCTTAAAAAACCAAAACCATCTTGCATAATTTCAATAACCCCTAAACCAGTAATAATCTCACCTTCTTCAGCAATTGTTTTTAGAATTGCAAACATCAAATCTTGCTTTCTAAGAGACGAAGGGTTTTCTATACCAAGCTTATCTGCTTGTTTTAAAAGTTCTTGGGGTTCTTTTCCTTTTAATTCCTGTAAATTCATAATGTTGTTGGGGTAGTTTAGAAATGAATTATTTTAATAATCAAAATTGAAGTTAATGTCAAAATAATAATAAATATATAATTTATATATTTAATTGTAGTATTAGTTGTAAGGTTAAAAAGCTTAATTACTGCTTTATTATTACATCATGCTTTATTTATCAACATATGAACTACAACCGTAACAAATATGTTAATTTAAAGAATATTGAAAAAAAAATATTATTTTTAAATAATTTGCAATCTAATAAATTTCTAATAACTTGTTATTAATTTTGTATAATAAACATATTAACACCCACCTTATAATATTTAGACAAGTTATTAAGTTGTTGAAAACACATTTTTAAAACAAAAGAACTATTTCTTAAATTCAAATTATATTTAATAGTGTTTATAACTATAATTTTTATTAACACACTTATGCACCAAAAATTTATATTAGCTAGTTCAAGCAAATCTAGATACAAAATATTAAAAAATGCAGGATTAAATTTCACACAAAAAAAACCAGATTGCAACGAAGAGGATATTAAAAAAACCATTAATAGAAAAACAAAGCCTGAGATTTTTGCAAAAAAACTTTCTTATGAAAAAGCAAGAAGTGTAAGTATAAAAAAATTGTATGCTAATAAGATTGTTTTGGGCTGTGATACAGTGATTTATCACAATGGAAAAATTTTAGACAAAGTAAACTCTATTAAGAAAGCCCAAAAAAAAATCAAGTCTTTATCAGGAAAGACACACTTAATAGTATCGGGCTTAACTATTTGTTTGAACGGTTCCAAAATTTGGGAAAATTACGAAAAAACTCATGTTAAAATAAGAAAACTTAATAACAGCGAAATAAATACATATCTAAAAAAAACAGGCAAACAAATACTAAGCTCTGTTGGTTGTTATCAAATAGAGAGTTTGGGGCCCAATATTATTGAGAGAATAAAAGGAGATTATTTTAATGTTATGGGATTGCCTTTATTTAATTTGTTAGATTATTTATATTTAAAAAAATGAAAAAACTTTACGTAGTTGGGAACAAGGTATCTAAAAGTCTTTCCCCAACAATATTTAACTATTGGTTTAAAAAATATAAAATTAAAGCAAGTTACGGATATTTAGAGCTTTCAGAAAAAAACTTTAATAAAAAAATAAAAGAGGTTTTGGAAAAAAAAGATACGCTTGGTTTAAATGTAACCATCCCATTTAAAAAAAAAATTATCAAACACCTTAGCAAAATAGACGCTCATTCAAAAAAAATTGGCGCAGTAAATTGTGTAACAAATAAAAAAATTATAAATGGAACGAATACTGATTGGACAGGATATTACAAAACCTTACCAAGTATAAAAAAAACCAAAAACAGAAAGGTTATTATTTTGGGTTATGGGGGCGCATCACACGCTATTCACTATGTTTTAAAGAAGAGGGGGTTTAAAGATATTTTAATATTCAACAGATCTAAGAAAAAAATTAAGTATTCAAAAAACATTGAGTATACAAAAAAATATAGTGATCTTATAACACACCTTGAAGGGGTTTTTTTAATAATTAATACTACACCAATAAATCCTATATTGAAAAAACACTTAAAACTTATTACCAATTCCACAATTGTTAGTGACATAGTTTACAGGCCAAAAAACACCGTATTTCTCAAACAGTTTCCAAAGAATAAAAAGATTTATGGAATATCAATGTTGATTGAACAGGCCAAACCGTGTTTTAAAACATGGTTTGGGAAAAACCCATCTGTAGATGAAAAAATGCTTAACGCTATTTATAAAAAAATTTAATGACAAAAACCATAGCAATAACAGGCGGCATAGGATCGGGTAAATCCACCTTTTGTAGTGAATTAAAAGAAAAAGGTTTTAAAATTCACAGTTCAGATGAGCAGGTGGCCAAAATATATAAAAACCCTGATAAAAAATTTATTACTTGTTTGCGTGCTATAGGTTTGTCTAAGTCCATTTCAAAAAAAAACATTGATAAAAAAATTATATCAAAGATTATTTTTGAAAATAAACAGATAAGAAAAAAGCTCGAGTTATACATTTTTAAAATAGTTAGAAAAAAGAGGTCTGATTTTATAAAAAAAGAAAAACAAAAAAAAACAAAATTAATTTTTATTGATATACCATTGTTGTTTGAAAACAATTTAGAGAAACAATTCAACAAAGTAATATCGATAATAGCCTCTAAACAAGTAAGATTAAAAAGATTAAAACAAACTAGAAAAATGACTGAAAACCAGTTTAAGAACATAGCCCGATCTCAAACATCTGACGTTATAAGAAAAAAGAAATCTGATTATGTTATTTATAACAACTCGACATTAAAGGATTATAAAATTAAGATTAATAAGCTAATAAGTAAAATTTAGTTAAAACAATGAGAGAAATAGTAATTGATACAGAAACCACTGGCCTTGATTATAAGACTGGTGACAGAATAATAGAAGTTGGTTGTGTGGAGCTCAAAAACTATGTTCCTACAGGAAACACACTCCAATTTTATTGTAAACCAGACAGAAGTATAAGCGAAGGGGCAAAAAACATTGTGGGTCTTTCAGATGATTTTCTTAATCAACAAAAACCATTTGAAGAAAACCATAAGGAGCTCTTAAATTTTTTGAAAAACGACACATTGATAATTCACAATGCATCATTTGATTTAGGTTTTATAAATAATGAGTTGTCAATCTTAGGATTACCTCATTTAGATAATCCTGTAGTTGATACAGTTTCACTTGCAAGAGAAGTTCTAAACACAAGAATAGCCAACCTCGACTATTTGTGTAGAAGGTTTAATATTGATTTATCAGATAGATCATTTCACGGAGCCCTACTCGACTCCCAACTTCTAGCTGCAGTTTATTTAGAGTTAAGAGGGGGTAAGCAATTTTCTATGGAGTTGAATTCAAAGATTGATGAAAAAAACACACAAATTAACAACAAAAACGAAACAAAAACCAAAAAAATAGAAGTTAATAAAGAAGATTATCTTGCCCATCAAGAAATGTTAAAAAAACTAAAAAACCCACTCTGGAAAAAATTTAACTATTAATATTTAAAAAAGTTATTATATTAAAACTAAATGATTTACGGCGACCTTCAGTTTTTTGATATTTTAATTTTCGCAGCTATTGCCGGATTTATTATTTATAGACTGAGGAGCGTTCTAGGGAAAAGAACAGGATTTCAAAAAAATATTTCAGAGCCAAAACCTCAAGAAACTAAAAAACAAGAAGATGTTCAAAAAATACCATCACTAATGGATAATGAGATAAAGCTTGAAGCTGTATATAAAAAAGTAGATAATTTTAATCACAGAGAGTTTCTTGATGGTGCCAAGAAAGCTTTTGAAATTATAATTTCATCTTTCAACAATGGAGATAAAAAAACACTAAAAAACCTTGTGTCTAAGGATGTTTATTCTGCTTTTGAAAAAGCAATTGATGAAAAAACAAACAATCCAGAATCACAATTTTATTCACTTATTGTAGAGGGTATCGCAGATGCAAAAGTAGAAAATGACACAATATCAATATCAGTCAATTTTATTAGTGAACAGATGTTAAATAATGATGAGGGCTCTATTGTTAAAAATAAAGACACCTGGACTTTTGAAAAACCAACAAACTCCTCTAGTCCTATATGGATATTAACTCAAACTTAATATTTGTCCCTTAAAGAACTCAAAGAAAGAATTAAAAAAAATGAGGGCTATTCTGATAAGCCTTATCAAGATCAATTAGGGTTCTATACTATTGGTTATGGTCATCTTATTACAGAAAAAGAAAATAAATATTACATTAAAAAATTTAAAAAAAAATATTTTGAAAAATTGTTTGAGATAGATTTTAAAAAAGCACACGAACAATACAAAAAAAATTTTTTTAAAAAAGGTCATACAACTTCAGAGAAAGAATTATTAATAGAAATGCTTTTTCAGCTTGGAGCAAAAGGCGTCTCTAAGTTTAAAAAAATGCTTTATTTTCTTGATAAAAAACAAAAATTCATGGCATCACTAGAGATGTTAGACAGCTTGTGGTATTTGCAAACACCTGAAAGAGTAAAGAATTTAATTAATAACTATACAAAAAAATAATGGAAGATGATTTTTTTCTAAAAAAAATGAGAGGTGTAAAGCCTTTTAAAAAAGATAACCCCATAGTTAAAACGAAAACAACCAATAAAAAAAATGTAAAATTAGATAAAAAAACTAATACTAAAAATACCAACAAAAAAACAATAACTGAATACAAAGTTAGTAGCTCACAGTTTAAACTATCATTTAATGAGGTTAACAGGGAGCTTAAGCGGGGAAAAATTAATATAGATAGAAAAATTGATCTTCACGGGTACAGTTTAGTTGAAGCACATGAGAAATTTATAAATGAGGTTAAAAAAAATTATAGCAAGAATAAAAGATGTTTGCTTATAATTACTGGAAAGGGTGTTCATAAAAAAATTGAAAATGAGCAAGACACAAACCCTAAACTTTTCTATGGAAAGATTAAAAACTCAATAATAAACTGGATAAACGAAGATGATCTTAAGAAATATATTTTAACATATCAAGATGCGGGTTTTGAACATGGGGGTGATGGAGCTCTTTTTGTCTATTTAAGAAAAAAAAAGTTTTAAATTCTTTCTAGCTTAAATACCCTTTTTTTGAAATGAATAAGAATTTCATATGGAAGTAAATCATCTTTAACTAAAAATTCAATTTTTTTTAAATCATTTCTTTTGTGGTCAGCCCAAATATTTACATAGTCTTCAATTTCTAAAATTATATTTCCACCCTCACTTTCATTTTGTTTAAGTGTGTAAATTCTTCTCCCATCAATTGTTTTTGCCTCATTTTCTCCATTTAAAATATTTATAAAAGAGGTGATTGGATCAAAATATAAATATAAGTCTTCTAGGTCTACTCTAGCTATTTCTTCTTCTATAGGCTCTTGTTTTAATTCAATTAAATAATTATCAAAAGACATTTTAACTATTTTTGTTTTCTTATTAGTTTTCCAAAACTGTTTATAATTCTGAGTCTTAAATGTGTTGTTTTCAATAACCCCAGTTGAAAGATAGCTTCCTTCAAATTTATATAAAGGTGAAAAAATGCCAGAATTTTTCAAATTAATTTCTGTTTGATAAATATTATCATTAATATTTAATGACCAACTAAAATTACCAATTTTAATTCCTGTTGTGCTTACCTTATATTCTGCACTAAAATTATTTGCATAGGACGTATTAATTACAAATATAATAAAAAATATTAGAAATTTATTCAAACACAACCTCGTAAACATCAAGTTTTCTTTTTGTAAATTTCTGATCAGGTGAATTTATTTTTAACACCTTATATTCATTCTCTAAATAATTAATATCTAAGGAGCTCCCAATTAAAGTAAAGTTTTCTTTTATATTTTTATTAAGAGGAGACACTATTTTAAAGTGGTTTGTTATTTCATCTCCTTCTCTATGTGGCATATAGAAATTAATATCCTTATCTCTTAATTCAAAATTTAGGCTTGAAAATAAAAGCCGATCGGAAACCACTATATTTTTTACGACACCATTTGAAGAATTATTGTAAATTTTTAGAGCATAATCATTTATACCGCTTATTCGGTCAAAAATTTTAGAGGGATAACTCATTCCAATCATAACAAAAAGAACAAAACAGACAGTAAAATTAAATATGAAATTAGCTATCTTTAAAAAAGAATTATTAATTCTAATATACAAAAGGGAAAACAAAGAAATTAAAGCTGGAGCAGCCCAATTTGCATTAGCTCTGACAATAATAGCTTCTACCAAAACAATTAAAATTATGGGGATAGAAAAAATTAGAAAAATTTTTTGAATATAGTCCCATTTTTTAAATCCAATCAATCCGCCTAAAACTATAAATGGACCTAACATTAAAACTTGAATTAACAAAAATTCTAGACCTCTAATAAAATTTATTTCAATATTTGCAAAATTTGCGTTATCCGAAGTATGTTGAAGGGTTATCCAATCATTATTAAAGTTCCAAATAATATTTGGCACAATAATTATAAACATAGATAAAAAGGTTAGACCAAAGCCTGATAAATTGTCCAAAAAAAACCTTCTAAATCTTTGATCAAGTAAAATTAAGACAAATAAACAAATTACAAAATATATAACTGCATATTTTGATAGAAACCCCAGACCAAGAAAAATGCCTAATAATATGAAATTTTTTAAACTTTGTTCAATATTAATTTTAATTAATTGATTGAGTGAAAGTGTCCAAAATAGTAATAAAAAAAGATCGGTACTAATTATAAAAGATGAAAAAGAAACAGCAGGTATAAATAAAAAAATTAAACAACCCGCTAATGAGTCTTTTTTATTTAATCCTGCATTAATTAAAAGATCATAAATACTCCAAGCAATTAATAAATAAACAAATGATGGGAGAAGTTTTAATGAAACAAAACTACTACCTAAGATTTCTGTATAAACTCTTATTATCCAGGACAAAAAAGGAGGTTTTGAAAAATAACCAAAGTCAATTTTTTTAGACCACAACCAATACTGTGCTTCATCACCAAACAAATTAAAAGTAGTAAAATTTAAGGCAACTATCTTTAATAAAAGTAAAATAATAACTGATGGCAGTAGAATTTTATTTAGCATAGTATTTTTTATACAATTCAAATAAAATTATATTTAAAATAACAATAAATAAGCCAGCAAAAAAAATGTCACTTAAAAAATGACCACCCGCCACTATTCGAATTAACCCTAACAAAAACCCAGAAATAATACTTACATATAAAAAAATTATTTTTTTTGTAATTAAATATAAAATTATAATTGAAAATCCAACCGACGCATCACCAGAAACAAAAGAACAATTAGTTAAACATGCGTTACTCATTTCATACCAGGGTGAAAAAATTTCTTTGCCACCTAATTCTAATACATCATTTGGTCTCGCCCTACCCCAAAAATTCTTTAGAACAAGGTTTACAAATATTAACACAATTATAACCTGAGATCCCCACAATAAAAATATTTCTTTGACAGAAAATTTATAATTAAAAAAAATCTTATCAATTTTAGTGAAGCGACCAACAACAGGTAAAACCAATATGTAAAGAAGAATAAAAGGTAGCAACACTTCTCTAAAAAATATTGAGATGT
Source organism: uncultured Alphaproteobacteria bacterium (assembly GCA_902541215.1). Taxonomy (GTDB): domain Bacteria; phylum Pseudomonadota; class Alphaproteobacteria; order HIMB59; genus CACPNW01. The sequence continues at coordinate 17,314 of CACBPV010000015.1, read as the reverse complement.
AATAATGAGTATTAACTAGAAACTGAGAGTCTCCAAGATAAAACAACGATGAAATATATAAATCTAAAGAGGGTGATGCAGTAATAAACAGGCAACTAATAAACAAAAATAAAATATAATAATAAACTTCTGAATTTTTCTCAGAAACCAAATTTGAAAATTTGTAGTGATTATATTTTTTTTCAAATAAAATATTTAAAACCTTAAATAATATAAGCGCTAATACTGCTCCTGCAACTATATCAGTAAAAAAGTGTGCGCCTACCACAACTCTGCTTAGAGCAACAATTGTTGCTAAGATGTAAAAAAAATATTTTAATTTTGGAAAAGCAGCAATCATAATAAAACAAACAATAAAAATTGTAGAAGAGTGGCCGGAAGGAAAAGAGTGAAAACCTGACTCAAAAGTAAAATAATTAAACTCAAAAGTATTTTCAAAATCAGTGTAATTTGGTCTCGGCCTTCCTATAATATGTTTCAAAATTTGAGTAATAATTCCAACTGTTAAAATATATAAAAAAGACGAAATAAAAAAATTGACTAACTTATTTGATTTTTCAAATTTAATTATTTGAAGTTTGTTGTTTAGGTAGAAAATTATAAATCCAATAAATGAAATAGCAAAATACCAAGATGAACTCCCTAACTTAGTTATGTTTATAAAAAATTCTTTAAGAAAAACGCCATTAAAATTTTTATCTATATCAAGAAAATAACTATAAAACCAAAAGTCTGTATCAAATGAAAAAAATATACTTACGGTAAGTAAAAGTAAAATAAGTAATTCATATTTGATTTTATTTAAAATACTCATTTTATACTTATTAAAAAAATTAATGAGCTTTACAATATAAACTTAGATAAGTCCTGACTTTTAATAAGTTCTCCTAAGCTGTTTTCAACATATTCTTTATTAATTATAATTTCTGTAGGCCCTATATCTGAGGCAGTATAACTTACCTCCTCTAATAATTTTTCCATAACTGTGTGCAATCTTCTAGCACCTATATTTTCAACATTTTGATTAATTTCAGTTGATAGAGATGCTATTGAATCGATCCCATCTTCTTCAAATTTTAAATCTACCTTTTCTGTTCCAAGAAGTCCTTGATATTGTTTAATCAAACTATTTTGTGTTTCTGTTAGAATAAGTTTAAAATCTTTTTTACTTAAACTATCAAGCTCAACTCTTATTGGTAGTCTTCCTTGAAGTTCTGGAAGCATATCTGATGGTTTTGATAAATGAAAAGCACCTGAGGCTATAAATAAAATATAGTCTGTTTTGACTACACCATATTTAGTTGTAACAGCTGTTCCTTCTATTAGCGGTAATAAATCTCTTTGAACACCTTCTCTTGAAACATCTGCACCACTTCTTTCAGCTCTAGAGGTGATTTTATCTATTTCATCTATAAAAACGATACCGTTTTGCTCTACATCATCCAATGCTCTTGAGTTTATTTTATCTTTATCTAAAAGCTTATCAGTTTCCTCATTTAACAAATATGCATGAGAATCTTTGACACTCATTTTTTTCATCTTTTTCTGATTTCCAAAACCTTTTCCAAATACATCGCCTAAATTAATCATACCCATTTGAGAACCAGGCATGCCGGGTATGTCCATAGTTGGTAAACTTAAATTTGCATTAGCTGAAACTGGAATTTCAACCTCATTATCATTTAACTCACCTGATCTTAGTTTTTTCCTAAAATTATCTCTAGTAGCTGGCGTTGAGCTTTTAGAAACCAAAACATCTAAAATTCTTTCTTCTGCATTTTTCTCTGCTTTTGCCTTCACCTCTTGACCCATTTGTATTTTTGTTTTTGTAATACTTATTTCAACCAGATCTCTTATTATTTGCTCAACATCTCTTCCAACATAACCAACTTCTGTAAATTTCGTTGCTTCAACTTTTACAAAAGGTGCATTTGCTAATTTAGCAAGCCTTCTTGAAATTTCTGTCTTTCCACAGCCAGTAGGACCAACCATTAAAATATTCTTTGGTACAATTTCCTCTTTTAAAGAATCATCAAGTTGTTTTCTTCTCCATCTATTTCTTAAAGCAACTGCAACAGCCCTTTTAGCTTTGTTCTGACCAATGATAAACTTATCTAACTCAGAAACAATTTCTCTTGGGCTAAAACTCGACTCCACTTTAAAGCTCTATAGTTTCAGAAATTATATTATGATTTGTGTAAATACAAATATCTGCAGCTATATTAAGTGACTCTAAAGCAATTTCTTTAGCATTCATTTTTGTATTTTTCATCAATGCTTTAGCAGCACTATTTGCGTATGGTCCCCCGGAACCTATTGCCAATATTCCATCATCAGACTCAATTACATCACCGGTACCAGACAACAATAAACTTACATCCTTATCAGCTACGATCATCATTGCTTCTAGTCTTCTTAGATATCTATCCGTTCTCCAATCTTTAGCTAATTCTACACAAGCTCTTTTAAGTTGATTCTTATACTGATCTAATTTTCCCTCTAATCTCTCAAATAAAGCGAATGCATCTGCAGTAGATCCTGCAAAACCAGATATAACAGTTTCATCAGCACCAAGCCTTCTAATTTTTTTTACATTTGATTTCATTACGGTACTACCAAGACTAGCTTGACCATCACCAGCAATAACGACAAGATTATCTTTTCTAATTCCTACAATAGTTGTTGATTTAATAATGTTTTTTTCCATTCATTGATAAGATGGCTATTTAATTATTTTTATCAAGTAATTTACCTAGAATAAATCATATTTCACTGATATTAGGCAAAAATGCGAAAAGGTAAAGTTGAGAGAAACACTAAAGAAACCAAGATAATTTGTGAAATTAAATTAGATGGTGCTGGACAATCTAAAATTTCAACACAAATTGGTTTTTTTGATCACATGCTGGAATTATTATCTCATCACAGCTTGATAGATATAGATTTAAAATGTGAAGGAGACACTAATGTTGATCTTCATCATTCAGTTGAAGATACTGCTTACGCAATTGCTATAGCTATAAACAAAGCACTAGATGATAAAAAAGGAATTAATAGATATGGCTTTTCATATGTTCCGATGGATGAATGCTTATCGAGATGTGTTATTGATTTAAGTGGAAGGCCTGAGCTTGTGTGGAATGTTAATCTTGGTTTAAAAAAAATTGGTGAAATGGACACAGAGTTATTCCATGAATTTTTTAAAGCCTTTTCAAATGAATCTAAATGTAATTTACATATTGAAAATCTATATGGAAAAAACAATCACCATATCATTGAATCATGCTTTAAGGCCTTTGCTAAAAGTTTAAGATTTGCTGTCGAAATAGATAACAGAAGAAAAGACATCATACCATCATCAAAAGGTACTCTTTAATTTTTAAATGAAAAAGATCACTATTGTCGATTACGGCTCAGGCAATGTTTTGTCTGCTCAAAAATCTTTTGTTAAGATAGCAAAAGACAACAATATTGAGGTTGATGTTTTAATTTCAAAAAAACTAAATGATGTAAAAGATTCAACCCATGTTGTATTGCCAGGACAAGGAGCCTTTTCTACTTGCATGAATGGTTTAAAAAAAACTGATGGATTGATAGATGAGCTTTGTGAATTTGCATTAATAAAAAAGAAACCATTTTTAGGTATTTGTGTTGGTATGCAAATGTTAGCTAATATAAGTGAAGAAAATGGAGACCATGAAGGCCTAGGTTGGATAGACGGTCAAATTAAATTATTGCCTGGAGATAATTTAAAACTTCCTCATATGGGGTGGAACTTGGTAATACCAAAAAATTCAAAATATAATAACTTAATTTCAACTAAAAATGACTATTACTTCGTTCACTCTTATTATTTCGAATGTGCTGATAAAGACAATATTTTGGCAGAAACTAAGTACGGAACAAATTTTGCTTCAATAGTTGGTAAAGAAAATATATATGGCGTGCAGTTTCATCCTGAAAAAAGTTCCTCCCAAGGATTAAACTTACTAAAAGAATTTATTAAAGTATGAGCATGTCTACACAACTAAAAGAAAAAATTAATATTTCAGTCGACAGCATTGAAACACTTACTGATGTAGATTTGGCAGATCTTTGTAATATTACAGAACAAGCAATAAAAGCTGGAGGCGGGTTTGGTTGGTTAAGAGTTCCCACAAGAGATATTTTAATAGATTACTGGACTAAAAGAACTAACGACAAATATATTAAACTTATTGTTGGTAGATTAAACGGTGTTATAGCAGGAACTCTTCAACTTGCATATGAGGCACCCAATATTGAATCTAGGAAAAATATTGCACGTATAAGAAGACAGTTTGTTGCCCCATGGGCAAGGGGTTATGGTTTGGCTAAAACAATGATTGATCACACTGAACAAATTGCCAAAGAAGATAATATTAAATCATTGCAGTTAGCTGTAAGAGAAACTCAAGATGCAGCAATAAAACTATTTACAGGTAAAAATTATATAAAGTGGGGTGAAAACCCATACTATGCTTACATTAACGGAAGTTTTATTAAGGGTTACTATTACTATAAAAATCTGTAGTGCAAATTATACCAGCCATTGATTTAAAAGACAATAAATGTGTTAGACTTTCTAAAGGTAAGGATAACACCAGTGTCGTTTACAATGAAGATCCAGAAAAACAAGCTATCTACTTTGAACAAATTGGTTGTAAAAAACTTCACTTAGTTGACCTAGATGCTGCTTTTGGTAGATCAAATGTTAATTTTGAAACAATAAAGAAAATTAGAAGATCAATTTCAATACCAATACAATTAGGTGGCGGAGTTCGAAGTTCAGATTTAGCCAAAAAATATTTTGAAGTTGGAATAAATAATTTGATTATTGGGTCAATGTCTGTTGAAAAACCAAATGAAGTTATAACTTTATCAAATATTTATGCTGATAAAGTATATATATCATTAGATATTCTTGAAGATAACATAATGATAAAAGGGTGGGATAAAAATTCAGGAAAAAAAACAGAAGATATTCTTGATATTTATACTAACTCAAAAATTAAAGGATATGTAATTACAGATATTCAAAATGATGGAATGCTAAAAGGTTTAAATTTAGATTTTGTTAGTAATTTTATAAAAAAAATAAACTTGATTAAAAAATTTAATAAAAAAATTATAATTGCAGGCGGTTTAACAGATTACTCTGATCTAATAAATTTAAAAAAGCTCAACACAAATAATATTGAAGGAATAATTTCAGGTAAATCTTTCTATGAAGGAAAGATTGATCTAGTAGAAGCGCAAAAAATTCTAAACTAAAATGGTAAAAATAAGAATCATCCCATGCTTGGACGTTAAAGATGGAAGGGTTGTAAAGGGAATCAATTTTTTAAATTTAATTGATGCAGGAGATCCTGTTGAACAAGCAAAACACTATTCTGATAATGGGGCTGATGAAATATGTTTTTTAGATATTAGCGCATCATTAGAAAATAGAGATACTATGATCAATGTAGTTAAAAAAACTGCAAACGAGGTTTTTATCCCCCTTACAGTTGGTGGTGGAATTTCATCAATAGAAAATATACAAGCCTTACTTAAAGCTGGCGCTGACAAAGTTTCTATAAATTCTGCAGCAATTAAAAATCCCAATATCATTAAAGAGGCTTCTGAATATTTTGGAAACCAATGCATCGTTGTGGCTGTTGATGCAAAAAAACACAATGATGATTGGTTTGTTTATTCTCATGGTGGGACTAAGAAAACTGATTTACTTGCTTTAAGCTGGATAGAAAAAGCCCAAGAACTAGGAGCTGGAGAAATTCTTTTAACATCAATGGATAAGGATGGCACAAAATCTGGCTTTGATAATGAACTACTGGGTAAAGTATCAGAATTTATAAAGATACCTGTTATAGCTAGCGGGGGAGTTGGAACTCTAGATCATTTCTATGACGGTGTAGTTAAAGGTAAAGCTGATGCATTATTAGCAGCCTCAGTCTTTCATTTTAATGAAATTAGCATAAAAGAAGTTAAAGAATATTTAAAAGATAAAAACATAAGCATTCGAGAATAAATTTTATGAAAATTGAAGACTTAAATGAAATTATAAATAATAGAGTACAAACAAGAAAAAAAAATTCTTACACTAACAAGTTAATAAAGCTAGGGCCCAAAAAAATAGCTCAAAAATTTGGAGAAGAGTCCTCTGAATTAATTATAGATTTTTTAAAAGGATCAAAAAAAAGAACAATAGAAGAAGCTGTTGATGTAATTTATCATCTTCTTATTTTGTTAAAATCAAAAAAAATTACTATGAATGAAATACATAAAGAACTTGATAAAAGAAAGTAAAATAAAATGTATGATGAAAACAATATTTTCGCAAAAATACTAAGAAAAGAAATTCCTTGTGATAAAGTTTATGAAGATGAATTCAGCTTGTTTTTTAATGATATTAACCCTCAAGCTAAAATTCATGTTTTAGGCATACCAAAATTTCCTTGTACAACTTTTTCTGATTTTATAAAAAATGCAGATGATGAAAATATTACCTCTTTTTTTAAGAGCGTCCAAGTCGTAATAAATAATTTTAATATTGAAAATACTGGTTATAGGTTGATAACAAATTCAGGAGAGGATGGTGGACAAGAAGTTCCACATTTTCATATTCATATTCTAGCTGGAGAAAAAATTGGAAGTTTAAGATAAATTATAATTTCTCTCTTATAATTACATAGTTAACAATTTCATTAACACCCTTTATGTTTTTAAGTGCAACAAACATTTCATCTAATAAATCTGGGCGCGCTGAAATACCTGCTATATAAATTTTACCTTGGATAGTTTCAAAATTAAAAGTAATTGCTTTAATTCCAACAGTTTTAGCAGCTATTGCTCTTGCTTGCGTATTAATCCATAAATCACTAGCATAGTCTTTTAATTTTGTTCTATTTCCAATTTCTATTTCATTTATAATTTCTTTAACCCCCTCAACTTCCCAGACCAATCTTACTGCATCAATTCTAATTTCTTGATTCTCAACAAGTCCTGTTAATAAAATTCTACCCTCTAAAACACTCGTATTTATATTTACAAAAAGATTGTTTTCTGCGTTTAAAAATTTAGCTGCAATGTTAACCTTAATGGTTGCATCATCTATAACTGTACCAAGGGATCTTTCTCCTTCAGCAACTACCATTGCACTACCCCCACCTGTAGCGAGTATACTTCCTGGTGAACATCCATAATTAATAGACGTGAAAATCAAAAATATTGGAATAAATAAAACTTTAGTTACTTTTTTAATTTTAACAACCATTTGTAAATTTTGTTTTTATTAATTTTTGTAAATTTATGTACTATTTCGACGATGTCGGTCAAAGAAAATTTTGTAGCCATCTTTTTTAATTCTTTACTATACAAATCAATGTTGTCAAAATCTTGATTTTTTGATGTTTGTCTATCAATGACAGCAACAAACTCTCCTTTAATATTTTCTTTATCATCTAGGATTTTATTTTTCACACTGCCTGGATTTCCTCTAAAGACAAACTCATTTACCTTTGTTAGTTCCTTACATATTGAAATTGATCTATCACCTATAATATTTTCTAGGCAATCTAGAAAAACAATTAATTTATGGTTTGAAACAAAAAATACACAAGTTCTTTTTTCTTGAGAAATATTCTTAACAAGATCCTCAATCTTTTTTTTAGATTTTGGAATAAACCCAAAAAAAGCAAATTCTGATATTGGCAATCCGGATAACTGTAAACTTGATACAATTGACGAGGGACCAGGCACAGATGTAACTCTAATATTATTTGCAATACAATATTGTACTAAATTATATCCAGGATCTGAAATAAGCGGTGAGCCTGCATCAGAAATTAGAACACAATTTTTATTTTTTAATACAAGCGTAATCTGATCTATAATTTTATGCTCATTATAATCGTGTAAAGCTATTAATTTCTTTTTAATGCCTAATTTATTTAGTAGTTTAAGTGAATGTTTAGGATTTTCACAAATAATGATATCACATTCTTCAATTACTTTTACAGCTCTGTAGGTTATGTCTTCTAAATTGCCAATAGGTGTTGCCACAATTGAGAGACCATTAATAAAATTATCCATCATCTATATACTTATATTTATAATTTCATGTACTCCAGTAAATTTATCTAAACAAGATACAAAAAATACTCAAGAAACAACTATTTCTGAAAAACCAATTGAAGATAAAACCGAAAAAAAGGTAATTGAAGAAAAAGAAAGCAAACAAGATAAGCAAAAAAAGATTTTAGACGATATTGTCTTAGATAAAACAATTATTGCTTTATTTGCAAAAGATGACGATGAAAAAACTACAAAACAATTCTTGAATACCTATGAGTTGGGAATTTATAATCTTGGTATAAGTGATGTTGTTATACAAATAGAATTTTTTGAAAATGAAAATGACCTAAAAAAAATTATAGAAAAAAATCTAATACCTGGTAAGATTTTTTTAGGCCCAATACAATCTAAGTATGCAAAGTTTTTAGATAATTATTGTGCTGATGATGTAATATTTTTTTCATACTCTTCTAAATCTTCTTTAGCAAAAGATTGTGTTTATTTGATAAATTTTTTTCCACAAAATGAACTTTTACAACTAATGTTATATTTAAACGATGATGCAAGAGTAGCCCTTCTTTACCCTGAGAATGAATATGGATATTTAATAAATAGTTTTATAGATGATATAATTTTTCAAAGCCCAGCAATTTTAGTCAACAGATCTTCATATAAAAAAGACCTATCAAATGTAAGAGATTCAATAAAAGAATTGGGAAAATATGAATTGAGAAAATATGAATTGAATAGACAAAAACAAATTCTATTTTCTAAAAAAGATGAAAAATCAAAAAAAAGACTAAAAAAACTAGAAAGATTTAAAACAACAAGTGATTACGATTTCACACATATTTTAATCGCAGATTATGGTTTGAACTTATTACAGGTTGCACCTCTTCTACCATACTACGATATAGACCCTAATATTGTAAAGTTTATGGGAACTGGAGTAATAGATGATAAAACTTTTTTCTATGAACCTTCATTACAGGGAGCAATATTTCCAGGAATTCCTGAAACAAGAAGAATAAATATAATTAATAATTATATGGATATATATGATGATGAGTTTTTAAGAATCTCAACATTACCTTATGACTTGATAGGTTTAATTAATTTTATCTACACAAAGAAATATAAACTTAGTGATGTAATCAAATTATTAAACAATCCGAACAAAAGATTTGATGGCATTGATGGAAACTTTTATTTTAAAGATAATATGATTGAAAGAGATCTTAACATATTAGAAATAAATAACGGAAATTCTTTTGTAATTAATTAATTAAAAAATTAATCAATTTTGTTACTGCTATGGACCTATGGCTAATGTCATTTTTTTCTTTAGTGGTTAATTCAGCTAATGTTTTGTTATAATTTTTGGGAATGAAAACTGGATCATAACCAAAACCAAATCTACCTTTAGCTTTTTCAGAAATTTTTCCTTCAATTTTGCCATTAAATATTAGGTTGTGATTATCTTTAACTGTTAGGCTTATTGAAGTTTTAAAGAAAGCATTTTGTTTACTATTTTTTTTAGTATTTTTAATAATACTTTCAAAACAAGCTTCATTGTTTCTGAAATTGTTTAAAAATCTTTTTGAAAGAACACCTGGTTTCCAATTTAAGCTTTCAATGCATATTCCTGAGTCATCGGCAAAACAAGGAATACCAGTTTTATTAAATCCATAGTCTGATTTAATTTTTGCATTTTCTTCAAAAGTTTGTCCGCTTTCTTCTGGCTCTTCACTTATGTTTAGATCATTTAAGGAAAGAAGTTCTAGATTAAATTTGTTAAATATTTTTTTAATTTCAATTATTTTATTTTTATTATTTGAAAAAAATAATAATTGATTCAATTTATTTCAAAGCCTCTTTTTGTTTAGAAATTATCTCTTTAACTCCAATTTTTGCTAGAGAAAACATTTCAGTAAACTGAGTATCATTGAAAAAAAATTCTTCGCCAGTTACTTGTATTTCAGATATATCATCTGAATCACAAATTACAAAATTTGCATCTACTTGAGCTTCGGAGTCTTCCCTATAATCTAGATCCAATAATGCTTTATTTTCGACTATGCCCGTTGATACTGCTCCTATAAAGTTTTTAATAATTGGTTTTTGGAGATTATAATTATTCTTTAATTTTTCTATTGCCAGATATAAAGAAATAAAACCACCACTGATAGAAGCAGTTCTTGTCCCACCATCTGCTTGAATTACATCACAATCTATTTTTATTTGACGCTCTCCAAGATTTGAAAGATCTACAATTGACCTTAAGCTGCGCCCAATTAACCTTTGTATTTCTTGTGTTCTGCCTGACTGCTTTCCTTTTGCTGCTTCTCTATCCATTCTTGTATTTGTAGACCTTGGCAGCATGCCGTATTCTGCTGTGACCCAACCCTTTCCGGTATTCTTTAACCAATGAGGAACTTTTTCATCAATTGTCGCAAGACAAAGTACATGAGTATTTCCAAATTTTACTAAACATGAACCATCAGCATGAATATTTACGTTTTTCTCAAATGAAATTTCACGCATTTGATTGAAGGATCTTTCTTTTCTCATATAATTTTAATAATAGTAGATAAATATTATTTTTAAATAAAATTCTTATGTCTGATAACTTATATGCACAAATTAATGATAGATCGAAATTAATTTTCAAAAAATTAGTTGAGTCATATCTTAAAACTGGGTCTCCAGCAGGATCAGAAACAATTATGAAGATGGGAGGCCTAAATCTTTCCTCAGCATCAATTAGATCCATTTTATCAAACTTGCAAAAAGAAGGACTACTTTACGCCCCACACAGATCAGCTGGGAGAATGCCCACTGAAAAAGGTATGAGGTTTTTTGTGGATGGACTTTTAGAGTTTGGAAGAATTTCAAAAATAGATAAAGAAAATATTAAACAACAGTGTTTAACAAAGGGAAAGTCCTATGAAGAGGTTCTCGATGTTGCGTCTAAGGCTATTTCAGGATTATCAAGTTATGCAGGAATAGTTATCGCTCCAAAATTTCAAAAAAACTTAAAGCACGTTGAGTTTATAAGATTAAACAGTAGTCAATTAATGCTAATTCTTGCTTATGAGAATGGAGAAGTAGAAAATCGCATCATAGAAGATAATGGAAAATATAATAGTTCATTATTAATACAGGCCTCAAACTACCTTACATCAAAGTTTACTAATAAAAATATTTCGCAAATTAAAAGATTAATACAAACAGAAATAAAAAATTCACAAAATGAACTAGAATTAATTTCATCAAAATTAATTCAACAGGGCATTATAGAAACTCAACCTAATAGTAAAAATCCTTATATTTTTTTACATGGACAATCAAATTTACTCAAAGATGAAATAGTTTCAAAAGATTTAGATCAAATACGAAATCTTTTTGATGAAATTGAGAAAAAATCTAGTTTTGTAGATATATTAGAAACGGCAGGAAAAGCAAAAGGTGTTCAGATTTTTATTGGATCTAAAAATTTTTTGTTTAAACACTCTGGTCTTTCTATGGTAATGGCCCCATATAAAAATAATGATCAAGAAATTATAGGAGCTATAGGCGTGGTTGGTCCAACAAGATTAAACTACTCCAAAATAGTTCCTCTTGTTGATTATACATCCAAAATTATTGGAAAGGTGATTGATTAATGGTTGAAAAAAAAGAAGAAGATAACCAACAAGAAGAAATTAAAGAGCCTGATTCTGAGAATATTGAAAACGAAGAAGATAATAATGATAGTCAAGAAAACATAGATTCAGAAGAGATAACAGAAGATGAAAATACAGAAGAGGATAGTTTAGAAAAGGAAATAGAAACACTAAAAGAAGAAAAAATTCGATTACTCGCTGAAATGGAAAATCTTAGAAAAAGATTTGAACGAGAAAAAGTTGAAACGATAAAGTTTGGTAGCATAAATTTAGCAAGAGATATTCTATCGCCAGGAGACAATTTAGAAAGAGCGCTAGATGCTTTACCAGAAGATGAAAATCATCCAGAAAGTATAAAAAATCTTATCGATGGTTTAAAAATGGTGCTTAAAGAATACAAAAGCACTCTTGAAAAACACGGAGTCAAAAAAATTGAAACTTTAAATCAAAAATTTGATCATAATTTTCATCAAGCAATGATGGAAGTTGAAAACAATGATGTTGAAGAAGGAACAGTAGTACAAGAAGTCCAATCTGGCTATACAATGCATGACCGATTACTCAGAGCAGCAATGGTTGGAGTTTCCAAAAAACCAGTCGCTAAAACAGAAGAACCTACAGAAGAAAAAGAAGAAGACAATCCTGAAAATGAGAGTAAAGAAAAGTCATAAAAAGCCCTAATTTACTTGTTTTTTTTAATATAAATAAGGAACATCCTTGTATTTTAAAACTTTTTTCCCATATCTAATGTAGCCAATAATGATTGGTAAATAATTTAGTAAAGAGGACAAAAAATATGGCAAAAGTAATAGGTATTGATTTAGGTACTACAAACTCCTGCGTTGCAGTAATGGACGGTAAGGAAGCAAAAGTAATAGAAAACTCTGAGGGTGGAAGAACAACTCCTTCAATGGTAGCGTTCAGTGACACAAAAGAAAAACTTGTTGGACAATCAGCTAAAAGACAAGCAGTAACTAATTCTGAAAATACTTTATTTGCCATAAAAAGATTAATCGGAAGAACATTTGAGGATGAAGCTGTTAAGTCTGACAGCGGACTAGTACCTTATAAAATAGTAAAAGGTGATAACGGTGATGCTTGGGTAGAAGCACGTGGAGATAAATATAGTCCAAGTCAAATTAGTGCATTTATTTTACAAAAAATGAAAGAGACAGCAGAGTCTTACTTAGGAGATACTGTTACACAAGCAGTTATAACAGTTCCTGCATATTTTAATGATGCTCAAAGACAAGCAACAAAAGATGCTGGAAAAATAGCTGGACTAGAAGTTTTAAGAATTATTAACGAGCCTACTGCTGCAGCGTTAGCATATGGTTTAGATAAAAAGAAAACTGGTACTGTTGCTGTTTATGATCTTGGTGGAGGAACATTTGATATTTCTATTTTAGAAATAGGCGACGGTGTTTTTGAAGTTAAATCTACCAATGGCGATACTCACCTTGGCGGTGAAGATTTTGATCTTAAAATTATTGATTATCTCGCTGACGAATTTAAAAAAGATAATGGTATTGATTTACGTTCAGATAAACTTGCTCTTCAACGCTTGAAAGAGGCAGCTGAAAAAGCAAAAATTGAATTATCAAGCTCTACTGAAACAGAAGTTAACTTACCATTTATAACAGCTGATCAATCTGGCCCTAAACATTTAACGATTAAGTTATCGAGAGCAAAACTTGAAGCTATCGTAGGTGAACTTTTAAATCAAAGTTTAAAACCTTGTGAAATGGCACTTAAAGATGCCGGATTACAAGCCGCAGAAATCGATGATGTTATTTTAGTTGGTGGTATGACAAGAATGCCTAAAGTAACGGAGATAGTAAAAAACTTTTTTGGTAAAGAGCCTAATAAAGGTGTTAACCCAGATGAAGTTGTTGCTTCCGGTGCAGCTATTCAAGCAGGTGTGTTACAAGGTGATGTCAAAGACGTATTATTACTTGATGTTACACCTTTATCACTTGGTATTGAAACACTTGGCGGCGTATTTACAAAACTAATTGATAAAAACACAACTATCCCAACAAAGAAGAGCCAGGTATTTTCTACAGCTGAAGATAATCAGAGTGCAGTAACAATTAGAGTATTTCAAGGTGAAAGAGAAATGGCTGCTGATAACAAATTACTAGGTCAGTTTGATCTAGTAGGTATTCCACCTGCCGCAAGAGGAATGCCTCAAATTGAAGTAACTTTTGATATCGATGCAAATGGTATTGTAAACGTTTCGGCTAAAGACAAATCAACTGGTAAAGAACAACAAATCAAGATCCAGGCTTCTGGCGGATTATCAGATGAAGAGATTGAAAAAATGGTCAAAGAGGCAGAAGAAAATGCTGAGGCTGATAAAAAGAAAAGAGAAGCTGTTGATACTAGAAACCATGCTGATAGTTTAATTAATGAAACTGAAAAGAATTTAAAAGAGCACGGAGATAAAATTCCTGAAGCTGATAAAAACAAAATCACAGAAGATATTGAAGAGCTTAAGAAAGTTAAAGACGGTGAGGATTTAGAAGCTATAAAATCTAAAACTGAAGCACTTGTTCAGTCATCTCTTAAAATGGGTGAAGCAATTTATAAACAAAACCCACAAGGTGCTGGACCTCAACCTGATCCATCTGGTGCTGAACCATCAGCTGATAATACAAAAGATGAAAAGGTTGTAGATGCAGAATTTGAAGAAGTAGACGAAGATAAAAAAGATTAACGCTCCATAATTTTTTATAAGGAGGAGATGTGGCTGATAAAGATTTCTATGAGATACTAGGTGTTCAACGAAATGCCAGTGAAGATGAAATAAAAAAAGCTTATAGAAAACAAGCCATGAAATATCATCCTGATCGTAACAAGGATGACAAAAAAGCTGAAAGAAAATTCAAAGAAGCAGCTGCTGCTTACGAAGTTCTAAAAGACTCAGAAAAAAGATCAGCTTATGATCAATATGGACATGACGCTTTCAAGCAAGGCGGCATGGGTGGAGCCCAAGGCTTTGGAGATTTTGCCGGTGGTTTTTCTGATATCTTTGAAGAGTTCTTTGGTGGGGGTTTTGGAGGACAATCATCTAGAAGACGAGGCCCTCAAAGAGGAAGTGATCTTCGTTATAATATGTCCGTTTCACTATTCGAAGCTTTCACTGGAAAGAAACCACAAATAAGAATTCCAACTTATGTTGGTTGTGATGCATGTGCAGCAACTGGAAGTGCAGATAAATCTGGACCAAGTACTTGTTCTACTTGTGGTGGTGCTGGAAAAGTTCGATCTCAACAAGGCTTTTTTTCTATAGAAAGACCATGCCCTACATGTGGAGGAGAAGGCTCAACCATCAAAAATCCATGTCTTAAATGTTCTGGAACAGGGAATATAAAAAAACAAAAAACAATTTCCGTTACTATTCCTGCTGGTGTTGATACAGGTACAAGAATTCGTATTGCTGGTGAAGGAGAGCCAGGTGAAAGAGGTGCTGGAAATGGGGATCTATATATTTTTGTTGAGGTTCAAAAGGACAAACTCTTTGAAAGAGAAGAAGAAAATCTATTTTGTGAAATACCGATCTCCATAACAACGGCTATTCTAGGCGGTGAAATAGAGGTTCCAACCATTGAAGGAAAAAAAGCCAGACTTAATGTTCCAGCAGGCACTCAATCTGAGACTCAATTTAGACTACGTGGCAAAGGAATGAGTATACTTCGACAAAGCAGACGAGGAGATATGTATGTGCAAGCAAATGTTGAAATACCAGTTAATCTAAATAGCAAACAAAAGGATATTTTGAGAGAGTTTGAAAATGAAGGGGGAACCTCAAAAAAACATAGCCCAAAATCACAAGGTTTTTTCTCAAAATTAAAAGAAGTCTGGGAAGATTTAACTTAATTTCTTTTCAACTTACAATCACCAAAGTATAAGAAGTTTTTATGGCAAAAATTAAAATAGCAGTTGCAGGTTGTCTTGGCCGAATGGGCCAAGAAATATCAAAAAAAATTTTACAAAATAAAAATTTAGAATTTGTTGGTGGCTTTGAACACAAAAAACATAAAGATATAAACAAACCGTTAAAGAAAGTTTCAAGTATAAATTCTTCAAAATTAGTTACAGCAAATGCTGCTCAGTTAATCAAAGATTCAAATGTTATAATTGATTTTACAACGCCAGAGTCTTCGTTGGATAATTTAAAAATTGCTTCTGTAAATAAAACAGCAGTTGTAATTGGCACAACAGGTATGACAGATGCGCAAAAAAAGAAAGTAAAAGGTTATTCAAAAAAAATTCCAATACTAATGTCCTCCAATATGAGCTTAGGTGTTAATTTATTATTTAATTTAGTAAAACAAACTGCATCAGCTTTAAAAGATACTGATTACGATATTGAAATTGCTGAGACTCATCATAAACATAAAAAAGATGCGCCCTCTGGAACTGCTTTATCGCTAGGTGAATATGCGGCTGAAGGTAGAAAAACTAAATTAAATAAATCAAAAGTTTTAGATCGTACAAAAAAACTAACATCTAGAAAAAAAGGTGACATTGGTTTTTCTGTTACAAGAGGCGGTGAAATTGCAGGTGATCATACTGTAAGTTTTATAGGAACTAATGATCGAATTGATTTAGTTCATAAAGCTAACAATAGATCAATCTTTGTTACTGGGGCTATAGATGCAGCGATTTTTTTATTAAAAAAGAAAAATGGCTTATTTTCAATGAAAGATCTATTATTTTAGAGCTGTTATAAATTAAAAATCGAAAATAATACTTAATCTTAATAATAAATTATCTTTATTGCTGAAAAAATTAATATATGAAAAAACTATGAAAAATTTATTTTTGAGATCTATTATTACATCTTTATTAATCATTTTTACATCTAGTGCTAAAGCCGAAGAAAGCTTTTCTTTAGGTGTTGATTTTGGATATGGCTTTCTTGATATTGGTGCTGATGAAACAGCCCAATCAATTGCAAATACAGCTGGCTCAACAGTAACTTATGAATCAGACACCGGTTCATGGATGGGAAGAATATATACGGATTTAGAAATAGCAAATTCATTATATATCGACATTGGATATTTCCTTACAGGTTCAATTGATGCAAAATATACTTTATCAGGAGTAACAGTAACTGAAGGATATTCAGCCAATGGAGTCGAGGCCTCTTTGGTTTACAAAGAAGGAGATAAAGAAGGTTTCTTCTTAAAGGGTGGTGTCCATTCTAGTACCGTAGATGGTAATGCATCTATTACTATAAGTGGAACAACATATGCTGCAAATGCAGCGGCTTCTGGAACAGGCTTCTTGTTTGGAGGCGGTATTGATTTTTCTGACGGTACCAGAATAGGCTATACATATTATTCTGATCTAGGCGGATTAAGTAAGGCTGACTTGGGTTACATTTATTATGGCTACAGATTTTAATTTTTTAAGAAGGAATTATTTAATTCCTTCTTTTTATTCAACTCAAGATGTCTAAATTAAAATTTATTTATAAATTTTTACTATTATCTTTTTTTGCTTCATTTCTTTTAAACTGCGGCGGCGGCGGCGGCGGAGGC
>CACBPV010000014.1 GCA_902541215.1 uncultured Alphaproteobacteria bacterium | reverse complement strand
GACCATGTGACTGTTAAGCAAAAAAAGAATATTTTAGTAAAAAAACTTTTCATATAAGTATCCTAATTATAATAGAATCAAGTGTTGAACAATAAAGAATATCTAAATAGGCTATATCAATCAGATAAACCTCTTATAATTTATAAAACTGATAAGGGTTATGACATCTATACTGATTTTTCTAAAAGAATTATTATTAATAATAAAAATCTAAAATATTTTCTTAATACTCAATCTAAATCAAAAAAATCTAAGATTAAAGAATTGAATTGTTATGTTGGTTTCTTTGGTTATAAACTTCTTTGTGAAAATATAGGAATAAAGTTTCCAAAACAGCGATCTAAAAATTTTCATAGCGGCGTATTTTACAAGCCACAAACTAAAATTAGTATTGGTAAAAAAATAACAATTAAAAGTATTAAATCCAATTTTAAAAATATAAGCATCAATACAAAACAATATTTACATTTAAATAAAAAGTTTAATCTTAACTTATCTTTAAAGCAGTATTCTAAGATATTTAATGATTTCTCTAAAAATATTAAACAGGGAAAAACTTATCAAATTAAAATAGCTCAAACATATTCGAAAAAAGGTAATATCAATTCTATTAATCTTTTTTGGAAGCTAATGAAAATGAATGAATCGCCTGAAAGTTTTCTTATCAGGGAAAAAGACTATAATATTGTAAGTTGTTCTCCAGAGACACTCATATTGAAAAAAGGTAACACAATTAAAACTAAACCTATTGCTGGAACATTAAGAAAAAGAAAGCAGTTAAATAAAAATAAAGCTCTCACATTTTTTAGAAGAAATGAAAAAGAAACCAAAGAACATAATATGATTGTTGATATGGAAAGAAATGATCTGTCTAAAATTTGTAAAACTGGATCTGTAAAAATAGATAAACTAAAAAAAGTTGAGGAATATCGAGATCTTTTTCATTACGTTACGACAATCAAGGGAGTTATAAAAAATAAAATGAGTAACCATGATATAATTTCTTCTTTAATGCCAGGTGGTTCAGTCATTGGTTGTCCAAAAATTAGTACTATTCAACTTCTAAATAGAAAAGAAAAATTTGACAGAAATATTTACACAGGCAGTTTTGGAATTATACATTCAAATGGTGATATGCGATTTAACATAATGATTAGAACACTACTTAATTTTAAAAATGATATCGAATTATCAGTTGCTAGTGGTGTGATCTTAGGAAGTACTGCAAAAAAAGAATATAATGAAAATTATATTAAAGCTAAATCACTTTTAGATCTATTTAACTAATGATTTATCTCATTGATCACGAAGATTCATTCACATACAATTTAGCTCATCTACTAGATAGTATTGAACAAACATTTGTTTCAAATTATTATGAAATAGATCAAACAAAACTAGAAAAATCTTCGACCATCGTTCTTTCACCAGGCCCTGGTCAACCAAAAGATTATCCATTAACAACTAAGATTTATAATAAATATAAAGGAAAGAAAAAAATATTAGGAATATGTTTAGGTTTCCAACAAATAGTTTTTTGTGAAGGAGCTAAAATAGTTCAACAAAAAAATATTCTTCATGGTTATCAGAGTCATATTAAAGTTACTAACGATAAATCAATTTTTAAAAAAAATTTTAATTTTTTAGGAGGTCGATATCATTCCTTAAAAATGGCTGAACCATTTGTTTCTCAATCAATGATAATTACAATGCGTTGTGTAAAAACAAATGTAGCAATGGCGGTTGAAGATGATATTAATAAAGTCTATGGACTACAGTTTCACCCAGATTCATTTTTAACTCCACATGGAAAATATCTTATTAAAAAAATCCTTTCACACTAAGAATTTTAAATTACTTAAGTTCAATTCTCTTTGGGGATACAAGGGTATCTTTACAACCATTAGACTATTTGGCAAAGAGCCAAATTTTATCTTAGTTGATCAGCATCTAAAAAAACTAAATAACGATTTAAGATATTTTGGCATTGATGTTAAAATTTCAAAAAATCTTTTAACTAATTTTTTAAATAAATATTCTAAAATTAAAAATTACGACCACCTATTAAGAATTGCAGTCACAAAAAAAATAATCTCATTATCTGTACGTAAACGAAATAAAGATCATAAGTATTTTACTGCAAAATTTTTCAGATACCAGCGTCCTTTACCTATATTCAAAAACTTACTGTACAAAAAAATAATTTCTTTACAAAAAGAAATTAATTTACAGAAAGAAGAAATTCTTTTTTACTTTAACAATAAAATTTTAGAAGGCTCTACGACCAATTTAATTTTTGTAAATGGTAATAAATTATTTATTCCAAAAAATTACTATTATTACGGAATTACTCTAGAATACTTAATTAAAAGTCTGCCTTATAAAATTTATAGAACAGATATTAATATTTCTAGTTTACATCAATTTAGTGAAATACTTTTAGTTGGCTCTGGTAAAGGCGTGGTTAGTATTTCTTTTATTAAACAATTTAATTGGTATAGGTCTTCAATGAAAATGTATAATTTTTTATCAAAAAAATATGCAAAAATATTATTGAAATGAAATTAGGAAATTATAATTTTAAACTATCTAGTCCAACGGTAATGGGAATATGCAATGTTACTCCTGACTCTTTTAGTGATGGTGGAAAGAGTTTTAAAAGTTCAGATGCAATAAAAAATATCAAAGAAATGATAAAAAATGGAGCAAGTATTATTGATATTGGGGCAGAAAGTACAAGACCTGGTTCAGACCCATTAACACACAAAGAAGAAGTTAAAAGATTAGAGCCGATATTAAAAAAATTACCAAAAAATAAATTTGTCATATCGGTTGATACTAATAAAATTGAAACTCAAGAATATGCATTAAATATGGGAGCACATATTATAAATGATGTCTTCGGTGGCTCAGAAGATTTATTCTTTTTAACTAAAAAATTTAAAACAGGTTTAATTTTAATGCACACACCTGCACCACCCAAAACTATGCAACAGAAAATACACTCATATAATAATGTTGTGCAAGATATTAAAAAAATATTTCTTCAGAAAATTAAACAATTAGAAAAAATAAAAATTCCTTCGTCCAAAGTTTGGTTTGACCCGGGTATTGGTTTTGGTAAAAATTTAAAACAAAATATAGAAATCATGCAAAAAATTAATCAGTTTAAGTTTAAGGGATATGGATTGTTATTAGGATCATCTAGAAAAAGTTGGATCAACCTCATAGATAAGAGTGAAACAAATCAAAGACTGGGAGGTTCGATCGCTTCCGCATTATATTGTTATCAAAAAGGAGTTGATATATTTAGAGTTCACGACATAAAAGAAACGTCTCAATCATTAAAAATTTTTGAAAAATTATGTTCAAAGTAGAAATTAAAAACTTATCCATCAGTGCAAATATAGGCATCACTGCTCAAGAGAGAAAGAAAAAACAGTTATTAAAGGTAACATTAGAATTTAGTTATCCTGTTAAAAACTCACTAGATTTAAATAATATAAATAATGTTAAGGATTATTCATCTATTACAAAATATTTAAAAACTTTCATAAAGAGATCTCAATCACATACTCTTGAGCATTTAATAATAAAAACATCCAATGCTCTTGAAAAAAAATTTAAAATAAAAAAAGTTAAAATTACAATTAATAAAACAGCTGTAGCAAAAAAATATGGAGCTGAATCTCTAAGTGTATCAAACTGAAACAATAATCGCACTTGGCTCAAATCTAGGTAATGCTATATTTAATTTACGCTGTGCCGTTAGAGAATTAGAATATATTGGTAATATAAAAAAATTTGCAAATATTTATATTTCTTCTCCTTATGGATACAAATCGCAAAGCAATTTTTTTAATACTGCAATAAAACTATTAACCAACCAGCAGCCATTAGAATTAATAAATAATATTTATGAAATTGAAAAAAAATTAAAAAAAAATAAAAAAATTATCAATGGTCCAAGAAACATTGATTTGGATATTATTTTTTTTGGCAAACAAATATTTAATAAAAAAAATTTAATAATTCCTCACCCAAGAGTAGCTGAAAGAGACTTTGTGTTATATCCAGTACTTGATATTGATCCATTTTTCAGACATCCAGTTGAAAAAAAATCAATAAAAGTATTATCGAAAGAGTTGCAAAATAAATATATTATTAAACGATTATCCTACCGAAATTTGATTTAAAAAATCTTTGAGTTTTGATTTAGAAATTAAATTTCTCTGATTTTTCAAGCTTCTAGAAATATCTAATCCAAAAGGTGTTATTTGTTTCAGAATATTGGAAACATTTTTTTTGTCTATACCACCACCAATATAAACTGGAATATTTTTACTTTTTATAAACTGTATTTGTTTAATACTTTTTCTCAATGAATACTTTTTAATACTCTTTTTCCTATAAACATTCATATCAAAATAAATAACATCAACAATTTTTCTAATTGATTCAATGTATTTTTTATCGTAATTTTCTGGATTAATTGCAATACCAATTTTTAATCTTCTAAATATTTTTTTTATTTTTAATAAATCTTTTTTGGGAAAATGATATGAACATGAAATTGTCTTTGGTTTTGTAAAATCTATTTGTTCTATTAGCTTGTCTAAAGATACATACCGAGTCAGAAGTACTGATTCTATCTTATAATTTTTACATTCTTTAATTAATGATTGTATTTTTTTATCACTAACTGTGTTTGGTCCATTTAAATTTTTACTTGCAAAACCCAATGATTTTATTTTATTTTTATGTGCCACTTCAACAGATTTCATATTTGTTATTCCACAAATTTTTAGAGGTATATTTTTCATTAAATTTTATTTTTAAAAATTATAAATATATGTAAACTATTTTTTTTTATATATGTCATTAAATTTTTATAGACGAGTAGCGTTTGGCCTGTCTCCAAATGAAAAACCAGATAAAGATCCTCTTAATTGGGCAATAAATCAATTAGATATCATACCTGATCTCTTGTGGCCTGGAACAATTCCAACAGAAAAAGATTTAAGAAAAAAATATGGTGAATGGGTGTACGGAGATAGAGAAGTTTTAAGAAAAAAATTTAAAAATGATAAACATGCGTATAGAAAAGCAAAAGATGAATTAAGAATAAAAACTGGTGAAAGATATTTTGAATTAAATGAACATGCTATTCGTCATTTTCAAACAAAATATTCCAAACAACCTGTTTTCGAGCGTTTCTGGCTTTTTTGGGGAAATCATTTTGCAATAAGTGAAAAAGATTTTCTAGCAGAGTTTAGTACTGGACCCTATCAACGTGAAATTATTAGACCAAACATGGTTAAAACTTTTGAAGAGATGGTTCAGTCAGTAACGACTTCATGGTGTATGATTCATCACCTTGATAATTCAGAATCTTTTGGCCCCAATTCTAAAAAAGGAATGGAGTGGGGAGAGACTATAAACGAAAATCACGCAAGAGAATTATTAGAGTTACATACAGTTTCTCCTAATGCTGGATATACTCAGGAAGATGTTATTCAGTTAGCCTATATCATGACAGGTTGGGCGCACAAATGGGATAGAAAAAATTTAGAAACCGGCGATATATGGTTTGATCAAGAAATGCATCAAAAAGGAGATAAAATAGTTTTAGGAGTTAAATACAAAAACGATGCAAAAAGAGAACTTGCAAAAGTAATTCATGATTTAGCAACACACCCAATCTGTATCAAATTTGTCTCAACAAAATTATGTAGGCATTTTATTACAGATGAGCCAACAGATGAAATGATAAACCCAGTTATAGAAGCATGGAACAAATCCAATGGAAACTTAATTGAAATTCACAAAGCAGTTATAACGCAAGCTTATAAATATAATGAGATTACACATAAATTTCATCCACCTGAAATATGGTTAATGCAATTATCTAGAATGTTTGATTTAAATATTCCGCTTTCTTTTGAAAAAATGAATTATACTTTTAAGTCAAAGCCAAATAATAGACAAAGACAATTATCATGGATACTTAGAGAAATAGGTCATTCACCTTATCGTGCCAAACAACCTAACGGTTGGAGTGATTTGGAGGTAGATTGGGTATCACCAGAATTATTATTACGCCGCTTTTGGTTTTCTTCAGTTGAACTTCCAATTCTTGTTAAATCTGGAAACAGATCCCATAATTTTATTTTAGATTGTCTTAAAAATAATTTCGAAGATCATGAAAATATGGCATCACTTATTGAAAATTTTAGATTTGGAACATCAAATTATGATTTAGGGCAAAAGTATGGAGTTATTTGTAATTTGCCAGGAGTATTAAAAATATGAACTGCACAAGAAGAAATTTTTTAATTGGAGGATCAACAACATTATTTCTTTCTGGATATTTTCCAAAAATAAGTTTTGCTTCAATGCAGAAAAAAAATCTAATTATTATATCACTTCGCGGGGGAATGGATGGTTTAACAGCTGTTCCTGTTATTGGAGATAAACGTCTAAAAAAATTGAGAAAAAAACTTATTCTGGAAGACGTTCTTAATTTGAACAGTGACTTTGGTCTTCACCCTAAATTAGAAATTTTCCATAAACTCTGGCAAAAAAATCAAGCGGCATTTGTTCATGCAACAAATATTCCTTACACAGGCAGATCACATTTTGATGGGCAAAATTTAATGGAAACCGGAGCACACATTCCATACAAAGAAAAAACAGGGTGGCTTGGTAGGGGATTACTAGCGTCAAATATTATAGGAAAAGGTCTGGCAATATCTTTACCAATGCCACTTTTATTAAGAGGTGTGCCACAGAATAATAATTTCTTCCCATCACCAGATTTTGTTGAAACAAAGTTAATAGATCAAATTTATAATGAATTTAAGGGTGAGCATAACGAGCTAATTAAATCTACACTTGATACAATTAGACAAAGACCATTGTCTATGCAAATAGCTACTGACTCTGATGATAGAAAAAAACTTGCTCTTGAAGCTGCTAAACAACTAAAAGATCAAAGTGGTCCTCGAGTTGCTGTATTTGATTTAGATGGTTTTGATACCCATGCTGCTCAAGGAGGTGTTGATGGAGCGCATGCTGATGAACTAGAAGAAGTAAATAAAATTGTTACTATTTTACATGAAAATCTTGGCCAAGCGTTTGATAATACACTAATTCTTACTCTGACTGAATTTGGCCGAACTATAAAACAAAATGGGGGCTATGGAACTGAGCATGGATATGGAAGTGCAATACTAATGGCTGGAGGCTTGTTAAAAAAATCTCAAGTTTATACAGATTGGCCTGGACTAAAAAAGAAAGAATTGTTTGAGGGAAGAGATCTAAATTCGACTATTGATTCCAGGGCTGTTTATAATTCTGCAATGTCAATTTGTTTTAATCAAGATCCAGAATTTTTACGTAAAGAAGTTTTTTGGGGAGACGAACTTCCTGATTTGTCTCAAGAATTGTTTAAGATTTAGAAATAAATAATTTTTTTAGTAATTTCATGTTAAACAAGAATATGGTTTCAGAAAATTTTGATAGTTTATTCAAGGCTGCAAAAAAAGTTAGAGAGCAAGCTCATGTGCCTTATTCAAATTTTAAAGTAGGAGCGGCATTTCTAACAGAAGATAGTAAAATTATTACTGGTTGTAATGTTGAAAATGCTGCCTATCCTCAATCCCAGTGTGCCGAAGCAACTGCAATTGGAAATATGATATCTAATGGAAACAAAAAAATTTTAGAAGTTGTGGTTATAGGATCAGGTGAATTATTATGCTCACCTTGTGGTGGTTGTAGACAGAGATTAAGAGAATTTGCTACTTTAGATACTAAGATTCATATGTGTAACGAAAATGGTCATATGAAAACATCTACACTCGAAGAATTACTTCCAGATTCTTTTGGCCCAGAGAATCTTTAATGCTACCTTCGGCCAAAAAATTTTTAGAAATTACTAGTAATACTTCACCAGACATTGCTGTAATTTTAGGAAGCGGACTAACTAATTTTTTTGAAGAAAAAGATATTCAGGAATCAATTTCATATGAACAATTATCTGATTTTCCACAGCCAACTGTCAAAGGTCACGCAGGTAAATTAGTTTTAGGAAAAATAAATACTTTAAATGTTGTTTGTATGTATGGAAGATCACATATTTATGAGGGGCATAATCCTCAAAGTTTAGCTTCACCCATAAGAGTATTAAAGGACATTGGGTGCAAGTTATTAGTTGTTACAAATGCAGCAGGTAGTTTAGATGAAGCTATGCCGGCTGGCAGTCTAATGGCAATTAAAGATCATATTAACTGGAGTGGTTTCAATCCACTTATTGGACCCAATGCTGAAGAGTATGGCCCTCGTTTTCATGATATGAGTGATGGGTATCACAAGTTTTACAGAGATCAGTTAATACAAGTCGCTAAAAAAATAGATCAAAAAATTTATGAAGGTATCTATTGTATGTACTCAGGACCAAATTTTGAAACCCCTGCTGAAATCAATGCCTTAAAAGTAATAGGTGGAAATGCAGTTGGAATGTCTACAGTACCAGAAGTTTTAGTTGCTAATCATTGCGGACTTCCTGTTATTGGTATCAGTGTAATCACCAACTTAGCTGCTGGTATGAATAAAACAAAATTAAGTCATCAGGAAACTTTAGAGAATGCAAGTTTAGCAGAGAACAATGTTTTAAATTTAATTAAACAATTTATACAAGAAGTTCAATTCGATGATACCTCAAGAGATAATTAGAAAAAAAAGAGACAACAAAGATCTATCAAAAGAAGATATCAACTTTTTTGTTGACGGTTTAACAAATGGATCTTTTTCAGATGCACAAATTGCAGCAATGAGCATGGCAATATTTTCAAATGGAATGACGCCTGAAGAAACTGTTTGTTTAACTGAAGCGATGACGAACTCAGGCGATACACTGAATTGGTCTGACATTGTAGATTCTGAGCTAGTTTGTGATAAGCACTCAACTGGCGGTGTTGGAGACAAGACGAGCGTTATATTAGCACCAATACTTGCAGCTTGTGGACTGTATGTACCTATGATTTCAGGCAGAGGTTTGGGTCATACCGGTGGTACTCTAGATAAATTTGATTCAATACCCGGGTACAATACAAAGCCTGATTTAGAAACTTTTAAAAAAGTAGTAAAAGACGTTGGTTGTGCAATTATTGGTCAAACTTCAAACTTAGCACCAGCTGATAAAAAATTATATTCTATAAGGGATATTGTAGGTACAGTAGAATCTTTACCTTTAATAACATCATCTATTCTTTCAAAAAAAATTGCAAGCGGTCTTTCATCGTTAGTCCTTGATGTAAAAGTTGGTAATGGATCTTTTAATAGCACTATTGATATAGCAAGAGATTTATCTAACTCCTTAGTAAGAGTCGCTAAAGGAGCAGGATTACATTGTGAAGCTATATTAACAGATATGAATCAGGTCTTAGGTAAAAGTGCTGGTCACACACTTGAGATATTAGAATGCATAAAATATATTAAAAATGATTTTAAAGATCATCGATTAGAGAAGATCACTAATGAATTAATATCTTCGCTATTAGTAAACATTTATAAAATTTCAAAAGAAGAGGCTTATAATAAAATTAATACGGTTATTAATAATGGACTAGCTGCAGAAAAATTCGAAATGATGGTTGCAGCCTTGGGTGGGCCAAAAAATATTTTAACATCTTATGAAAAAGATCTAACTAATACATCTATTCAAAAAGACATATTTTCTATTGAAGGTGGATGGATAGAAAATATTCATACCAGAGAATTAGGCCTGATACTTATTGAACTTGGAGGTGGAAGACAACAGGTTACCGATAAAATAAATTATGGAGTTGGATATGACAATGTTCTCAATATTGGTGATGAAGTGAATTCCTCAACTCCTCTGTTAAGTTTATACTCAAGTAAAAATATAGATGATAATTTAATAAATAAAATAAAAGGCTGTTTCATTATTTCAGATAAAAAAACTCAAAAACTATCTGAAATATTTGAAACTATAAATTAATGAGCACTCAAACTGAAATTAATGAAGTACTTGTGCAATACTTACAAAGCGTAGGTTACCGAGAAGATAAAATAATTACTGAGCTAGAAAATGAAACTTTAAAACTTGGTAGTGTTTCTCAAATGCAGATTGCAAAAGAACAAGGTCAGTTTTTAAAAATGATAACTAAAATTTCCAATGCTAAAAACTGTTTAGAAATTGGAAGGTTTACAGGGATGAGCACTTTGTTTTTGGCTAGAGGTCTACCTGAAACAGGAAAAATCGTAACTGTTGATAATTCAGATGAATTTTTATCCTTAGCAAAAAAATATTGGGAATTAGATAATATGAGCTCAAAAATTGAATCGATTATTGGAGATGGTGTTGAGGTAATGCAAAGCATGATAGACCGTCAACAGAGTTATGATTTAATTTTTATAGATGCTGATAAAAATAATTATCCAAATTATTATGAACTTTCGCTGAACCTATTAGTTTCTAATGGAATAATAATTATTGATAATATGCTTTGGCACGGCGATGTGGCTGATGAAACTAAACAAGACTCTCAAACAAAAACTATCCGTGATTTAAATTTAAAAATACAAAATGACACAAGGGTGGAATTCTCTCTTCTGCCATTATCTGATGGATTATCATTTATAAGAAAAAAATAACAAAGACTTGAATTAAACACAATCATCCCCACATAACAGTTGTCTGTATGCCATTGTGGGTGCGGACAAAATAAACTTGCTTAATAAAGGAGTTATTATGACTAGAAACCTATCCGTTTGGAATTCTCTAAGACCATTCTCTGTTGGATTTGACTCAATTTTTGATGAATTTGATAGAATGTTGGAGTCTACGGAAAGATACAATACAAATTATCCACCTTACAATATTCATAGAGTTGATGAGCATAACTATAAAATTGAAGTTGCTCTCGCTGGATATAGTAAAGAAGATATTGAGATTGAATTAAAAGAAAACAACCTAACTGTTAGAAATAAACCTAAAGAAAAAGTGGTTAATGAAAATGGTAATGGTGTAATCCATAAAGGAATCTCAACAAGACAGTTTGAAAGATCGTTCACAATTTCAGAAGACATCAAAGTTAAAGATGCTGAATTGAAGAATGGACTTTTAGCGATTGATTTGGAGAGAATTATTCCAGAAGAAAAAAAAGCTAGACTAATTTCAATAAAGTAGTTTAGGATAGGGGCCCAAAGTGGCCCCAACATTTTTAACTTTAAATTTAGAATAAATCTAATTTTATGAATTTTAACAACACTGATATTAAAAAAAAATTTATATAGATCTACATTCGTATTCTGATAATTTTTAATAAGATTCTTAATCATAGAACGTGGAGATATTTATTATCTCCACAAAAAAAGGAATGTTATATGAAAATTATTTTTAGATTACTATTAATACTAATTGCATCCACCATTTCACTAAACTTGTTTGCCAAAGAGGTTAATGTTTATTCTTACAGGCAGCCAATTTTAATAGATCCATTCTTTGAGGAATTTACAAAATCGACTGGCATAAAGGTAAATGTTTTACATGCAAAAAAAGGATTACTAGAAAGAGTTCTAGCTGAAGGTGAAGATACACCTGCTGACTTGGTATTAACAGTTGATATAGCAAGGTTAAACCAATTTGTTGAAAAGGATATTTTGCAACCAATTAACTCAGATATTTTAAATATGAATATTCCAAATCATTTAAGAGACAGTAATAATAAATGGTTTGCACTTTCAAAGAGAGCTAGAATTGTTGCAATATCAAAAGAAAGATTATCTACAGACTCAATTAAAAGAATAGAAGATTTATCTGATCCAAAATGGAAAGGTAAAATTTGTACAAGACCTGGTAGCCATGACTACAATAGATCACTATTAGCTTCAATAATTGCTGCAAATGGAGAAGTTATTGCTGAAGAATGGGCTGCAGGCGTTGTTGCAAATTTAGCACGTAAACCTGAGGGGAATGATAGAGCTCAAGCAAAAGCAATTTATGAAGGTGTGTGTGATATTGCTGTAATGAATACCTATTATTTTGGAAAAATGAAATTTAATGAAAAGAATCCAGAACAAAAAGAGTGGGCTAACTCAATAGAGTTAGTTTTTACTAATCAAGAAGACAGAGGGAATCACATTAATGTTGCTGGTGGAGGTGTTATTAAGTACTCTAAAAATAAAGACAATGCGATTGCACTACTTGAATTTCTAACTCAGCCAAAAGCACAAACCCTGTACAGTTCTATAAACTATGAATATCCGGTTAATCCAGATATGCAATTAACTGATGAGTTAAAATCATGGGGCGAGTTTAAAGAAGATAAACTGCCTGTTGAAAAACTTGCAGAACTTGCTCCTGTAGCTCAGAAAATCATTGATAGAGTAGGCTGGTAAATTATAGGTTAACTGTTTTGATAAATTTTAATTTATGGTCCAATTCTGTGGCGATAATTGCTTTAGTAATTATCGCCCCTATTTTTTCAATATTTTATTACGCGATCCTAGGCGATACATCACTATGGCCACACCTATTTTCTACTGTTTTACCGAGATATTTTACCAATACAATAATTCTAATGTTTGGTGTTGGAGGATTAAGTTTAGTCTTTGGTTTGACTACTGCTTGGATAGTGACAAGATATAATTTTTTTGGGAAAAAATTTTTTGAATGGATGTTATTATTACCAGCTGCTGTCCCAGCTTATATCATTGCCTATACTTATACCGACTTTTTTGAATATGCTGGTCCTCTTCAATCATTGTTAAGAGACATATTTGGTTGGACGAGCTCGAAAGATTACTGGTTTCCAAATGTGCGATCAATGGGAGGTGCAATTTTGGTAATGTCTTCTGTATTGTATCCATATGTATATTTAATGACTAGAGCATCATTTATAACGACACCTATATCTTTTTTTCAAACTAGTTCTATTTATGGAAGGAATTCCTTCTTCAATGTTGCTATTCCATTTGGTCGTCCAGGTATAATTGCTGGTTTGGCCTTAGTATTAATGGAAACAATTTCTGATTTTGGGACAGTTGATTATTTTGCAATTGAAACATTAACCTTAGGTGTATTTAATGTTTGGCTAGGAATGAATAGTCTATCTGGCGCATCACAGATTTCTAGTATTTTATTTATGATTGTTATAGTACTTTTAACTTTAGAGTATTTGGGTAGGCGTAGTAGAAAATTTCATGAAAAGTACAGTGGTGCATCTTATACACCAACCCAAACAGTTTCTGGTGTTAAAAATTCTTTATTGTTTTTAATTTGCCTAATACCTTTAAGTCTTGGTTTTATAATACCTGTTTCAATTTTATTGAATTTTGTAATTAAAGGTTATTCTATAATAAATTTTATTGAAATTTTTCAAATAACACTTTCAAGCATATCCTTAGCATTTATTTCTTCATCATTCATTATGTTGCTCTCCTTATTAATGATTATAGTTGGAGCATATAAATCAAATAATTTCCAAAAAATTTTAATATTTTTTGCGTCTTCTGGTTATGCTTTTCCTGGAACAATTCTTGCTGTTGGAATAGTGGTATTTGTTGGGTGGCTTAATGATTTAATTTATTTTCGTATGAGTTATGCTGTTGGCGGATTTATAATTTTATTATTTGCCTATAGTATAAGATTTTTAGCTGTTGGTAATGGAGCCATTACATCAGGTATTTCAAGAATTCATCCAAACTTATTAGATGCATCCAGAACAATGGGTGTTGGTTTTTTCAAAAGTATAAGAAAAATTATATTACCCTTGCTGTATACAAATTTATTAGTTGGAGGAATATTAGTTTTCGTAGACATCTTAAAAGAACTTCCAATAACTCTTTTATTAAGACCATTTAATTTTGAGACACTAGCAACTTATGTTTATCAATATGCCTCTGATGAAATGTTGGAGGAATCAGCATTTGCAGCTCTAATTATCGTTATTGCAGGATTAGGACCAGTAATTTTTCTTAACAGAACAATTACTAAATCAATAAAAAACTAAAACTTAATTCTTAAATATGTAAGCCTGATCATTATCAATTTCTATCTCGACTGCAGACGATTGTTTTGGATTAAAGTCAGCAGGCATGTGGCTATGAACATGAACAACTTCATTATTATTATCTAACACAGATAAATGGATAAAACTAAATGAACCCATTAATTTTGATGCCATAACGGTTCCCTTAATTCCATTAACTGGTGTTGGTTGTTTGTTGAGTTTTATACCTTGAGGTCTTATGTGTACTACAACTTTTTCACCTTCTAAATTTCCAGGTGTTTTA
The DNA here is from genome assembly GCA_902541215.1 of uncultured Alphaproteobacteria bacterium. Taxonomy (GTDB): domain Bacteria; phylum Pseudomonadota; class Alphaproteobacteria; order HIMB59; genus CACPNW01. The sequence continues at coordinate 18,375 of CACBPV010000014.1, read as the reverse complement.
ATTTTCCCAACCGGTGTGTAAATGTGAGATTCTTTAACGACACCTTCAAATTTATTTGTTTCACCAAAAAAACCTGTAACATATGAATTTTTTGGGTTGTTATAGAGATCATTTGGAGTTCCTGATTGTACAATCGAACCTGATTTATCAAAAATATTTATATGATTTGAGATAAACATTGCTTCGAAAGGATCATGAGTGACTATAATTACAGACACATTTGATTTTTGTAAAAGATGAAGCGTATCATCTCTCACCTCTTCTCGAAGGCTTAAATCCAAACTTGAAAAAGGCTCATCTAATAAAAGTAAATCAGGTTGTGAAATTATAGATCGTGCAAGAGCAACTCTCTGTTGTTCACCACCACTTAACTCGTGTGGGTATTTATCTAGTGAATTTGGTAATTTAATTAATTCAATAATTTCATCAACATTGTTAGTTGAATTTTTTGCATTAGTTGGAAATCTCAAATTTTCTTTTACTGTCAAATGCGGGAATAAAGCGTAATCTTGAAATAAAAAACCGATTTTTCTTTTTTCTGTAGGTAAGTGCTTTGCAGTACTACTTACTTCTTCACCATTAATAATAATTTTACCTGACTGTACTTTTTCAAGACCTGCTATGAGTTTTAATAAAGTAGTTTTTCCACTACCTGACGGTCCCAAAATACAAGAGATACTATCTTTATTGAGATTAAAATTAATATTATTTAAAATTTTTTTATTATTAATAGAGTAATTAAGATCTTTAACTTCAACAGCAATCATAAAATACCTATTACACTAAAATTAAACTTGGGGAAATTTATCTAAAATTTCACTTTCCCATTCAAGAAACTTTTTTGATCTATTATCAGGACTTGGATGTGATCCCATAAATTCAGGCACCCTCCCTTCTTGACCTGCCATCATTCTTTGCCATAGTTTAGCAGGCTCCTTTATATTAAAACCTGCAAGGTTCATAAATCCCATACCTAAATAATCAGCTTCACTTTCCATTTTTCTACTAAATGGAAGAAAAATACCATACTTAACCACTGAGTTGTAAACATTGCCACCTACGTTACCAACTCTAAAAGATTTATTTAAAAGTTCAGCGTATCTACTTCGCGATATTCCAATTGTTGCCATTTGCATCATAGATGCTTGAGTTAATTTTTCAACGGTGTGTCTAGCAAATGCATGTGCAATTTCATGTCCCATGACTGCTGCAATCCCGTCATCATTTTTACAAACTGGAAGTATACCAGTGTAGAAAGCAATTTTACCACCAGGCATACACCATGCATTTTTTGTTTCAGACTCAATTAAAGCAAATTGCCAGTTAAAATTTTCTACAGGATTTTTTTCACGCTTATTAATATAAAATGTATCTAAAGAGGTATAAATTTCTTTTCCAATTTCTTCAATTTTTTTTGACTCATCTGTGTTATCTAAAAGAATTTTATCTTCTTTAGCTTTAGATAAAAATCTTGAATATGTTTTATCAACTTCTTGATTAAGAGCTTTTTCATTAGGATAAATTTTTGGAAGACCTGCTACACCACCACCCATTAAAATTATAGGTAGATTGCTATCATACAAATTTAACTGACTTCTATTTGTTAATGGTACTTGTGTACAAGAAGGTAAAATCATCGAACCACATAAAGAGCAACTTGCACCAAAAACAAAGCTTCTTCTATTTATTCTTGCTTCCATATTATTATTATATAGGTAATTTCATTTATATGAATATTTTTAATTCAGTTAAAAAAGCAGAAATTCATGTTCATTTAGAGGCAACCATTACGCCCGATTTATGTAAGAAATTTGCTAAACGAAATAATCATGAAATACCTGAAGAAATGTTTGGCTCAAAGTACGCATACCAATGGGATGATTTTTATGATTTTATAAAAAAATATGATGTAGTTACTTCTGTCATACACACGCCAGAAGATTATTTTGAATTAACGTATGAATATTTAAAAGATTGTGCCTCTAATAATGTTCTTTATGTCGAAGCGATGATTTCCTCAACTCATGCTAAAGAAAAAGGCATGACTTATCATTCTTTTATTGAAGGAGTCTATGAAGCTTCCAAAAAAGCTGAAGAGGATTTTGGTATTGTTTCACGTTATATAATGAATGGGATCAGACATTTAGGACCAGAGTCAGTACAAGGAACTGCAAAAGAAGTTTTAAATAATCCTCATCCTTGTTTAGTTGGTTTTGGTTTAGCTGGGGATGAATTGCATTTTCCACCAAATTTATTCGTTGAAACATTTGATATGTTAAAAAAAGAAAATTTTCCAATTACTGTTCATGCAGGTGAATGGGATGGTCCTGTTAATATAAGAAATGCTATTAATCTTCTGCATCCAACAAGATTAGGTCACGGAGTTCGATCAATAGAGGATCCTGATTTAGTCAAAGAAATAATTGAGAAAGATATTATTCTAGAAACTTGTCCAACAAGTAATATTGCAACTAAGATTTATGAAGATTATGTAGATCATCCTGTGAAAACATTATTTGATCAAGGGGTAAAAGTAACAGTCAATTCGGATGACCCTCCTTTTTTCAATGCAACAATAAACGGTGAGTATAAGGTTATGGAAGATTTAGGTTTAAATGAAAAAGAACTTACTTCACTTACTCATAACGCAATTAAGTATTCTTTTTGTGATGAAGAAAATAAAAATAAATTATTATCTAAATTAAATTAGATAATTTTACTAAAGGTCTTGCGCCATAATGTGAAATTATTTCTGCAGCAGCAACACTAGCATAATTTCCACAAGTAGAAATATCTTTACCTCTGGCAATCCCAAACAAAAGTCCAGCTGCATAAAGATCACCCGCTCCTGTTGTATCAACAACTTTGTCAACTTGAATTGGATTAATCTCAATTATGTTATCTTTTTCTACAATAACTGAACCTTTCTCTGCTCTTGTAATTGCAACAGTCATATTTAATGATTTTGCATATTCAATAGCATTGTCAAAGTCAGTTTCTTCAGACTGAGCTTTAATCTCATCCTCGTTTGCAAAAAGAATATCTACATCGTTCTCAATTAATTCTTTGAATGAATCTCTATGCCTATCAACACAAAATAAATCTGACAAAGTAAAAGCAATTTGTTGATTGTCTGCTTTACAAATATCAACCATTTTTTTCATCGCTTTTTTTGCATTTTCATTATCCCATAAGTAACCTTCTAAATAAGCTATTTTGTGATTTTTTATGTGTTGATCATTAATATCATCTGGTCCGATTAAAGTTCCTGCACCTAGAAAAGTACACATTGTTCTTGTTCCATCTTCCTCAACAAAAATTGTGCAACATCCTGTAGAGATATCTGGCGAAGTAAACCCTAATGGAAATTGTAAACCTTCTCTGACCATATCTTTTTGAAGAAAAATTCCAACTTCATCATTTTTAATTTTTCCGATAAAACTTCCATTGCCGCCAAAAGAGGTAATACCAAACATGGAGTTACCAAGGGAACCTCCGCCTGCCATTTCTCTGATGGAATAACTTTCATGCAAATTATTTTTTAAGTTTTCATCAATAAGATTCATAGAATCTCTATTAATTTCATGCTTTTCAATTTCACTTTGATTGGAAGGAATTATGGCATCTACCATAGCATTTCCAATTCCAACTACATCTAATTTATCACTCATTTTTGTTTAATTATTATAGGTACTAATTGTACTATAATGACTCCAACAAATATTGCAAGGCATCCAAGTATTTTTTGTGTGTCTAAAATTTGATTTAAAAGTATCCAACCTGCTATTGCAGCAAAGACTGACTCCATTGATAAAATAATTGCAGCAGGAGCAGGATTAGCTTTATGTTGAGCAATAATTTGAAGTGTATATCCAATGCCAGCAGAAAAAATACCTGTATATAAAATTTCAAACCATTCAATTTGCATATTTGACAGCTTTGGTTCCTCCCACATAAAAGCTAAGATCATAGATAAAACAAAAACAATGAAGTACTGAATACTTCCAAATAAAAAAGGACTGTTAAGTTCTTTCATAAAAATATCGATACAAATAATATGTAAGGCAAAAAATAAAGCAGCAATAAACAAGAGTGAATCTGATTGTTGAATTTCAACTGATTGATTAGAGGACAAAAGATATGATCCATACAAACAAAGTAAAATGGCAATCCAGATAATCCAGTGTACCTGTTTTTTAATTATGAATCTTGAAATTATACCAACAAAGGGAACGTAAAGAGTGCTAAGAAAAGCAGCATTTGATATTAATGATTTTTGTAAAGCGTATTGTTGAAGACCCATACCACCAAAAAGAAAAAAACCTGTAGCTAAACAAAGATAAACTTTTTTTCTATCACTTAATATTTTAACAATATTTTGTTGTTCTAGATAAATCGCAAATGGAATTACTGTTAAAAAAGCAAAAAAGAATCTTCCAAAGCTAAAAGTAAAAGGACCTATGGCTCCCATTCCAGTAGTTTGGCTGACAAAAGCTGTTCCCCATATAAGTGAGGCAATTAACATGAGTATGTTAGCTCTTGTATGACTCATAAAAATATTTGATTACTTATTTTATTGTTTATCTTTATTAATCCACCAAGACTCAATTACAATTCCGTAAAGTGGAATTTCGTCTGGGTATTCAAAAAAATCCCAATAAGCAATTCTGTCTTTGTTGCTATGATAAAGAGGAACAACATAGTGACCCCATAACAATACTCTATCAAGTGCGTGGATCGCCGTTGTTAATTCTTCTCTATTTGTTGCACTAATTAGTTTTTCAATTAATGCATCAACTGCTGGACTATTGATACCAGGATAATTTCTGCTTCCATCTTTTTGACCAACTTCTGATCCCCAATAAAATTGTTGCTCATTTCCTGGGCTTAAACTGACTCCCCAATATCTTTTAATCATATCAAAATCATAACTTAACAAACGTTCTTGATACTGTGATGAATCAACAGTTCTTACATCCATTGTAATGCCAAGTTTTTTTAAATTACTTTGATAGGCTAAGGCAATTTTCTCATCAGATGGACTGACAATCAAGAACTCAAACTTGAATTCTTTTCCATCTTTTACCAGTTTTCCATTTTCAACAAACCATCCCTCTTTTTCAAGTATTTCTTTTGCTTTCAATAAATTTTTACGGTCATTACCACTGCCATCCGTAATAGGTGGAGTAAATGTTTCCGTAAATACCTCTGCTGGAATTTCATCTTTCCATACATTCAACAATTCTAATTCATTTTTTGACGGTAAGCCTGAAGAAGCTAATGGTGAATTATCAAAATAACTATCTGTTCTCACATAAGCATTTTGATATATCGTTTTATTAATCCATTCATGATCATAGGCATAACTTAAAGCAAGTCTTACATTTCTATTATTAAATATGTCACGTCTTGTATTCATCACAAGACCATTCATTCCAACAGGTCTATCGTTATTCATTTCTGTCAATATTACTTCACCATTCTGGACAGCTTTGAAATCATATTCTGATAACCAACGTTTAACATTGTACTCTCTTCTAAAGTCGTATTCACCAACCTTAAAAGCTTCAACTAAGACATTTGAGTCTTTGTAATAATCATAAATAATTGTATCAAAATTATAGAGACCTTTATTTACCGGTAAATCTTTTGCCCAATAATTTTCAACGCGTTTGTATTTTATTTGACGTCCTGGATCGAGACTATTAACTTGGTATGGACCACTGCCTAGAGGAATATCTAAAAATGTTTTTGTAACATCAAGATTTTCATAAAACTTTTTTGGAATGATTGGAAGAAAGCCTGCAATAATAAGAGGTAATTCTTTATCTTCATTATTTTCAAAAATCATTTTTATTCCATCATTTCCAATCAATTCAGTTTTAATAACTTTGCCATAAGTTTTTTTCTGATTTGGAGTACCTTTTGTTTGAAACGTTTCTAGACTAAATAATACATCATCGCGTGTTATTGGTGAGCCATCATGAAAGGTTGCATTTGAATTTAAATAAAAAGTTATAGACGATCTATCTTCAGGCAATTCTACCTTTTCAGCTATTAAACCATAGAGAGAGAATGCTTCATCCCATACTCTTCTCATTAACGTATCATTAACATACCCTAGACCAGCAGCTTTAGAACCTTTAAAAGCTACTCTATTTAGATTATCAAAAGAACCATATGATCCAAATTTTACTACCCCACCTTTAGGTGCATTTGGGTTTACATAATCTAGATTTTCAAAATCACTGGCATACTTTGGTGTTCCATGCATTGCAATACCGTGAACTTTTTCACTGTACGCATGTTTGTTAAGTGCAATTATTGAAGTTAAAATGGCAAATGCGATTAGAAATTTTTTCATAAATATATCCTATCAAAAAAAAGATAGATTTGTAATGAAATATAAATTTAAAAAATTATATAAATAGAATGCAAACCCTTAAATTAATTTCGGTACTTATAATATTATGTATTGGACATAGTATTCATGCAGCAGAAGTTGATATTTTTAAAGGTATGAAACTATATGCTGAAAATTGTGCAGGGTGTCATATGGGTAATTTAGCAGGTCATGAAGAGTGGGATAAATCGTTAGATGAAGATGGTCATAGAAGAGCACCTCCTCTTAATGGCACTGGGCATACTTGGCACCACTCTCCTGCACAATTATTTCATGTCATTAAATATGGTTTTAAAAAATCAAATCCTGATTACGAAGGTAAAATGCTTGGTAATGATGCGTTATCAGATGAAGATGTTTGGTCTATTCTTGAATTTATCAAAAGTACATGGCCAGAAAAGATACTAAATAAATATAACTCCCATTTTAAAAGCTAAGATTATTAAAGCAAATCTTCAATTTTAATATTTAAGATATATATTATTATTATGAAAATTTTAGGATCTGAAATCACACCCTATAAGACATATTTAAATAGACGTAAGTTTATAAAGGGATCTTTAGCTAGCGCCATGCTAGCAACGGTTACCTCATCAGCATTTGCAAACCACGATAGTGATCTTTCAATTTATACTAAAAACCTAAATGAAAACGACAAACTTAATTCTTACGAAGAAATCACAACGTACAATAATTTTTATGAGTTTGGGACTCATAAAAAACATCCTCATTTAAATTCTGGAAATTTTAAACCTAGGCCATGGACAATAAAAATAGGTGGTCTTGTGAAAAAGCCTCAAACATTTGACTTAGAAAAAATTTTATCAAATGTAACAATAGAAGATAGGGTTTATAGATTGAGATGTGTTGAAGCATGGTCCATGGTTATTCCTTGGCAGGGTTTTCAGTTATCTGAACTTATAAAAATGGCCGAACCTTTAAGTTCAGCAAAGTATGTTCAGTTTGTAACTGTATTCAGGCCGGAAGAAATGCCTGGTCAGCAAAAGAGAACAATCATTTGGCCATATAGAGAAGGGCTTCGAATGGATGAAGCAATGAATCCTCTAACAATATTAGCAACTGGATTGTATGGTCATGAAATGCCTAATCAAAATGGTGCACCCATAAGATTAGTTGTTCCATGGAAGTATGGTTTCAAATCAATTAAATCAATTGTGGAAATTAGATTTTTAGATACTCAACCTGAAACATCTTGGGAAACTTTAGCTCCTTGGGAATATGGTTTTTATGCTAATGTTAATCCTAATGTTAATCATCCAAGGTGGAGTCAAGGAACAGAGAGACGAATTGGAGAGTTTAAAAGAAGAGAAACACTTATGTTTAATGGTTATGAAGAAGAAGTAGCACATCTCTATAAAGATTTAGATTTGACTAAATTTTATTAATGAATGTTTTCAACAAAAAATTTTAACCGCAGTAAACCTGTCTTATTTATTTTAATTCTATTTCCAAGTCTACTTTGGGCGTTTCAATTTGTTACTGGAAATCTTGGAGTAAATCCAATTGAAAAACTAATGGATGAATTAGGTCTAATGGCACTCAGATTAATAATAATAACTCTTATGATTACTACTCTATCAAATATTAAATCTATAAAATCGATAGTTGTATTACGAAGAATGATTGGACTTTTTGCGTTCTATTATGTTTGTTTGCATTTCTCTACTTACATAATTCTAGATCATTTTCTAGATATGCAATTTATCATACAAGATATTATAAAAAGACCATTTATAACTTTTGGTTTTATAAGTTTTCTTTTTTTAATCCCGCTCGCTAGCACTTCAACAAACAATATGATTAAACGATTAGGTTTTAAATTATGGAAGAAAATTCATTATTTAATTTACCCAGTAGCCATTCTGGCTAGTTTGCATTTTTATGTTTTAGTTCGTGCTGATAAAACTGAACCAGTCATTTATATGGGAATAATTATACTCTTATTACTTCACAGAATATTTAAAAGACTTACTCGTCCTCAGTTGGCTCAGTGACGGGGTTCATTTCCATACCGGCAGGACTAATATTTCGTGGTAAAGGATTATATTGTGATTCAAGATCACGTGGCTTAGTTCTTTGTGTCATTCTATACAAACCAAACAGTCCTAGTAGTCCATGTATTAAAAATAAATAAATGTAAAAACCTACCGCTCCCAAAATTTCCATGAATCCAGAAACAAACAAAGGTCCGATAATTGATCCAATACCAATCAGTATACCAAAGGTTGCACTTGCTGATACTATCTCATTAGGTTGTAAGAAGTCATTTGTATGAGCAACTGTAAGTGAATACATTGGTAAACATGCAACTGAAAAAAGACCAGTAAAAATTAAGAACAACGTTAGAGGCATAAAGTTTGCAAAAACAAAAAATAAACTCAAACCTGAAGCCATAAAAGAAACACCAATAAGAATAACACGTCTATCAATTCTATCTGACAAATATCCAATAGGCCATTGAGATAGGGCACCAGCTGATGTTATAATCATCATATAGAGAGAAATTTCAAATAAGCTTAAATTAATAGATGATGCATAAATTGCACCGTAACCAAAAACTGCACTATGCGATAAACCAGTTGCTAACGCGCCAACAAAACCTAGAGGTGAAACAGTATAAAATTCTCTTAAAGAAAAAAATTTAGGACTTTCTGTATTAGGTTGTTCTGTTGAAGACAAAAGAATAGGAAGAAGTGCGAATGATAATAAAATTGATACTAAAATAAATAAATCAACTTTAGCTGGATCGCCTAAATTTAATAAAAATTGTCCTGCTCCAACAAATACAAAAGTAATAATCATGTAAACGGAAAGTAATTGACCCCGAGTTTGATTAGTTGATTTTTCATTTAACCAACTCTCCATGATTACATAAATCCCAGCAAGACTTAAACCAGTTAATATTCGTATAAACATCCATGAATACGGATGAACAAATACAGAGTGTAATAATATAGCGATAGAAGCAAGCGATGCTAAAGCGGCAAAAACTCTTATGTGACCAACACGTTGTAAAAAAATTGGAATTGTTAATGCGCCAGTTAAGTATCCAACGTAATAACCAGCTATAATAAGTCCTGATGCAAAAAAACTAAAACCCTCTAAAACAGAACGAACACCGATAAGTGTTCCTTGCAGACCGTGACCAAGACTAATTAAAGCAAAGCCAAAAAAAAGGGCCCAAGTGTTTTGTAGTACCTTAAACATCTTCTAAATTTTTATTAAAATTTTAGTATTCTTCTTCGCCGTCGTCTTTAGGCTTAATACCTTCGGCTATTGGATCAATTTCTGTTTCGTCTTCTAATAAAACAGTATCATCCTCAAGATTGTCTTCATTGTTATCTACATCCAAACTATCAATATCAAGATCATCATCCTTTTCTTTTGGTTTTGGCGGAATTGGATTAGCGAGCGGCGCCGCATTTGTACTTCCTGGTTTTCTACCTCTACGTGGTCTAGCTAGTGTTGTTACCTCAATTTCTTTACCACATTCAGGACAATCCATTTTATCTAAATTAAGATCATAATATTGTATCTTATTACACGGACACGTTCTTTTATTACCCCAGGATTCTTTGTACATTTTATTCTTCTTTTCTTATAAATATTTTACCACAATAACCACAGACAATTTTGTTCTCGTTATTAAAGGTATAATAAACTGCGGGATGTCCTAAACCATCTTCACCACCATCGCAAGAGATAGTTTCAGTTTTAGGATCAACTTCAACAATATCATCTGCCATAAAACTCATATAAAATTTTAACCCAAAATGTCTATGTTTTTTAACTAAAGAATTTGAAAATAAACAACCGAAATACCACTCACTATTAAAATAGAAGGTATTATTCGAGATTTTGCATTCTTCTCAAATAAGAAAAGCATTCCAATAATTGCAGCAAACACAATGCTTATTTCTCTAATACTAGAGACATAAGCTATTTCTATAAATTGCATACTCCAAACAACAATTGCGTAACTACTTGTTGCAAATACACCAGCAGCAATCCCCGATCTAAATGTGTATGTTTCTCTTTTTCGTAAACCATCTTTCGAGATCAAACCAATAATTAGCAAAGGTATTCCATTAAGTGTGAAGAGCCAGTAAATATAGGAAAAACCATTTTCAGAAAGTCTCACCCCGACTCCGTCAACTAAAGTGTAAGCAGTAATTAGAATAGCCGTTGATATTGCGAGAGCAAAACCTCTGAAGTTAAAAGATAAATTTTTAGAATAAGAAATTAAAAATAACCCAATACAAACAATTAAAATTCCTACGAAACCAGCAACACTAATATCAGAACTTAAAAATAAAATACTAATGATTGCTACAAACAAACATGAACTTCCTCTAGAAATTGGATAGATGTAAGAAAGATCGCCGTATCTATAAGAATAAATTACATTTAATCTATAAATGACATGAATGATGACGGTTGCAATTAAAAAATACCAAACTTCTAAAGTTGGAAATGGAACAGTAAATGTTAAAGGTAAAAAAATTGTAACTTCTAAGACAGATGTTATACCCATTAATGACAAAGGGTTCTTACTTGATTTTATTATAGCACTCCAAACTGCATGACATAGAGCAGATACAAGAATTAAGATAAAAATAAAATTTACTGACAATGTCATCAGTAGATAAGAATTTACTTCATACCTGTCAAAGTAATTCCTTCAATAAATCGTTTTTGTGCAATTATAAAAGCAACAATAAGAGGAACTGTTACTGTAACTATCGAAGCCATCATAGGACCAAATTCGTCACTATCAATTCCACCTCTGAATTCTCTTATACCAAGTGGTGGAGTAAAGAGATCTCTATTTCCTGTTATTACCATACGAGGCCAGAAATAATCATTCCAGTGTGCAACAACTGAGAATATTGCAAAAGCAAGTAACGCTGGTATTGCAGTTGGAAGCATTACTTTCCATACGATTGCGTACTCTCCCATGCCATCCATCCTGGCGGCATCAATTAATTCATCGGGCACAGTCATAAAGAATTGCCGCATTAAAAAGATTCCAAACACCGATATGGTCCAGGGAAGTATTAAGGCGGAATAGGTGTCAACCAGTCCTGCCTGGGCTAACATAACATATAATGGAAGTGCAATTCCGTGAACTGGAATGAGCAGGCAAAATAAAACCATCGAGAAAACAAATTCTCGTCCGTAAAACCGTAACTTGGCGAGTGCATACGCGCACGGTAAGGCGACTAGAACCTGAATGATGAAGATTGATAAAGTAACAATGACACCATTCATTAAGTATCTAGGAATAGGAGCTTTTTCAAAAGCAAACCAATAGTTGTATTGATATGGCTTCATTGTACATGTTTCTTCTGAATAACCAGTTTTAACACATACGGGAAAAGTTTGAGTTTCTTGCGCACCAATAAGCCCACCAGAAATTGATTGGATTTCTTGTTGAGATTTTAATGACATTGAAACCATCATGTAAAAAGGAAGCATCACTACGATAGCACCAATAATTAAGATTGCATGCTTCCAACCTTCCCCAATATATTGTTTAGCTTCCATTAATAATGAACCCTCTTCTCAATGACATATCTTTGGAAAAACGTTAACACAAGAATAAATCCAATAAAGACAACAGTGATTGCTGCACCGATACTTGTTAAGTTTTGTTGAATAGCTTTTTCAAAAATTGCATACATCATGACATACGTTGTTTTTGATGGACCACCTTTAGTCAGTATTTCGATTGTATCAAATACCTGAAATGTTCTAATGGTAGTAATAGTGACAACAAACAACGTTGTTGGACCAAGCATTGGCCATGTAACAAGTTTAAATTGCTCCCATGTAGATTTAGCCCCATCCATTTCTGCAGCTTGGTATAACTCCCTTGGTATACTAGTTAAGCCAGCTAAATATAAAACCATATTAAAACCAAAAGCCTGCCAAATTCCTATGAAACATACTGTCCAAATCGCAGTATTTTTTTGTTTTAACCAATATGGAAAATCCATGTTGTTTGCACATGCTACAGCATACCAGCTTTCTTGTGAGTCTACCCATGGCAACCAATGAAAACCAAGAATGAATTCCCTAACTCCTCCACATCCATTCGCTAAAAAACTATTTACAATTCCTAATGTTGGATGAAGAGTAAATTCCCATGCAATTGCCATTGCAAGAAGAGTTGCCATAACTGGAAGAAAAAAAATTGTTTTATATATATCAGCGCCAAACCTTAGTGAATTTAAGAGCATAGCAGCACATAATCCAAGTACAACAGAAATTGGAACGACAACAATAACATACGTCGCTGTGGCCCAAATCATTTTGACATATGTTTTTCGATTGAACATCTTGTCATAATTTTCTAGTCCAACCCACTCGAATGTTTTGTTTCCTAAATTGTAGTCAGTAAAAGAAATTCCTCCTGCAAGAAAAAGAGGAAAGATTAAAATAATTATCATCAGTATGATTGCTGGTGCAATAAACCATATGTGAGCTTTTGAATTATGCATTAGTAAATTGAACTCTCATTCCTGCTTGATTAAATAGTAATGCTTTATCTGAAACTCTTTTAATATTCACACTAGAACCGTTTGAAATTTGGTGTGTAAATTGTGGTAAGCCCCTTACAATTATTTTATTTGAACCGTCTTCAATATTTACATGAAAGAAAATATCTGAACCTAAATTTTCTCTATATGCAACTGTTCCACTAAATGAATTTTCATTACTTTCATTTGTAATTTCTAAATGTTCTGGTCGAATACCAATATGTAAATCTGTATTACTTTCAGAACTTTTTCTTTTTAAATTTACGTTGAGAAAACTTACTGTCCCACTTGAGTCCGAAGTTCCTTTAAATATATTTATTTTTGGACTTCCAACAAACTGAGCCACACTTAATGAGGAAGGATTGTCATATACTTCTTGAGGTGTATCTAGTTGTAATAAATTTCCATCAATCATAACAGCCATTCTAGAAGACATAGTTAAAGCTTCTGCTTGATCATGTGTTACGTAAACAAAAGTAGTTTTAAGTGAATTATGAAGTTCAGATAGTTCAGATCGCATGTGAACTCTCAGAGCCGCATCTAAATTTGAAAGAGGTTCATCCATTAAAAAGGCAACAGGCTCTCTAACCATAGCACGACCAAGAGCAACTCTTTGTCTTTGACCACCTGACAATTGTCCTGGTTTTCTATCTAATAGTTCTGAAATTTTTAGAGTATCAGAAGTTTTATTTACTAATTGATTTATAGATTCTGTTTTCTCTTTTTTGCTTGGAGAAAAATTACCAATCAAGGGTAGTCTTTCAAATGCATTATAATCTCTTAGTCTTAATGGAGTTTCTAAATTTTTTCTGACTGTAAGATGAGGATAAAGAGCATATGACTGGAATACCATTGCCAAATCTCTTTCACTGGCTCTAACTCTATTTACATTTTTATTATCTATTAATACATCACCTGAAGTTTGTTGTTCCAATCCTGCAATTATTCTAAGTAACGTAGATTTACCACAACCAGATGGACCAACTAATGTTAAGAATTCTCCATCGTTTATATCAACATTCAAATTATTTAGTACTTGTGTAGACCCAAATGACTTTGAAATATTTTTAAGTGATATTGTCCCCACTTATTCCCCCTGTATCTTAACTTTAATCTACAAAATTTTATTAAATTTGAGAATATTTTAAATCTATTTATTTCAGTTTTATTTCATTTTTATTAACAAATATTCAAATTATGATTGAGTTTAATTAGCAGATAACTATAAATTCGTATTTTTAATAATATATATTAGTTGAAATAGTGTACGATAATTTAGAAATTAATCAAAGAGAATATCCAAGCTCTTTCTCAAAAACTGCAATTGTTATATGCCTTGATGGTAGTCAAAAAGAGTATCTCGAAGAAGCATCAAAATCAAATCTTACACCAAATCTTGATAAATTAATTTCAAGTGGTGAAAACCTACTAGTTCACAGCGCTATTCCAAGTTTTACAAATCCTAATAATATTTCCATTGTAACTGGGCAACCAAGTTCTGTACACGGTATATGCGGAAACTTCTTTTATACACCTGAGACTGGTGAAGAAGTAATGATGAATGACCCAAAATATATGCGAGCACCAACTATTTTTGAAAAATTTTACAATTCTGGTTCTAAAATTGCTCTTGTTACTGCAAAGGACAAGTTGAGAACACTTTTAGGAAACGGATTAAGTTTTGATGATGAGAGAGCTATTTGTTTTTCTGCTGAAAAATCTGATCAAGCAACAAAAGATCTCAATGGTATAGATAATGTAAACGATTGGTTGGGGATGCCAGTGCCAGAAGTATATTCTGAAGGACTTTCCGAATTTGTAATGGCTGCAGGTGTAAAGCTTCTTGAAGAGTTCAAACCAAATATCATGTATTTATCGACTACGGATTATATTCAACACAAGTATGCACCGGGAAATGAAACAGCAAATAAATTTTATGCAATGTTTGATAAATATATTGGTCTTTTAAATCAGGAGAATGTTTCTATAATCATCACAGCAGATCACGGTATGAAACCAAAATCAAAAGAAGATGGTTCACCTAATGCAATATTTTTACAAGATTATTTAGATAAAAAATTTGAACCAAACATAGCTAAAGTTATTCTACCAATTACAGATCCATATGTCGTTCATCATGGTTCACTTGGTTCTTTTGCAACAATTTATTTAGAAGACAAGAGCAAGGTAGCTTCAGTTGTAAACGCTATTAAAGAAATAAAAGATATAGAAGTTGTTTTAACGAAAGATGAAGGATGCTCTACTTATAATTTACCTCTAGATAGAATGGGTGATATTATATGTATGTCTTCAGAATTTATGACTATTGGTTCATCGGAAGATAAACACAATCTTTCTGGATTAAATGAACCTTTACGTTCTCATGGAGGACTCCATGAAAGAGAAGTTCCATTCATATCAAATTTAAAATTACAAAACTTAGATACTAGCAAACAATTATATAACTATGATGCATTTTATTATGCAATAAATGGAGCTCTATGATGCACAAAAAAATGATTAATGAAGCAATGCGTATTGCTGGAGAAAAAGTTACTTCAGATAAAACAATAAATGTTGAGTACCCTTTTACAGGTGAAGTAATCGGAACGGTTCCAGCCGGTACTGCAGAGCATGCAAGAAAGGCTTTAGATATTGCTGCAAATTACCAACCTAAACTTACAAGATACGAGAGACAAAAAATTCTTCAAACTGCTGCAGAAGTACTTGTTAAAAGAAAAGAAGAAATTTCTGATATTATTACTTTAGAACTTGGTATTTCAAAACAAGATTCTCTATACGAAGTAGGAAGAGCTTTTGATGTCTTTTCTTTAACAGCTCAACTTTGTATTCTTGATGATGGAGAAATATTTTCTTGTGATTTAACTCCGCATGGAAAAGCGAGAAAAATATTTACCATAAGAGAACCTTTAACGGCAATTTCAGCAATCACTCCATTTAATCACCCTTTGAATATGGTAGCGCATAAAATTGCTCCTTCAATTGCAACTAATAATTGTACAGTATGTAAGCAGACAGAATTAACACCTTTAACTGCAATGGTACTCGCTGATGTTTTATATGAAGCAGGTCTGCCACCCGAAATGTTTTCAGTTGTAACTGGATGGCCTCAAGATATCGGATCAGAAATGATCAAGAATCCAAATATTGATCTCATTACTTTTACAGGCAGTGTAGGTGTAGGAAAATTAATAGCTGAACAAGCTGGATACAAAAGAACAGTTCTTGAGCTAGGTGGTAATGATCCATTAATTGTTTTAAATGACTTAGAAGGTGATGATCTTAAAAAAGCTGTTGAGCTAGCTGTTACGGGAGCAACAAAAAATTCTGGTCAACGTTGTACAGCTGTTAAAAGAATACTGGTTCAAGAATCTATTGCAGATCAATTTGTTGAAATGGCTCTTGAGCGTGCTAAGAAAATTAAATTTGGTGATCCTATGAATATGGAAACAGACTTAGGTACAGTTGTTAATGCTCAAGCTGCAGAACTTTTTGATAAAAGAGTTTCTATGGCTGAAGAAGACGGCGCAAAAATTTTATATCACCCTGGAAGAAAGGGTGCTTTGTTACCTCCAATAGTTGTAGATCATGTTGATCCTAAAAGTGAATTAGTTTTAGAAGAAACATTTGGTCCAGTTATCCCAATCATTCGTGTGCCTAATGACGATGAAGCTGTAATGAAAATATCTAATTCAACCGCATTTGGATTATCATCTGGTGTATGTACAAATAATTTCATGCGAGCAAAAAAATATATTCAAGGTTTAAATGTTGGCACTGTAAATATTTGGGAGGTTCCAGGTTATAGAATTGAAATGTCTCCTTTTGGAGGAATTAAAGATTCAGGTCTTGGTTACAAAGAGGGCGTTATTGAAGCAATGAAAAGTTTTACTAATGTAAAAACTTTCTCACTACCTTGGTAAATAAATCATTTTTTCTTCAATTTTTTTAATGCTATTGAAAAATAAGCTTATTTTTAAGTAATATTTTCGTAATAAAATTGTAACATTTTGAGGCTACGTTATAGATTAATCATTATATTGAATCGGAGGGATTAAATGAAAAAATTAATTACAGGATTTGCAGCCGTATTATCTTTTGGTTTTTATGGTTCTGTTAATTCAGCTAAGTCTATTGAAATAGAAGTAGCTTATCCTTATTCAGGATTATTCGATGTAACTTTCCAAGCTATTATGCCAGAGTTTGAAAAAGCACATCCAGATATTCAAGTTAAATTTAGAGCAACCTATGAAAACTATGAGGATGCAACTGCAACAATCTTCAGAGAGTCTACTTCAGGTAATTTACCAGATGTAACAATGCAAGGTCTTAACAGACAAGCACCTCTAGTTGACAAAGGTATTGCTAAGTCTTTAGAGCCATTTATTGCAAAAGAAGCTGCTTTTGAAAAAGATGGTTACCATTCTGCTATGTTAAGTCTTTCAACATTTGGTGGTGAAGTTTATGGATTACCATTTTCTGTATCAACGCCAGTTGGATATTATAACATGGATTTATTAGCTGAAGCAGGTGTGAATAATATTCCAACTAACTGGGACGAAGTTATCGCAGCATGTAATAAATTGGAAGCAGCAGGTAAAGGAACTCTATACTTTGGTTGGAACATCACAGGTAACTGGTTCCACCAAGCATTAATGCACACTCAGAACGTTCCAATGGTTAAGGATGGAGCTGTAAATATGGGTGGTGATGCAGGACTTGCAACATTAGAGCAAATGAAAGCAATCATGAGCGGATGTAATATGCCAAACTATTCAATTGCTGATGGTCAAGCTGCGTTTAACGCAGGTACTATTGGTATGATGTTCTGGTCTACTTCAAGCTTGGGTTCAGTTAATGCTGCAAAGGCAGACTTTGTTTTAAAAACTGCACCATTCCCTGGAATGCCTGGAGTTAACAATGGAACACCAGCAAGATTACCAGCAGGTGGAAACGCTGCAATGTTAGTGTCTACATCTGATGATCCAGCAAGAGTTGATGCTGCATGGACTTTCTTAAAGTTCATTACATCAGGTATCGGTGCTGCATTAGTTGCTGAAACAACTGGATATGTTCCACCAAACAAAGCAGCGAATGAATTATTAGGTGATTTCTATACTAAAAACCCTAATAAACTTACTGCAGTTGAACAACTTCCACTTCTTGCAGATTGGTTTGCATATCCTGGAGAAAATGGATTAGCTGTTACACAGGTAATCTATGATTACACAGAAGAAATTGCTACAGGCGACGCTGATGATATGGGCGATCTCCAAGAAGAAATGATGGAAGAAATAAACGATCTTATGTAATTTGAAATTATTTATTATTAACTTTTTATTACAGCGGCTTTATAAAAGCCGCTGTTTTATTTTAAATCTAAATGGG
>CACBPV010000013.1 GCA_902541215.1 uncultured Alphaproteobacteria bacterium | reverse complement strand
ATCTGAAGATACAATATTGACTTTACTAATATCTCTAAATTCAACATTGTCTGCTGTTACGCTAGATGAGCGTTCATCATTATTTAACACTTCAAAATCAATTTTACTAATTTCAGATAACAGAGCACCTCTCCATCTCCTTGGTCTAAAGGCACTGATTGGAGTTAATGCAAGTATATTTGAGTCTAAAGGTAGAATACTACCATGTGCGGATAGATTATAAGCTGTACTTCCAGCTGATGTAGATAATAAAACTCCATCACATATCAATTCTTCCATTTTTACTTTCTCATTTATTTTGATTTTAATTTTTGATGCCAAATGAGTCTGCCTCATAAGAGAAACTTCATTATATGCATATGCCTCAAAGATTTCATTATTAACACTTTTTGCAGTCATTTTTAATGGTTTAAATGTAGATTTTTTAGCATTAACAATCATGTCATTTAAATTTTCATTACTAAGATTATTCATTAAAAAACCAATTGAACCAAAATTTATTCCAAAAAAAGGTTTATTTAGTTTATTAAAATCATGAAGTGATTTTAAAAGTAATCCATCTCCTCCAATTGGAATAATGTAGTCAGCATCTTCAACAGAATTTTGTCCAAATAATTCAGTTAGTTTTTTTTCTGTATTTTTTGCTTCAGGATTGTTTGATGATAAAAAATGAAATTTCATTATCCACCTGTTACATTCATATGTCTTTTCATATATTTATTAATCTTTTCCCCAATCATAAAATCATGTTGTTTTGGTTTTATATTAAGAGCGAACTTAATTTTTTCTTTTATATAATCATCACTATAATCTTTTCTCATTATTTCTCTAAAATCAACAAAGTCATTCTGACCAAGGCACATGAAAAGTTTACCAGTGCTTGATATTCTTACCCTATTGCAAGAGGCACAAAAATTATTTGTTAAAGGACTTATAAACCCAATTTTATTAGACACTAAATCACTAGTATAATATCTAGCTGGGCCTCCAGTACTGTAATCGATTTTAGAAAAATTGTATATTTTGTCAAGTTTCTCAAAAGTGTCAGATAATGAGACAAACTGATATTCTCTCGATATATCAGTTTCTTCCATTGGCATTACTTCAATAAATGTAAGATCAATTTTTTTATTACTAGTCCAATTTATTAATTCTTCAATTTCTTTTTCATTAAAATCTTTAATTACCACAGTATTAATTTTAATTTTTATATTGGCATCAAGTGCTTCATTAATTCCATCAAAAACTTTTTCAATATTTCCAAACCTTGTTATTGAATTATATTTTTCAGGGTTAATTGTATCTAGAGAAACATTAACCCTGTTAACACCATTAAGCTTAAGTTGTTTTGCATATTTTTTTAATAATGTACCATTTGTTGTAAGTGTTATTTCCTTTAGATTTGTTTTTTCTTTTTTGGTATTAAGTTTTCCAATCAATTTTATAATATCATTTCTTACCAAAGGTTCACCTCCGGTTAATCTAATTTTTTTAACTCCGAGTTCTATAAAGTTATCACACAATCTTTCAATCTCTTCTAAAGTGAGTATGTCTTTTCGAGGAAGAAATTGCATTTTTTCTTTCATACAATAAACACATCTCAGATCGCATCTATCTGTAACAGATACTCTTAGATAATTTACTTTTCTTAAATATTGATCAATTAGTTGCATTTATATTAATTATTTTTAATTCAACTTCTCTAGGGTTAATAGTTTTTTTTCCAACATTTTCAAAATTTATTGTAACGATATTATTAATACATGATTGTACTTGACCAATTCCCCATTCTTTTTCTTTACTAACATTTACAACAAAAGTACCCGGTGTAAGATCACCTATATAAAGATCTGACATTTAAAATAAAATTAACTAATTCTTTTTTCTGCTTTTTCATGCATTTCTTGAGCTTCTAAACTCAATGTTGCAACTGGTCTAGCTTCTAATCTTTTGATACTAATTGGATCACCTGTTTCATCACAATAACCATATGATCCATCTTCAATTCTTTGAAGGGCAGCATCAATTTTATTAATTAGTTTTCTTTCTCTATCTCTAGTTCTAAGTTCGAAAGATCTATCTATTTCTTCAGATGCTCTATCTGTTATATCAGATTTTGCTTCATTCTCATTCTGAAGATTATTTAAAGTTTGAGATGACTCTTTGAGTAAATCTTGTTTCCAACTCACTAGTTTTTGCCTAAAATATTCTTTCATTTTGGCATTCATGAATTTTTCTTTCTTTGTTGGTTTATAATTTTTAGGTAACTTTGTCATAATTTTAAAACGGTGCTGATTTATCAAATGATTTTATTTATTCAAGCAATATTGAAATTTTATTAATTATAAATAATTCATATTTTTCAATATTTTAATTAAATTTTCATAAAAGAACAAAAATAGAACTTTTAAAAATAGAACAAAACGTGTACAAGTAATCATGATTTGCAAGAATCTTAATAAAAACATAGGAAATTAATGGAGAAATGTAATGTCTCAAGCTAAATTAAAAGTAGTAAATAACGAAAATTCAATGGATAAAGAAAACAGAAGTAAATCTCTAGAAGCCGCTGTAAGCCTAATAGAGAAAAATTATGGAAAAGGCTCAATAATGAAATTGGGTTCTAAAACGAACGTAGATATTGAAGCAATATCTACTGGTTCATTAGGTCTTGATATAGCTCTCGGTATAGGCGGAGTTCCAAAAGGGAGAATTATTGAGATTTATGGACCAGAGAGTTCTGGTAAAACTACTTTAGCCACTCATATTGTTGCGGAGTCACAAAAACAAGGTGGTAATTGCGCATTTATTGATGCTGAGCACGCTCTTGATCCAGCATATGCAAAGAAACTAGGAGTAAATTTAGAAGAATTATTAATCTCTCAGCCTGATACAGGAGAACAAGGTTTAGAAATTGCCGATTCTTTGATTAAATCTGGAGGTATTGATGTGCTAATTATTGACTCAGTTGCGGCACTTGTACCTAGAGCTGAACTAGAGGGCGATATGGGAGATTCATTACCTGGTTTGCAAGCAAGATTGATGAGTCAGGCCTTAAGAAAACTCACAAGTTCTATCGCTCAATCAAATACTCTAGTTGTATTCATAAATCAACTTAGAATGAAAATTGGCGTTATGTTTGGTAGTCCTGAGACAACTACAGGAGGTAATGCTTTAAAATTTTATTCTTCAGTAAGAATGGACATTAGAAGAATTGGTGCAATTAAAGATAAAGATGAAATCATTGGAAATCAAACTAGAGTAAAGATAGTTAAAAATAAAGTCGCGCCTCCATTCAAAGTTGTTGAATTTGATATAATGTACGGAGAGGGGATATCTAAATTAGGTGAATTAGTTGATTTAGGTGTCAAAGCAGAAATTATTGATAAATCAGGATCATGGTTTGCATACAAAAATACTAAAATAGGACAAGGTAGAGAAAACGTTAAAAATTTTCTTAACGACAATCCTACTATAGCTAAAGAAATAGAAAATCAAATTCTACAAAATGCTGGAATAGTTGAAAAAGCTATGATGGAAGGAAAAGTAGAGAATAAAGAAAAAGAAAAAGAAACTAAAGAAGCTGAAGAAATAAAAGAATAGTAAATATTATTTTTGTTTAGCGCCTATTTCAAAATAGGCGCTTTTTTATTTAGACAATAGAGTTTTCAAGTTATAATACCTTTTCATGAATTCTAATCAGATTAGGTCGACATTTCTCAATTATTTTAAAAAAAATGGACATGAGGTTATTCATTCTAGTTCTCTAGTACCAGATAATGATCCTACCCTAATGTTTGCTAATTCTGGAATGGTGCAATTTAAAAATATTTTTACAGGTAAAGAAACTAGAGATTACAACAGAGCGACTACAGCTCAAAAATGTGTAAGAGCAGGTGGTAAGCACAATGATTTAGAAAATGTAGGATACACTACAAGACACCATACTTTTTTTGAAATGTTAGGTAATTTCTCTTTTGGAGATTATTTTAAAGAGTTGGCAATAGAACTAGCTTGGAAACTGATTACCAAAGAATATTCAATAAATAAAGATAGACTATTAGTAACTGTTTATTCTGATGATCAGGAAGCTTTTGATTTATGGAAAAAAATAGCTGGATTATCTGAAAATAAAATTATTAAAATTAGTACATCTGATAATTTTTGGTCAATGGGTGAAACTGGTCCTTGCGGTCCATGTTCTGAAATATTTTATGATCATGGTGATAAATACGAAGGAGGCCCTCCAGGCTCTCCAAACGAAGATGGTGATAGATTTATAGAAATATGGAATTTAGTATTTATGCAATATGAGCAGATATCTAAATATGAGAGAATAAATCTACCAAAACCCTCTATTGATACTGGAATGGGATTAGAGAGAATGACAGCTCTTCTAGATGGTTCTAATGATAATTATTCAACAGATTTATTTCAACCGATTATAAATGAATCAACGAAATTATGTGGCGATGAAAGTTCAATAACAAATCCTAGTCATAGAGTAATTGCAGATCACTTAAAATCCTCTTCTTTTTTAATTGCAGATGGAGTTATGCCTTCAAATGAAGGTAGAGGATATGTCTTACGTAGAATAATGAGAAGGGGAATGCGACACGCTCATTCTTTAGGTAATAACGAGCCTGTATTTCATAAGCTATTCCCTATTTTTTTAGATGGAATTAAAAACTCATATCCTGAATTAGATAGAGCTAAAGATCTCATTATGAATACATTAATTAATGAAGAAACTAAATTCAAGGAAACTGTTGAAAAAGGAATAAAAATTTTAGATGAGGAAATTTCTAACTCAACAAATATATTTAATGGAGAAGTAGCATTTAAATTATATGACACCTATGGATTTCCCTTAGATTTAACACAAGATTATTTGAAAAGTAAAAATATTGAAGTCGATATAAAAACATTTGAACAAAAAATGTTAGATCAAAAGGAAAGAGCGAGACAAAGCTGGAAAGGTACAGGAGATATCGAAGATGAAAGCATTTGGTTTGATATAACTTCTAAAATAGATCCAACAGAATTTTTAGGATATTCTGATATGGAAGCTGATTGTAAAATAATTTCAATCATATCAGAAAGTAAGTCAGTAGATAAAATTAAAAAAGATCAAGAAGCAATTATAATATTAAATCAAACACCTTTTTATGGTGAAAGTGGTGGTCAGGTGGGTGATCAGGGCTTCTTTGAAAATGATAACTTTAAGTTTGAAGTTATCAATACAACAAAAATATTTGGAAACTATTTTCTTCACAAAGGTAAAGTAATTAGTGGTGAATGCGAAATTAAAGATACCATTAAAGCAAGCATTAATACAGTGAATAGAGATTTTATAAAATATAATCATTCTTCAACTCATTTATTACATGCTGCTCTAAGAAAAATACTGGGCAAGCATGTCACGCAGAAGGGCTCACTTGTAAATTCAGAAAAACTTAGATTTGATTTTAGTCACAATAATCTAATTGAAAAAGATCAACTCATGAATATTGAAGAAATTGTAAATGATCAAATTCAAAAAAATGGAATTGTTGAAATTAAAATTGTGGATCAAAAAAAAGCTATTGAAGAAGGTGCGATGGCATTGTTTGGAGAAAAATATAGGGATGAAGTAAGAGTAGTAACAATGGGTCAAGAAAATGAATCATTCTTTTCAAAAGAATTATGCGGAGGAACTCATGTTGTTAAATTAGGGGAAATAAGTAAATTTAAAATAACTAATCAATCTAGTGTTGCGTCTGGAATAAGAAGAATAGAGGCTGTATCTAATGTTACAGTGGATAAATATATTAAAGAAATAGAAAGAAATTTATTAGAAAAAAATAAAAACCAAGATAATCAAATTGAAGATTTAAAGAATAAAATTAAAAATATTAATTCTGATTATAATTTTAAAAATCAATCTGAAGACAAAGGTTTGTTAATTAAAGAATTAATTCAGATACACGAAAAATTAAAACAAAATATGTCTATATCAAAAAATATTGATAATGTTGTTGTAAAAAAAATCAAAGAATTAAATTTTATATACTTGATTGCTGAAGATTACCCTAATAAATCTTTGAAAACATTTATTGATGAGCAAAAAAAACAATATAATAAAAATAGTGTTTCGTTAATAATTTCAAATAATGAAAACAAACTATCTATAGTGCTAGGAGTTACAGAAGATATTACAAATCTTTTTGATGCTTCAAAAGAAATAAGAGAAATTTCAACTATTCTAGGTGGAAAGGGCGGGGGTGGTAGAAAAGATCTTGCTCAAGGAGGGGGATCAGATATTAGTCAAATTAATGAAAGTATAAAATACGTAGAAGATAAATTAAATTCTATTAGTTAACTTGAAAATTGTTGTTTATTGCGCTTAAAAAATCTTGAGTGTTTAACCATTTCTGATCTTTGTTAATTAATATCGCTAAATCTTTTGTCATTTCACCACTTTCTACAGTTTTGATACACGTTTCTTCCAATTTTTTAGCAAAATTTATTAATTCATTATTACTATCAAATTCTCCTCTAAAACTTAAACCCCTTGTCCAAGCAAAAATTGATGCAATAGGGTTAGTTGAAGTTTCTATACCTTTCTGATGATTTCTATAATGTCTTGTAACAGTTCCATGAGCAGCTTCAGCTTCTACTGTTTTACCATCAGGGGTCATTAACACACTTGTCATTAAACCTAGTGATCCAAATCCTTGAGCAACAGAATCTGATTGAACATCTCCATCATAATTTTTACAAGCCCAAATAAAATTACCTTCCCATTTTAATGCTGAGGCCACCATATCATCGATTAATCTGTGTTCATAAACTATATCTTTTTCTTTAAACTTATTTTTAAATTCTGTATCAAATACATCCTGAAATAAATCTTTAAATCTTCCATCATAGATTTTTAAAATAGTATTTTTAGTAGAAAGGTAAACTGGCCAACCAAGGTTAAGTCCGTAATTAAAACAAGCTCTAGCAAAATCTTTAATTGAATTATCTAAATTATACATTGATAGGGCTACACCAGATTTTTCAAATTCATATACATCTTTTGTAAATCCTTCAGATCCATCTTTAGGTTCAAAAACCATTTTAAGAGTTCCCGGTTTATTAATTAATGTGTCAGTCGCTCTATATTGATCGCCAAAGGCGTGCCTAGCAACAACAATTGGATGGTTCCAATTTGTGATTATTCTTGGAACATTCTTACATATAATTGGTTGTCTAAATATAGTGCCCCCAAGTATATTTCTTATTGTTCCATTTGGCGATCGCCACATTTGCTTTAATTTGAATTCTTCTACTCGATTTTCATCTGGTGTAATTGTTGCACATTTTATTCCTACACCATATTTTTTTACTGCTTCTGCTGCGTCTATGGTAATTTGATCATCAGTTTCATCTCTTTTAATCACTCCAAGATCAAAATATTTGATATCTATATCAAGATAAGGCAAAATTAATTGTTCTTTGATGTACTTCCAGATGATTCTGGTCATTTCATCTCCATCCATTTCAACTACTGGGTTATTAACTTTTATTTTTGCCATTTAATTAATATATTTTTTAATTGATCAACCGTATCTATAATGTGGAAACTGTTTTGTAAATTTTTATTTGAAAATTTTTCATCTTCAAAAAATTTAAATTGTTTAAATAGATTATCCCAGAAATTATTTTTATTAAAAAATATTATTGGCTTATTATGGATCCCCATTATTTTCCAAGATACGACTTCTAGTATTTCTTCTAAAGTTCCTGTCCCTCCTGGTAATGCTAAATACGCATCACCTATCTCAAAGAGCAACTTTTTTCGTTCAGACATATTATCAACAATTTTTAACTCATCTATATTTTCAAAAATTATTTCTCTCTCAGATAAAAAATTTGGAATTACTCCAATAACTCTATTTTCATATTTTTTTGCTGTCTTAGCAACCACGCCCATAATACCAACTTTTGCTCCACCATAGACTATATTTATTTTAAATGATGATATTAATTTGCTAATTTCTTCTGCATCTTGATAATATTTATTACTTAATTTATCTGAAGATGAACAATAAATAGTAATTGATTTGATTGTCATAGATTTAAAAGTTTATTTAAAAAAAATTTAATTAGAAATTTTTTTCTTATACCAATTCTTCATGTTTTCTCTAAACATTAAAGCAGATGGTGTAACAACTAATGTAAGGAATGTTGCAAAGAGTAGTCCAAATACTATAGCTGTTGATAATTGAACCCACCACTGAGTATCTGGTGATCCTCTTGTTATTTCTCTAGATATAAAGTCAACATTTGTCATTGTTACCATAGGTAATAAACCTAGTACTGTTGTAGTTGTTGTAAGTAAAACTGGTCTCAGTCTCTGCGCTCCAGTTTTGATAATAGCTTCTCTGATATTTGATGTTTTAGTCTTTAAAAAATCAAATGTATCAATCAATATAATATTATTATTTACCACTATACCGGCAAGAGCAATAACACCAACTCCTGACATAACGATACCAAATGGCTGTGCTGTTACCATTAAACCTATAAACACACCCGCTGTAGACATTACTACTGCAAAAAGAATTAAGAATGCACTATAAAAACTATTAAACTGCAACAGAAGTATCATTAGCATTAAAAATAAAGCTACACCAAAAGCTCCTGTTAGAAAATCTTGTGCTTCTTTTTGGTCTTCATTTTCTCCAATAAGTTCAGCCCTTACTTTGTTATCTAATTCATAACGAGGTAAATCTAATGTTCTTCCTCTCCAAGACGGAGCAGTATCTGAAATTCCTAATACGTACTCAAGTTCTTTTACTTTTCCATCAGGATAAGTTCCAGGCTCTACATCTGCCTGAATGTTTATAGCATTTTTTGAATCAACTCTAATTATATTTCCTGTTCTGCTATTTGGAACAATTTCTACAAAATTTGATATTGGAACTAAACCATTTGAAGTAGTTACTCTTAAGTTATCAATTCTATCCAATGTTCTCCCTTCATTCGGATATCTAAGATATAGAGGTATACTTTCATTACTATCATCAGGTCTATATTCACCAAGTTTAAGACCGTTTGTTGCAAGTTTAATTACATTACCAATTGATGTAATGTTAGCTCCAAATTTAGATGCTTGCTTTCTATCTACATTAATTTCCCATTCTATCCCAGGTGCTGGTAAATTATCTTCAACATTCATTAAATTTGGATAATTATCCATAAATTTTTTAAGCTTGATTCCTTCGGCAATTAACAGTTGTTTATTATCACTGGTTAATTTAATATTAATTGGTTTACCTTCTCCAGGACCACCTTGTTGCTCTCTTGATTCTACTTTAATTCCATTTATACTTTTTGTGGCTTCCAAAATTTCTGCAAGAATTACTTTTGATTTTCTTCTTTTATCCCAATCTGTATATTCCAAACTTATTGATCCTATAAAGTCTTCTGATGCCTCTGATTGCTCACTAACATTTCCACTTAAAGAATAAATATTTTTAAATTCCTGTCTTTCCGATTGAAGCTTTAAAATAATATTCTCGACCCTTGATACATAATCTTTTTTTTCTTCAACTGAGAGATTACCTCTTGCAAAAACTACAATTTTTGCAAGATCTGGCTCAACATCTGGAAAAAACTCTACACCTTCTCCAACTTGAGTATAGGTATAGTTTACAGCAACTAATATTACTAAAGCACTAATCATTACCTTTAAGGGATGGAATAATAAAAAGTTTAATATTTTTGCATAAAATCCAACGAAACCAGTAACGTTTAAAACAGGTTCATTTGATTCTGATGATAAGATTTTTGCATTTTTAGATACTAATTTATCTGTAGAATTTACATTTTCTGAAATTTTATAAACCCTTGGTATAATTCTTATAAATACAAATATAAATAAAGCGAAGCTTAGTAAATATTTTCCAATTGTTATAAATAAACTAAATCCTTGAAGGTCTAATAATCCAAATCCATAAGATAATAGATTGTAAAAAATTAATGATATTAGTAATGGTACAATAAATTGTAGAAGTATTCTTGATACAGTATTTAGAATTGATCCTAAAACTGGGACAAACAGTAGTGCCATAAACAAAGAAGAAATAAGAACACATATAAGTGTTATTGGTAAATATTTCATAAATTCACCAGCTATACCAGGCCAGAATATTAATGGTAAAAAGGCAGCTAGGGTAGTTGCTGTCGATGATATAATTGGTAGTGACATTTTTTTTGATGCGTTTGCGAAAGCATCTTTTACACTGAGACCTTCTTTCATTTTTCTATCTGCATATTCAACAACAACTATTGCTCCATCGACTAATAGTCCAACAGATAAAATTAGAGCAAATAATACTACTATATTAATAGTAAAACCCATTACAGAAAGAGCTAATAAGCCTGATAAAAATGATCCTGGAATAGATACACCAACTAATAAACCGGACCTAACGCCTAATGCTCCTAAAATAATAATTAAAACAAGGATTATAGCTGCTATGACATTATTTTGCAGACTATTTAACATAGTTTTAATGCCTTTTGATTGATCATTTCCAAAAGAAATTTCAACATTTTCAGGAAAACTTTTAGCGCTAATTGCAGTTATTCTTTTTACTTCATCAATAGTATTAATGATATTTTCACCAATTCTTTTAGAAACATCAATAGTTATTGAATTAGATCCATTTACATTTGCATAAGATTGCCTGTCCTCGAATGTTCTTTTAACTTCAGCAATATCCCTGAAAGTAATAACTGAATCTCCATTAGTTTTAACTGGAGTATTTAATACATCTTCAATAGTTTCGTATAAACCTGGAACTTTAATATCAAAACTTCCATCACCAGTGTCCTGACCACCAGCTGATACCATTTTATTATTTTCTCTAACGATATTAATAAGGCTCTCAAGATTGATGCCATAGCTATCAACTGCAGTTGGATTAATTAATATGTCAACCTGCTCATTTCTTTTACCGCCTATTTTAGCTTCTAAAACACTAGGAATTGTTTCTATATCATCCTGCAAAATGTCAGCTAAATCCTGAAGTGTTCTATTAGGCACATCTCCGCTTAAAGAAATGGATAAGATAGGAAATGTACTTATATTAACTTCGTTAACTGTTGGTTCATCTGCTTCACTAGGTAGATCACCCTTAGCTCTATCAACTTTATCTCTGATATCAACCATAGCTTGATCAGAATCAAATCCAGCATCAAATTCTAATAAAACATTACCCCCACCTGAGTAAGCTGTTGATCTTACTTCCCTTACTCCTTCAACAGTTTTAACTTCATCTTCAATTGGTTTAACTAAAAGCCTTTCTGAATCCTGTGCAGAAATACCATTTTGACTTAGTGAAATATAAACTATTGGTATGCTTACATCAGGAGATGATTCTTTGGGCATTGTGATGTAAGTAGATGCACCTGAAAAAATAATAAAAATAAGTATTCCCATGAAAACTCGGGAATGGCTTATTGCATAGTCTATAATATTAATTTTCATTTAGATTAGTTTATTGTTTCACCAATACTTATATATTCTTGTCCACTTATAATTAAATTTACTGTCTCGGGTAATCCAGAAACCCACATGCCATCTATTGTATCCTTAATTGTTTTGGTTGGATAGAAAGTAACTTTATTATCATTATCTACAGCCTTAACACCTACAGTTCCATCGTCTAATAAAGTTAATATAGAAGGTGGAATTTTGTGAGCTTTAAGTTCTGAACCTTTGATAACAATTTTAGTTGTTATACCACTTTTATAAGAAAGATCTTTGTTATCAGCTTCAATAGTAATTTCGAATGTTCTAGTACTAGTTTCAGCCGATGGAGAAATAAAAGATATTATTCCATTTTTTTTAATCCCATTACTATCTTCGATTAAAGCTTTAGTACCAACACTCACTTTATTTACATCAAATTCAGACAAATAACCTTCAATCTTGATAGGGTCTAAATCAATTATAGTAAATAGGGGAGTACCTACTGAGATGAATTCAGTTTTTTCAACCATTTTTTCAGAAATAATTCCATCAAATGGCGCCTTGATAGTAGTTTTTTCTATATCAAGTTTTATGTTCTTTAAAATTGATTTTACATTTGAAATTTGAGCTTCAAGGTTTGCTAAGGTAGATTCAAATTTTATTTTAATATCTTCTCTATCAGCTTGAGCATTGGCAAGATTAAAAGATGCTAAACTTAATTTTGATTTTGAACTTAAACCTTTATCAATTAGTTGTTTTGCAGATGCATATTCAATTTCATACAATTCAATTCTTTCAACATTTTGTCTAAGTAAATTATCTCTGTTTTTTTCATTTAAAATTAGTTCTTTATTAAGTCTTTCTAAATCTTTTTTTGCACTTGAAAGCTTTTCATTTCTATCCTCTAAGGAGATTGTAATCATTTCAGCATTTTGAGATACTCTATCTCCTCTTGCAAATTCAATATTATCTATATTGCCAGATGTTTCAGATTTAACATCAATTTTTTTGTTATGAATAGTTTGACCTTGTAATTCAATAGATTGATCAATTAAACTGGAAGTAAATACCTTTGTTTCAACAGAAAATGTAAATTCTTCATTATCATTATTTTCTGTATCTTGTGAATATGAAGTTTCTGTTTCAGTGCTAGTTTCTGTATCATCGTCTTGTGCAACAACATTGTTTGAAAATTGACCAGAACCAATCCATCCGACAACAGCGGCAAGTATTATGAAAGCTATAAATATTGATCTTTTCATTAAATATCGTACATGTCATATATATTAAAGTTACTAAAAAACAATTTTTTGTTAGCTTTATTATCTTTTATGAAATCAAAAAACTGGGTTAATAGACAAAAAAATGATCAATTTGTAAAGAAAGCTAAACAGTTAGGGTATATCAATCGAGCAGCTTTTAAACTAGAAGAGATTGAGCAAAAATATAAAATAATTGAAAATTCTAAAGAAATACTAGAACTTGGATCTTCTCCAGGAGGTTGGACTCAAGTGATCTTAAATTACAATCCAAAAACTAACATAACCTGTTTTGATTTATTAGATATGAAAATGAATAATAAACGCATTACTTTCTATAGAGAAGATTTTTTAAAATATAATTTTATTAATTTTAAAACTAAATTTGATTTAATTCTATCTGATGTAGCTCCAAATACCACTGGTCATCAATCAACAGATCATCTGAGAATAAGTCAGTTAATATATGAAGTCATAGACAGATTAGAAATAATATTAAATAACCAAGGATCATTTATATTCAAAATTTGGAAGGGAGAGGAAGAAAAGCAAATTATAAAGATACTTAAAAAAAAGTTTGATAAAGTTGAGTATTTTAAGCCGAAATCATCAAGACAAGAATCAAGTGAAATATTTATACTATCCAGAGGATTTAGATTGAATGAAGAGTAGATTAGAAACTATTTTAATTGTAGATTATGGATCACAATATACACAATTAATTGCAAGAAGAATCAGAGAGTTAGAAGTCTTCTGTCTTGTCTATCCTTTTAATAAAATCACAAAAAAAATTTTAAATGAAATCAAACCATCTGCATTTATATTATCTGGCGGTCCTAGATCAGTACTTGACAAAAATGCCCCAAAATTAAATCAAGAAATTTTAAAAATGAAAAAACCGGTTTTAGCAATTTGTTATGGTATGCAGTTAGTAACTAAAAATTTGAAAGGTGTAGTAAAACGTTCCATTCATAGAGAGTATGGTCACACAATTATAAATATTAAGCAAAAATCACTTTTATTTAAAGGAATTAACAAACAAAAATTCAAAGTATGGATGTCTCACGGAGATAATATTAATAAAATACCAAAACTTTTTTCAATAACATCTTTATCAAATAACAAAATTATTTCATCTATTGAAAATTATAAAAATAAAATTTATTGCCTTCAATTTCATCCTGAGGTCTATCATACAGATTTTGGTTCAAAAATAATTAATAATTTTGTTTTCAATATAGTAGATATAAAAAATAAATTCAAAATTCAAAAATTTATTGAAAATAAAGTTTCAGAATTAAAAAATGAAATTAATAATAAAAAAATAATTTGCGGTTTATCTGGAGGTGTAGATTCTACAGTTACTGCATATTTGTTAAATAAGGCTGTTAACAAAAATCTTTATTGTATTTTTGTTGATCACGGTCTTTTAAGAAAAAATGAAGCTAATGAAGTTTCAAAAATATTTTCCAAAAAATTTGGAAATAACTTTACTAAAATAAATGCTTCGAATATTTTTTTAAAAAAATTAAAAAATGTATCTGACCCTGAGAAAAAAAGAAAAATAATTGGCAAAACATTTATAGAAGTTTTTGATAAAGCAGCTAAAAAAATATCGAATGTTGATTATTTAGGACAGGGAACCCTTTATCCTGATATCATAGAGAGCATTCCATTTTTTGGAGGTCCAACAGCTAAAATTAAAAGCCACCATAATGTTGGTGGTTTACCAAAAAAAATGAAACTTAAAATTGTAGAACCTTTAAGAGAATTATTTAAAGACGAGGTAAGAAATGTTGGAAAGCAATTAAAAATAGATAAACATTTACTTTTAAGACATCCATTTCCAGGACCAGGTTTAGCAATTCGAATACCGGGAGTAATTGATAAAAAAAAGATCTTAATTCTTCAGGAAGCAGATCATATTTTTATTCAGTATTTAAAAGAGAAAAAACTTTATAATAAAATTTGGCAAGCATTTGTAGTCCTCTTACCAGTAAAATCAGTAGGCGTTATGGGAGATGAAAGAACATACAATTACTCGGTTTCACTTAGAGCTATTACTTCTGTTGATGGAATGACAGCTGATTTTTATATGTTTACAAATAATCAATTAAAAGAAATATCATCTCGCATAATTAATAAAGTAAAAGGCATTAATAGAGTATTATATGACTTTACTTCAAAGCCTCCTGGAACAATTGAGTGGGAGTAGTATTATGATAAATTTAAAAGATGAAATAAAATTTCCATGTGGCTTATCAATGAAAAATAGATTTATGCTTGCCCCATTAACAAATACTCAAAGCCATGAAAATGGAATACTTTCAGAAGATGAATTTAATTGGTTAACTATGAGAGCTAAAGGAAATTTTGGACTTACCATGTCTTGTGCTTCACATGTTCAATCTATTGGTAAAGGTTTTCATGGTCAATTAGGTATTTTTGGTGATGAACATATAGAAGGTTTAAAACGATTAACTGATAAAATTAAATCTTATGAAAGTTTAGCTGTTGCTCAATTACATCATGCCGGAATGAAATCACCTAAGGATATTATAGGTGAACAGCCAGTTTGCCCTTCAGATGATAACAAGACTAACTCAAGAGCTTTAAAACTAGATGAGGTCAAAAGACTAAGAGATAATTTTATTGAAGCTGGAGTTAGGGCAAAAAAGTCAGGATATGAAGGAGTAGAAATACATGGAGCTCATGGTTATATTCTGTGTCAATTTTTAAGCTCTAAATTCAATAAAAGAGAAGACGAATACGGTGGAAGCTTAGAAAACAGATCTAGAATAATTTTTGAAATTATCGATGGTATCAGAGATGAATGCGGTTCTCAATTTCTATTGGGAGTTAGATTATCCGCAGAAAGGTTTGGAATTAAATTGGGAGAAACAAAAGAAATATGTAAAAAACTTATTAATACTAACAAAATAGATTTTTTAGATATATCACTTTGGGATTCTTTTAAAAAGCCTGAAGAAGAAGAGCATACAGAAAAAAGTTTGCTAGAGCATTACACAGAACTTGATTTTAAAGATGTTCAATTAACAGTAGCGGGAAATATAAGAACAGGTAAGAATGTTTACGAGATTCTTAATAATAAAGTTGATTTTGTGACTATAGGAAGAGCAGCTATTCTTCATCATGATTTTCCAGAGAGAGTAATAAAAAATCCAAATTTTAAACCAATAGACCTACCAGCTTCAAGATCTTACTTAAATAAAGAAGGTCTAAGTGATAAATTTATTGAATATATGGGAAATTGGCCAGGTTTTGTTGGTAAGTGATTTTAAGATTTATTATGCTTTGTTTTTTATAGATTTAAGTGATTTTTCTTAAATAAAATTTTTGATTGCTCTTCTGTTGTCATTATAAAATCCAGAAACTAACAAAAATATTAGATATGCATTATAAGTATTATTAAAATGCTATTATCGTATTATTTAAAAATAGTCATTTAATCTAACCTTAATACTTAATTAGGAGGTAAAATCAAATGAAAATATTTTTAATATTTATTACTTCAATATTCATATCCTTTAGTAGTTTCGCTGATACTAAAATATCTTTTGCTTTAGATTGGAAATTTGAAGGACCAAGTGCACCTTACTTCTATGCAATAGATAAAGGTTATTTTGATAAAGAACATTTAGAAGTAGAAATATCTGCAGGTAAAGGATCCTTAGATGCTATTCCAAAGGTTGCTACAGGAGCTTTTCCTATAGGTTTTGCAGATATAAACAGTTTAATCAAATTTTTAGATCAAAATCCTGGAGCGCCAGTTATGGCAGTTATGATGGTTTATGACAAACCTCCATTTGCAATTGCTGGAAGAAAAAGTCTTGGTGTTACAACTCCATCTGATTTAGAGGGAAAAATTCTTGGTGCGCCACCACCTGATGGTGCATGGGCCCAATTCCCACCATTTGCTTCTGCAAATAATATTAATGTTGATAATATAACAGTGGAGCCAGTAGGTTTCCCAACAAGAGAACCGATGTTAGCTGAAAAAAACGTTGATGCTATAACAGGGTTTTCATTTTCAATGTTTTTAAATTTAGTTCGTCTTGGTGTTCCTGAGGATGACATATCAATTATGTTGATGGCAAACTATGGATTAGAATTGTATGGTAATGCCATAATAGTTAACACTGATTATGCAGATGCAAATCCTGAAATAGTTAAAGGTTTTTTAAAAGCTGTATCCAAAGGATGGGCTGATGCTATGAAAAATCCTGAAGACGCGGTGAAGAGTATGGTTGAAAGAAATCCAGCTGCTGATTTAGCTTTAGAGACAAGAAGATTGATACTTGCAATAGAAGGAAATGTTAATACTGATTATGTAAAAGAAAACGGTATGGGTAATATTGACATTGCAAGAATGGAAAAAGCTTTAGGACAGTTAGCAGAAACATACGAATTCTCATCTGATCCAAAGATTTCATCATTTTTTACTGATAAATATTTACCTTAATATTTTTTTATGGGGTAGACTATTTCTACCCCATATACTAATCATAACTTATGCATATCAATATTGAAAAGGTTTCTCATCAATATGAAACTAAACAAGGTATGCTTCCCGTTTTAAAGGATCTTTCCCTATCAATTAAAAGAAAAGGTTTTACTGCTATAGTTGGACCTTCAGGTTGTGGAAAATCTACAATAACCAGATTAGTCAGTGGATTAATTAAACCAACTAAAGGTAGTATTTTTATTTCAAATAAAAAAATTACATCCCCACTTTCTACTGTAGGAATGGCTTTTCAAAATCCAGTTTTGTTAGAATGGAGAAATGTAATTAAAAATATAATTCTTCCACTTGAGATAGTATCAAAAAATATGACTTATAATCAAAAGAGATCGAATGCATTAGAACTACTTAAGTTAGTGGGATTAGAAGAATTTGAAAATAATTTACCATCTGAGTTATCTGGTGGGATGAAACAAAGAGTTTCACTTTGTAGATCTTTAGTTCATAGTCCAGAGGTTTTAATTTTAGATGAGCCTTTTGCAGCTCTAGATGCATTTACAAAAGAAGATTTGTGGGACGTTATGCACAAATTAAAAAAAGAAAGAGACTTCACATGTATTTTAATAACTCATGATTTAAGAGAAGCTGTTTATTTAGCTGATCAAGTAATTGTTTTATCTGGAAGACCAGCATCATTACAATACGACGTCAAAACTAATTTTAATGAAGAAAAAAAAATCTCTGATTTATATTCATCAGAAGTTTCACAATTACTTGCAACACTTAGAAATCAAATCGAAATAGCTCAGAATAAAAATGATTAGAATCAATAATTTTATTATACCTTTATTTAGTCTTATAATTTTTTGTTTGTTATGGGAATTGTTGGTTTGGTATAATAATTGGCCAAATTATAAAATGGCATCTCCTTCAGATTTATGGCCAGCATTTTGGAAATTTAAACATCTCTTTTTAATCTACGGTTGGGAAACTTTTTGGAGAACGGTTGTAGGATTAATATTATCTGTTTTGGTAGGATTAAGTCTAGGTATTTTGATGGGGTTTTCAAAAACTATTAGAATAGGCTTATACCCAATCCTTGTTGGTTTTAATGCCATTCCTAAAGCAACAGTAGTCCCAGTAATTGCATTAATATTTGTCGGTATGCACAATATGAATACAATTATAATTGTAATTCTTATTTCGTTTTTTCCCATATGTGTTTCAATTTCAATTGGGTTGTCAACATTGGAAAGAGAATATGAAGATATACTTTTATCTTTAGGTGCAAATAAATTTGAGATTTTTTATAAAATTGCTTTACCAAAAACATTACCAGAATTTTTTGGAGCATTAAAAGTATCAACAACACTAGCATTTATTGGAACTAATTTAATGGAAATTATTGAACCACATGGAAAAGGATTAGGACATTTATTTGATAGTGGAAAAATTAGCGCAGATTATCCTTTAATGTTTGCAGTATTGATTACATTGGCTGTTATGGGAATATTTTTATATTATATTGTAGTTTATCTTGAAAATATTTTTGCTGGTTGGGCCATTCGAAAATAAATTGTAGAAAGATGTAGTTTAATAATACAAATTATTAAGTAAAATTGTTAATATTTAATTTACTAACTTAAAAATATTTCGATTTAAAGATGATATTAGTGCATCTAAACTTTCAAATTTCTTGTTTTGATTTTTTGATTTTAAATTATAAAAAATTTTCCTTTTTTTTCTTTCTAGTGATTTATTTAGAACGCATTCTGGTGCTGCTAGACTATGTTTAAATATATAAAAAAATGCATTATTTTTATTAAAATTAATCGCATAATCTTTCCATTCTCCATTAGAAACTCCTTTAGAATAAAGATTTAGGATTTTGGCTAGCTCATCTTTGGAAAAGTAGAGATTGTGATTGTTAGTTGAAGCACTAGATGATACTAAGCCCATGAATTAAGAATATAACAAAATTCTATGCCTGTAAATGCCCCAAATGATAATTTAGATGTATTAGCGCCATCATTTAATCTTAAAAATATTGATGATGCAATGGTTTCTTTAGATAATGCAAAAGGATTAAATGGTACTGTTATTGTATTTATATGTAATCATTGTCCATATGTTAAAGCAATTGCAAGTAGATTAAAAAAAGATGCTGATGAGTTACTAGAGCACTCAATTAATACAATTGCCATTATGTCTAATGACGTAATTAACTATCCCGATGATTCATTTGATAATATGAAAATTTTTTCTGATAAATATAATTTTAATTTTCCATATCTTTACGATGAAACACAGGAAGTAGCAAAAAATTATAATGCTGTTTGTACTCCAGACTTTTTTGGTTTCGATAAAGAACTTAAATTAAAATATAGAGGTAGAATAGATTCAGGTGTAATGAATGCTAATCAAAATTCAAACATTCAAAGAGATCTCTTTAATGCAATGATTAAAATTAAAAATGAGGGAGTAGGCCCAACTAATCAAATGAATAGTATTGGTTGTTCAATAAAGTGGAAATAGTATGAGTGAGGAGAATAAAAATAATAGTTTATTAAAAAAAATACAAAATTTTATTTTTACAAACTACAAACAAATAATAATTTCATTAGTAATTTTGCTAATTCTATTTGCTGGTTTCCAATCTTTTAATTATTTTAAAATTCAAGGTATTAAAAACTCCAGTATAAGTTTTTTTAATATTATCAAAGAAAATCAAAATGATTTAAGTAGTTTAGAAAAATTAATTGATGATGATAATATTTTCTCTATTTTATCAAAATTAAAATTAATTCAGCAAAATAATGAAAATAAAAACTTTAGTTACTCTAACGAATTGTATAAAGAATTAATTGCTTCATCAAATTTAGATGACCTATATAAATCCTCTATCGCTGCAAATGCTTCATATACAATGATTAACGCATCTTATGAAGACAACACAAGTAATTATTTAAATGATATATCAATTTATATAAATAATATTAGTGACAAGTTGGATGGTTTTTTTTCAATAAAAAAAGAATTAGAATATTTATTAATCGTTACAGAAATTGATTTAAATAAATCTGAATATAATAATAATTTAAAAGTATTGGATAAATATAATGAAATATTTAATTCAAGTTTAGTTTCTGCCTCTATAAAAGAAAGAGTGAAAAAGATTCATGAGTTTCAGCTTTATAAGTAAAATATCGCTATATTTATCTTTCATATTTATTATTTCATGTCAGGATACGATTTCATCATTAAGAAATAATGAAAATATAGATTTTCAAGATTATACCTCTCAATTAGAAACAGAAGATTTTTTAGATTTTAATTATTTTGAACAATATGCAGATAACGTAATTGATAACTATACATACAAAGCATCTGACTATAATTTTTTAGATAAAGATCAAATTATATTAAAAATTAATAACTATGAAGCAAAATATAACAATAATGAACCGATAAATGTCATATACCTCGATGAAAGTGTTTACTCATTCAATAAAGATGGGGAACTTCTAAAGTTTGATTTAAATAATGGAAAGTTGCTTGAAAGAATTAATATTGATTTAGATCAAGAAAAAAAAGTACCTATATCTTTTTCTCTTTATAATAATGATTTTATTATTGCTTTTAAATCAGGAGAAGTAGTTAGAATTAACAAATCAGGACAAGTTATTTGGTTATTTAAAAATGAAGATTTATTAAATACACCAGTCAAAATATTTAATGATTATCTAATAATATTATATCCAGAAAATATATTTTTCTTATCAATTTTAAGTGGAGATATAATTTATGAGAAAGATTTTAAATCAAGCAATATAATTCAATCATCTGGAGGTAGGATTGAAAATTATTTTAATATTATATTTTTTATACTCCCTAATAGTGAATTTAATTCTTTAGACACTTATTTGTTTGAGGAACATATATTAAATTTTGATAATATTGATCTTAATAACTCACTTAATAATTTAAAAGATCAAATACACATTTATAAAAATTTTTTAGTCTATTTTGATAACGAAAACATTTTTCATACTTATGACATTAATAAAGAAAAGTTTGTATTAGTTGATTTTGTAATAAAAAATTCATCTTCAGCTATATTGTTTAATAATTCACTAATTTCTAAAAATGAAAATTTTATTGAATTCTATAATATTAAGAATGGAAATTTATTTTCAAGAATTAATATAAAAAAAATATTAAATAAAAAATCAAAAATAATAAATTCTTTAATCATAAATAAAAATATGCATTTATTTACAGACAATGGTGAAATAATTATTTTTGATCAAAATCTTGAAATTAAAGAAATGATAAATCTAAAAATTAAAAATATTAATAAAGTTTATAATTATCAAAATAAAATTTTAATAAGTACTGAAAAAGGTATTACTTACATTTATTAAAATGAATATATTAATTTTAGGTATGCCAAATGTAGGCAAAACATCACTTTATAATTTAATTACAAATAAAAATAATAATATAATTCATGATACAATTGGTACAACAAGAGATTGGCACGTATCACCTCTAAGATCAAATAGAAATATTAACGTATATGATACACCAGGAATAATTAATCAAAAAAGTTTAGTAACAAAGAGTGTTAGTAATATAATAAGGAAAATAGATATTTTTGTTTATGTTATTGACTACAAAGCTGAGAATTATTTTATAGATAAAGAATTGATCAATGAATTAAGAAAATTTAATAAGGAAATAGTAGTTATTATCAACAAAGATGACAATTTTAAACAAGATAAAAAAATTGACAACCTTGGTATCAAGAATGTTTATTTTATCTCGTGTTCACATAATATAGGCATTCAATTCTTTTTAGATTTTTTATCAGAATATGATGTTAAAGATAATAAGTTAATAAATTACGATTTTTCTTTAGGGTTATTTGGCAAAACAAATGTAGGGAAAAGTACTCTATTAAACAAATTAGTGGGATTTGAGAGATCAATTGTTAGCAGTCAACCAAAAACTACAACTGATATTGTTTCTTCTTCCTATAATTTTAAAGGCAACACCTATTTAATAAAAGATACTGCAGGTTTAATAAAAAAAAATAAAATTGATAAAAATAGTCTTGATTTTTATGTCAGCAAAAAAACCTTATCAATTATCAATGAAATTAATTTAAATATCTTCCTTATTGATATTGAACAAGGCTTTGATACTCAATCTAAAAAAATATTTAATTTGATTTATCAAAAATCAAATATTTTATTATTTATTATTAATAAAACTGATTTAGTTAAAAAAAATAAAAAGAAAGTAATTAATGAATTAATTAAGAATATTAATTATGAATTTTCTCAATCTAAAAATATAACTATTATACCAATTTCAACACTAAATAAAAAAGATATTTTATTTTTAAAAAATAAGATTCGTGAACTTATTTTTGAAATAAACAAAAATATATCGACTTCACAAATTAATAAGTGGTTAAATCAAGTTGTTGAAAATAATTCTCACCCAAGAATAAATGGAAAAGAAGTTAAATTTAAATATGGCACTCAGGTTTCAAAAAATCCTTTAACAATAAAACTTTTTTCAAATTTTTCTAAAGAAATATCTAATTCATATAAAAGATATTTGCTTAATAATTTTTATAATTTCTTTAAAATTAAAAGTAGAAATTTAAAAATTTTAT
Organism: uncultured Alphaproteobacteria bacterium; assembly: GCA_902541215.1. GTDB lineage: Bacteria > Pseudomonadota > Alphaproteobacteria > HIMB59 > CACPNW01. The sequence goes on along the minus strand of CACBPV010000013.1, from coordinate 9,912 downwards.
TTTCTAAATCTAAGAACCCTTATGATTAATCATTATTGATCTGTACTTGTATAACTCTCAATAATAATATTATTATATTCAGAAATTTGCATGAGAATATTTGAATTTTCTACAAAAAATAGATAAAAATTTCTCAATATCTCCACATCATTATTATCAGTTAAATACAATACACTACTATAAATTATATATGAAAATAGAATACCATATAAGATTCCAAAAAATTTATCAAATATCACTCCTAAAATTTGTTTATCTAAGTCACTATTTAAAAATTTTCTTATTCTTTTTAATATAAATAAACTAATTAAGAAAATTATTGGTATTGAAATAATTATACTTATAACGCTTACAAACTGTTCAAATCTTCGTAAAACATTAATATTTAAGAGTTGTTCACTTAAAAAACCTGAAAGATATTGATAACTATATATGGTTATAAATACAGATCCAACCCATGTTAATAACCCTAATATAGAATTAATAAATCCTTTCCAGAAACTAAAAACAACAATTACTGCAGTTAAAATTAATACTACATAATCAAAAAATATTAATTCAAAGTTTAAAAAAGTCATTTTTGATATTTCAATATTGATGGTAAAGTAATTAGCACTCCTATCATAGCAAATATCATTGCTAAACTAGTAAATAGGCCAAAATAAACTGTAGGAACAAAGTTTGATAGACAAAGAGTAAGAAAGCCTGCAGTGATTGCAATAGATGTGATTAAAACCGCATTACCTACTGTTAAATGTGTTTTTTCAATCATTTCACTATGATTTCCCCCTAATTTCAGATTTTCTTTATATCGATAAATATAATGTATTGTATTATCAACGGCTATACCAATTGATATTGCTGCAATTGTAATTGTCATTATATCAAGTGGTATTTTAAGCAATCCAATTAAACCTAGAATAAAAGTTGAAGCAAAAATATTCGGAATTATTCCAATTATACTTAATTTTAAAGATCTAAATAATATTACAAACATTATAAAAATAGCTAAAATTACAAAACCTAAGGATTTTATTTGTGAGCTAAATAAAGATTTTAACATGTTATTATATAATACTAATAGACCGTTAACTTTAAATTCTTCCAAGTTATCAAATTCATTCAATAAAAAAGAATTGATGTCATTAATAAGATCATTTCTTTTAATATCATTCGAATCTTTAACTCTTGTAGAAATTTTTATCATGTTTTTTTCAACATTTAGATAAGGATCAATTAAATCAGTTTTATAATCAATAGGTATTTCATTATATAATACTGATAATTCAAACATTGATAAATTAGCTTTGTTTATTTGATTTGCAGTATCTATTAGTGAATAAATTGAAGTAACTTTCCCAATTTCTATTCTACTTTCTAAATATTGATGAACTAATTTGATGGTTTCAATTTTTTCATTTGTGAACCAAATATTATTTTCTTCTTCAAACAGATTATCTGAGAAAAAATCATCATCAATTATTAAATCATCATCTTCTTCAGCTTTGATTGTTGTATCAATTATTTGATCATCATTTTTGAATTTAAGAATAACGTCTAATGGTGTAGTTCCGCCTAATTCATTATCTATAAGATACATTCCTTTATAAATTTCTGTATTTTTTTTAAAGTATTTTATAAATGAGTTTTCAACATTCAGATTGTTAATTCCATATAGAGATATCAAAAATATTAGAATGTTTAATCCAAGAATATATTTACTATTCTTATATGCAAAAGGATAAAAAGATTTTAAAAAACTCAGATATAGAGAATAGCTTTTTTCCTCCTTTGAAAAGAAAGAAATAATTAGAGGTAAGATTACAAATGATGAAATTAAAACTATTAATAATGCAATTATCATTATAATTCCAAAATCAATTACGGGTTTAATATCTGAAATTATTAATGATACAAAAGCAACAATTGTAGTTAGAAAGGTATAAAAACACGGCCAAAACATCATTTTAAAATTTTCAATAATTTTTATATCTCTTTGTAAATAATTATTCATTATATGAACATTCATAGAAATAGATAAAACAAACATTAAGGATAAGAAGTTTGCTGAAATTGCTGTAATTTCAAAATTAATAAAACCAGCTAAACCTATTGACAAATAAACTGCACTAATTGACGTAAATAAAATGGCAAATACCCATTTGACTCTTCTAAAAATTATGAAAAGAATTAAAATTATAATTAAAAGTACAATTAAACTGAACGTTAAAATATCATTTTTTACATAAGAAATAACATCGCTTGATATCATTTCTACACCACCCAAATAGTATGTAAAATCTTTATTGCTATTAGTAATAATATTTCTTATTTTTTCAATTAATTCATTTCTTTCATTGTCTATTTCTGTTTTTATGCTGTAATATTCTCCTTGAGATAAGTATAAATTTTTGTTTTCTTTAAGATCAAGTGCTTTATTGTTCTCATTAAGGAAAATTACAATAGAGGTTATATTTTTATTCTCATTAATAATTTGATCACTATAGATAGGACTTTTTGCAAACTCATTTAAAACATCTTTAATTGCTAAATTGGTATCTATTATAGTTTCATAATTATCATTTGCTAAATCTAAAAGATTAGTTTTATTTAAAAGAAGAATAGGGGCTTTATTAATATTAAAAACAGAATACACTTCTGGTAATGCCGATAATTTTTTGCTTATCTTTTCTATTTCAGTTAATAATAACTTATCTATTTTGCCATTACTTTTTATTGCTATTACGAGACTATTTTTTGTAGGAAATAAATCTTGATAATAAGAAAAATATTTAAAATCTGCATCGCCTTGAGATACCAGACTATCTGAAGACGCATCAATTCTAAAATCTCTTATATAAAAACTAGTGAATATTAATGATGCAAGGAGAAAAATTAATAAAATTATTTGTAATTTTTTACTCATATTTTCTATAAACTCTTTTACCTATAGAGGTCATAATTTCATTAGGTATAGTTTTGCATAATTTTGCAAATTTATCTATTTTATGCTTTTCATTTATAATGTCCAAATACATTCCTATATTCAAATCATGACTAGAATTTGAAATATCTACTGTAAATGTATCCATTGAAATTCTACCAATTATTTTGAATCTATTTTTTTTAAAATAAACATACCATTTATTGCTTAATGATCTAGGTATACCATCTTCATATCCAAGGCCTACAATGGCGACTTTTATTTTTGTTTTTGTTTTATAAGTTCTATTGTAACCAACATATTCGTTTTTTTTAATATATTTAATTTGTATAATTTTCCCTTTTAAATTAACTACATTTTTAATTCTTTTACCTAATTTCTTATTTTCAAAACCTCCATAAATACCTATTCCAGGTCTAATCATGTCATATAAATATGATTTATTTAAAACTGCGCCATGAGAATTAGCTAAACTAAAAATTATTTTATTATTATTAAATTTATTTTTTAATCTAGTAAAAATTTTCTTTTGTTTTAAACTATAATTATTATTATATTCATCTGCACTAGATAAGTGACTTATTATTAATTTTATATTTTTATTTTTAAAATCTATTTCTTTTGTTTTCTCTATTGGAATTCCCAATCTATTTATTCCTGTATCGACATGAATAGCAAATTTTAATCCAGAATTTTTAATTCTAATATATTCTTCTATACTATTAATAACTGGAATAAGGTTTGAATTAAAAAATCTTTTTAAGTTGTAGTCTTGTAATCCATTTAAAATATAAATATTTATTAATTTGTTTTTATTTTTTAATTTTAAACCCTCACTTAATGTTGCAACAAAAAAATGTTTACAACCTTGACTTAAAAAAAGATTATAAATTTTCTTATCTCCTAACCCGTAAGCATTCGCTTTTATTGTTGGAGCTACGATTAGGTTCTTCTTAAGTTTTTTAAAAAAATTGTAATTATAAATTAAGTTTTTTGTATTTATATTAAGAATACCACTTTCGTTAATCACTGAATAATATTATCATAATCTTTCGTTGTTAAGTCACTGAATTTTGTATAATTTGCATCAAAATGCATTTTTATTGACCCAATTGGACCGTGTCTTTGCTTTGCAATAATAATTTCAGCTTTATTATAATTATCATTGGTTAATTGTTGCCATCTTGATACTCTTTCATTGTATTTCATATCATCTTCTTCAGATTTTCTTATTGGCTCTAATCTTTCTAGATAATAACTCTCTCTATATATAAACATAACTACATCTGAATCTTGTTCAATGGTTCCACTTTCCCTTAAGTCTGACAATTGAGGTCTTTTATCTTCTCTTTGCTCAACCTGTCTTGAAAGTTGAGATAAAGCAATTATTGGGATATTTAATTCTTTTGCAACAGATTTTAATCCTCTCGTGATTTCTGATATTTCCTGAACTCTACCATCATTTCTTTTATTTGATGACGAAGACATTAACTGCAAATAATCTATAATTATTAAATTAATGTCATATAATCTTTTTAATCTTCTCGCTCTTGCTCTTAGCATAGGTATAGTCAGCACAGGATTATCATCAATTATTAAGTTTAAATTTTCTAGTTCAGATGATGTTTTTGCAATTTTATTAAAATCATTTTTATTAAGTTCTGCTTTTCGCATTTTGTCTCCAGAAATTTTTGTTTGTTCTGCTAAAATTCTAGTTGCTAGTTGTTCTGAAGACATTTCTAAAGAAAAAAATGCTACTTTACCACCATCGATAATTTTTTTATTTTCAAATTCATCTTTTTCTTCTTGATATTTTATAGCACAATTAAAAGCTATATTAGTACCTAAGGCAGTTTTACCCATTGAAGGCCTACCTGCTATTATTATTAAATCAGATTTATGTAACCCACCTAGTTTATTATCTAAATCTTTAAATCCTGTTGGTACACCAGCAATTTTACCTTCTCTTTTATAAGCTTCACTTATAATCTCAACTGCACCCTGCAATGCATTACCAAAATTTATAAACGATCTATCTGAATTGCCACTTTGTGATAAGTTATATAAATCATTCTCAGCTGTTTCTATTAGATTTTCTGCTGTTTCATCATTATTTGAATATGTCTCTTGTATTATATTTTGTGCAACACCAACTAAATTTCTTTTAACATATAAGTCATAGATTATTTTACCATAATTATAGGTATTTTGGGTAGATGGAGTGCTATCTTTAAGTTGATTTAGATAATTTACTTTGTTTAAATTATCATTATCCTCAGGTAGATAATTTTTAAGAGTTATTGGTGAAACTAGAATATTTTTATCCAATAAATTTTTAATAGTAGTAAAAATTATTTTATTTGTTTCGTCTACAAAGTGATTTTCATTAAGAAAATTAGATACTTTTTCATAATTTTTATTATCCCATAATATGCAGCCAATAAGTGCTAATTCTGCATCTGTATTTGAGAAGTTATTTTCTAAATTTTCAGTATTTTTGTTTGAATTTAATAATTCAACTGACATTCATAATAAATAAACTATCTTAAAAAAATCAACAACAACAAGAAATAAAATTAAGTTGATAAAATACTAATTGCGTGAATAAATTAGTTTTTATTTACAATTATTGTATATTCTTCAATTATTCCTTCGTATGGAGTAATTTGAATAAGATGTTCTCCAATAGATTTAATTTGATTTTTAATTATGATATCGTCTGACTTAACTTTTAAGTTATTATTTTGAAGATAATCTATGATTTCTTTTTTCGAAATTGAGCCATATAACTGATCCTTTTCATCAGCTTCTTTGTTAAATGTTATGTTTAACTTTTTAATATCTTGTATTAATTTTTTAGCATTATTGAGTTTAATATCTTCTTTTTGTACTATTTCACCTTTAATTTTTTCATAATATTCTAAGTTTTTTTTATTTTCTCTTAAGGCCATTTTGTTTGGAAATAGAAAATTCCTAGCATAACCAGGTTTTACTGTAACTCTATCACCCATCTTACCTAATTTTTTAATAGTTGTTGTAAGAATTACTTTCATTATATTGATTGCTTATTAGTATAGGACATAAGTGATAAAAAACGAGCTCTTTTAATTGCTCTTGCTAATTCCTTTTGTTTTTTTCTAGAAACACCAGTTATTCTACTTGGAACAATTTTACCCTTTTCTGTAATATATCTAGATAATAGTCTAGTATCTTTATAGTCAATATTTGGGGATCCTGGTTGACTAAATGGACAAAATTTCTTTCTAAGTTCAAAAGGAGAGTTATTTTTATCTTCCTTTTTTGTTTTAAATTTATTTCGTTTCATAGTTTAACTTTGTTGGCAATTCTTGATGATTTTTTACTTTAATAAAAATATATCTAATTAAATTTTCTGATTGATTTAACTCTTTGCTAATATTCTTCACCAATGGTCCAGGAGCTTCAATTTGAAGAAATCTGTAAAAAGCTTTTTTAAATTTATTGATACTGTAGCTCAGATCTCTAAGTCCCCAATTTTCCTCATTTATAACTTTACCAGATTGAGAGTTTATTTTTGACTTAAAATGTTCGATTTCTTTATCTAATATATTTGAGGAAAGTTCAGGATTTAATAATAAAACTACTTCAAATTTATTCATTTTACTCCATGGTTAATCTTACATTATTGGATATAAGAGAAGTTGAACTTGCATATATTAAATTTTTAAAATAAATCAAGTTTTAATGACATCATTTGTTTTTCCTGGCCAAGGTAGCCAATCTTTAGGTATGGTAAAGGATTTTCATGAAAATTTTAGATTGGCTGGGTTGATTTTTGAAGAAATTGAGGATTATACTAAATTAAATATTAGAAATATAATTTTTAATGATAATAAAAAATTAAATCTTACGCAATTTACCCAAATTTGTATCTTTTCAGCTTCGTTCACAATTTTTAAAATTTTAGAAGCTGAAAAAGGACTTGAAGATATAAATATCATGATGGGTCATTCACTTGGTGAATATACGGCTCTAGCATGTAGTAATAAGATAACTTTAAAAGAATGCAGTATAATATTAAAAAAAAGGGGTGAGTTAATGAACAATGCGGTATTACCAAATGAAACTGGAATGGCTGCACTCATTGGTAATGATGTAAAAACTGTTCAAGAAATTATAGATATTAATAATTTAGACTTAGAAATAGCAAATGATAATTCAAACATACAAATAGTTATTTCTGGAAAACTTGAAAATATTAATAAAAGTAAAGAAATATTTTTAGATAATAAAATTAAAAAATTTGTTTTATTAAATGTGTCTGCTGCATTTCATAGTAAATTTATGTTTCAAGCTCAGAACGAACTTAGTAAGGAAATAGATAAATTAAATTTTATTGAAAATAAAATTAAAATTATATCTAACTATGATGCGGAAGTTTATATTGATAATTTATCAATAAAAAAAAATCTTCAGTATCAAATGGCCAATAGAGTTAATTGGACTAAAAGCATAAAAAAACTTGAGGAAATTGGTGAAAATAAAATAATTGAAATTGGTCCAAATAAAGTTTTGAGTGGATTAATTAGGAGAATCTCAAGTAATTTTGATATTACTTCTTATGATAATATTTTAGATTTTAAATAAAATGGATAAAAATAAAAAAGTTTTTATAACAGGAGCATCCGGAGGAATAGGATCCTCTATTTGTGATAAATTTTTAGATAATAATTTTACTCTTTTATTAACTTCATCTTCTTCAAATAAATTAGAAAATTTAAAAAAAAAATATGGAGATAATCATTATTTTTTTAACGTAGATTTATCAAACATAGATAATCTTCAAAAATGTTTAGATCAGATATCAAAAGACCATAAAGACATATCTGTAATTGCAAATAATGCTGGAATAACAGATGATAGTTTAATTATGAGAATGAATTATGAACAATGGTCAAAAGTAATTCAAACTAATTTAAGTTCTAATTATCAAATTATTAAAACTTTGTTACCTAATATGTTATCAAATAGGTATGGAAAAATTGTTGGAATTTCATCTATAGTTGGCACTACAGGAAATCCAGGTCAAACCAATTATGTAGCATCTAAATCTGGTCTTAGTGGACTTTATAAATCAATCGCTCTAGAAGTTGCTAGAAGAAATATTAATGTAAATTTAGTTTCCCCTGGATTTATTTCCACATCAATGACTGAGAGTCTAAATGATGATCAAAAAAACAATTATCTTTCAAGAATCCCAATGATGAGATTTGGAAATCCTAAAGATGTTGCAAATTTAGTATTTTTTTTATCAACAGATGATTCTTCATATATTACAGGGCAGAATTTTCATGTTAATGGTGGAATGTTAATGGTTTAATAGGTTGACATACGTTCAAAAAATAATTTAAAAAAGAAATTAATAAGGAGAAAAATATGAGTGAAATTCAAGATCAGGTAAAAAAAATTGTCGTAGATCATTTAGGAATTGATGAATCAAAGGTTGTACCTGAGGCAAAATTTATAGATGATTTAGGTGCAGATAGCTTAGATACTGTTGAGTTAGTTATGGCTTTTGAAGAAAAGTTTGGAATAGAAATACCTGATGATGCTGCAGAAACTATTCAGACAGTTCAAAATGCAATAGATTACATACAAAGTAAAAAATAAAAATTTAATACATTTTTATGAGAAGAGTTGTTGTTACGGGAATGGGTTTGCTTACTTCGCTAGGTAACAATAAAGAAACTTCATGGAATAATCTTATTGATGCTAAGTCTGGTATCAAAAAAATAGATCATTTTGATGTTGATGATTTACCAGCAAAAATTGCTGGATACATTAACAACAATCCTGAAGATGATAATTATTTTAATAAATCAAATTTGATTGAAGCAAGAGATATAAAGAGAAATGATAGATTTATACAGTATGGTCTAGTAGCTGCTAGCATGGCAATTGAAGATGCAGGTTTAAACAACTTAACAGAAGAAGAAAGGTTAAATGTAGGTGTTTCTGTTGGATCTGGAATTGGTGGTTTGGAAACAATTTATGAAGGCTCACTTACAATTAATAAAGAATCAAAAAAACTTTCACCTTTTTTTATTCCGTCATCGTTAGTTAATCTTCTTTCTGGACAAATTTCTATAAAATATGGATTTAAAGGACCAAATCATTCTGTTGTAACAGCGTGCGCAACAGGTGCTCATTCTATTGGCGATTCAGGAGAAATGATTAAGAGAGGAGCAGCTGATGTAATGATTGCTGGTGGCTCAGAAGCCGCTGTTTGCAAATTAGGAATAGCAGGTTTTTGTGCAGCTAGAAGTTTAAGTACATCTTATAATGATAAGCCAAATATGGCCTCCAGACCATGGGATCAACATAGAGATGGTTTTGTAATGGGTGAGGGGTCAGGAATTGTTGTTCTTGAAGAAATGGAATATGCAAAAAAAAGAGGAGCTAACATTTATGCAGAATTGGTGGGTTATGGAATGTCTGGAGATGCTCATCATATAACTGCTCCATCGGAAGATGGTGATGGTGGATTTAGAGCAATGAAATCCGCCCTTAAAATGTCAAATGTTTCACCTGATAATATTGACTACATAAATGCACACGGTACATCCACAATTAAAGGTGATGAAATAGAATTAAATGCAATTTCTAAATTGTTTAAGCACAATATTAACGTAAGCTCTACTAAATCTTCAATAGGTCATCTTCTTGGAGCTGCAGGTAGTGTTGAATCAATTTTTTCGATTATGTCAATTAATCATAATATTTTACCGGCCACACTTAATTTAGATAATCCAATTGAGACGACTAATATAAATTTAATTCCAAAAACTCCTCTAGAAAAAAAAATTTCATATGCTTTGAGTAACTCATTTGGATTTGGAGGGACAAATACTGCATTATTATTCAAAAGTTTTTAGTATCTGTGTAATTTTTTTAATTTTATGCTTATCATTTTACGCACTAATCTTTTT
>CACBPV010000012.1 GCA_902541215.1 uncultured Alphaproteobacteria bacterium | reverse complement strand
ATATCAATGATAAAAGTATTTGAAAGCAATTTTCAATCTGCTTTAATGGTACCTACTACAATTCTCGCATTTCAGCATTATGAAAATATATTAAAATTATTAAAAGATTCAAAAATAAATGTGCTTGTTCTTACAGGAAAGGACAAGGGTAAGGAAAGGAAAGAAAAATTAGAAGAAATTGCAAAGGGAAAAGCAGATATAATAATTGGAACACATGCTTTAATACAAGATACAGTAAAATTTAACAATTTAGGTTTAGCAGTTATTGACGAACAGCATAGATTTGGTGTTTATCAAAGAATGGTATTTAACCATAAAAATCATAAACCAAATATTTTAGTAATGAGTGCGACTCCCATTCCAAGAACATTAACCTTAGCAGCATATGGAGATATGAAAGAAAGTAAATTAATTGAAAAACCTTTAGGTCGTAAACCAATTATAACTAACTCTTTGTCATTAAAAAAAGAGAATCAACTTATTGATAGAATAAAAGAAAAAATTAAAAATTCATCGTCTAAATTTTACTGGGTATGCCCTTTAATAGAAGAATCTGAAGAGTTAGATCTAAAAGCTGCAGAGGAAAGATACAAAATTTTAAAAAAATATTTCAAAAATAAAGTTCTTTTAATGCATGGACGTTTAAGTGAAATAGAAAAAGAAGAAATAATGACAAAGTTTAAAAATGAGGATTATAAAATTTTAGTTTCAACAACTGTTATTGAAGTTGGTGTGGATATTCCTTCTGCAACAACAATTGTAATCGAACATGCAGAAAGATTCGGTTTAGCTCAACTTCATCAATTGAGAGGTCGTGTTGGTAGAAATGACATTCAATCATATTGTATACTTTTACATAAAGATAATATTGGGGAAATTTCAAAACAAAGAATAGATATAATGAAGCAAACAAATGATGGTTTTAAAATCGCTGAAGAGGATTTAAAAATAAGAGGTCCAGGAGAAATTTTAGGAAAAAAACAATCTGGCAACCCATCTTTTTATGTAGCTGATCTTAGTTTTGATTACGATCTATTAGAAGATGCTAAAATTATGGTAGAAGATATATTATCCAAAAATCCAAAATTGGAAAACATAGAAGGAGAAAATCTTCGAAACTTATTGTATCTTCAAGAAAGAGATGCTGCAATTTTAACACTTACTGCTGGATAATATTATGGATATAGAAAAAGGTATTAGATTTGAATGCCAGGGTTCTGGAAATTGTTGTGTTTCAAGAGGTACCTATGGTTTTGTTTATTTAAGCAAGAAAGATATTAAAAAATTGTCAGATGGATTTAAAACAACAGAACAAAACTTTGTAAAAAACTATTGTCAAAAAACTGATGGTTTCATTCACTTAAAGGAACTAAAAAAAAATAATGGAAATTGTATATTTTTGAAGGATAACAAATGCACTGTTTATAAATCAAGACCTATACAATGTAGAACTTGGCCTTTTTGGCCTGAAAATATGAATACAAAAACTTGGAATAACGATATTGCTAAAAATTGCCCTGGTGTAGGTAAAGGTAAAGTAAAAACAAAGAAAGAAATTTTAAAACAAGTACAAATTGATTATGAAAACGAATTAAATATTAGGAATAAAAATTAACCATCAGACTCAAATTCCATTTCTTTAAAATATCCGATATATTTATTAGTCTTTTTTTTAAGCAATATCTTTATTGTTGTTCCTTCAAGAACTACTTCAAGAATGTTATCATTTTTTCTTAAAATGTCACAATTTTTCTCAATACCTGATGCAATATTTTTAATTTTTGCTTTTTTCATTTTGGATGGTGAGCCCTGCAGGATTCGAACCTGCGACCCATTCCTTAAAAGGGAATTGCTCTACCAACTGAGCTAAGGGCCCATCGAATTTGTATTCTATATAGTTCAAATATTGTAAGCGCAAGTGATTAACTAAGAGTTTTTTTTATTAAGCTGCTCTAAAACATTTTTAGAAACAAAATTTGAAACATCACCACCTAGTTTGTGGACTTCTTTAACAAAATTAGATGAAATGAATGAGTTTTTTTCTGAAGTCATAAGAAATATTGTCTCGATATCGGGGTTAAGTTGATAGTTCATGCCTGTCATTTGGAATTCATACTCAAAATCAGATACTGCTCTTAAACCACGTATTATACATGTGGCATTTTGATCTTTAGCAAAAGTTGTAAGTAATCCTGATAATTCGGTAACATTAATTTTTGAGTTTAGCTCATTTACAGAACTGATATCATTTTTGATAATATTAATTCTTTCTTGAACACTAAATAATGAATCTTTGTTAATATTATTAGCGACAGCTATTACTAAATTATCTACTATTCTTAATGATCTTTTAATTATGTCCATATGACCTGCAGTCATAGGATCAAAAGTACCCGGATATATTCCAATTTTATTCATCATTTTCGAATTCTTGTATTCTAGAAACAGAAACAATTCTATCACTTTCTGGAATCTTAAAAATACTTACACCTTTTGTTGATCTTCCAGCTATTCTAATTTGGTTTACATTAACTCTAATTATTTGACCCTTATCACTAACAAGAATAATTTCATCGTTGTCCTTAACAACAAAACAATCAACAACTTTACCATTTTTTTCTGATGTAATTATACCAGTTATACCTTTCCCTCCTCTATTTGAAATTCTATATTCATAAGCGGATGATCTTTTTCCAAAACCCTTTGATGTTATAGCTAAAAGAAATTCCTCATTATTATTTAATTCTTCAAATCCATTTTTGAGTGATGAAGTTTCTTTTCTACTTTCGGATGCTGCCTTTAAGTATTCTTGACGAATGCTCATATCAATCACTGAATGTTTTAAAATTGCTAAAGAAATGATTGTATTGCCCTTATCTAATTTTATACCCCTTACACCTGAAGAATTTAAACCAGAAAATAATCTTAATTTTTCAACTGGAAAACGTAAACATTTTCCATTTGATGAAGAAAGTAAAATATCATCATCTACAGTACAAAGCTTAACACCAATTAATTCATCTTTTTCATCAAGCCTAATAGATACTTTACCTGAGTCCCTCAATTCTCTTTTTCCACTCTTAGCAACATCAATTAATTTATTTTTTCTAACCATTCCATTTTTAGTTGTAAAAATAACATAAAATTTTTCCCACTGATTTTCATCTAGGGGTAATGTTAGAAAAGTTGATATTTTTTCAGAATTTTTAAATGGCAATAAATTTACTATAGGCTTTCCTCTTGCCTTTAAACTAGCTTCAGGAATATCATGAGATTTTAGAGAATAAACCTTTCCTAATGAAGAAAAAACTAAAAGTTTAGTATGAGTATCTGCAAAGTGAATTTCTTTAACAAAATCTTCTTCCCTTGTTGACATACCAGTTTTACCTTTACCTCCTCTATTTTGAGAACGATAATTAGATAATAGTGATCTTTTAATGTATCCATTATTAGAAATAGTTAAAACTATATCTTCTTTTTGAATATATCTTAAATCATCTACTTGCTCATATTCTTGATCAATAATCTCACTACGTCTTTCAGTTGCAAATTCTTTTTTAATTTCAGCTAATTCATTTTCTATTTCCTTTAGAAGAATATCCCTAGAATTAAGTATAGATAGGTAATTTTTAATTTCTAAAATTAAACTTTCTAAATCTTTTTGTATATCTTCTCTTTCTAAAGCAGTTAATTTTTGTAATCTTAATTCTAAAATAGCTTTAGCCTGTGCTTCAGAAAAATTGAAAGTGTTGTTTTTTAACTCTACAGTATCATCCTCAACTGATTTAATAAAATTAAGATTTTGTTTAGATACTTTCCATTTCTTTTTAATTAATTTTTCTTTTGCTTCTTTTGTATCTTTTGAACTTTTTATTAATTCTATAATTTCATCAATATGTTCATTAGTAACAACCAATCCAACTAAAATATGAGCTTTTTCTCTAGCTTTATTAAGGTCAAATAATGTTCTTTTTATTATTACTTCTTCTCTAAAATCTAAAAATGAAGATAAAATTTCTTTTAAATTCATTTGCTCTGGCTTACCTTTATTTAAAGCAAGCATATTAGAATTAAATGTCGTTTGAATTAACGTATGTTTATATAATTGATTGAGAATAATATTTGGGTCTACATCTTTTTTTAATTCTATAACAACCCTAACACCGTTTCTATCTGACTCATCTCTTAAATCTGAAATTCCTTCAACAATTCCATTTTTTACAATTTCCGCAATCCTTTCTAATAATTTTGATTTATTAACCTGATAAGGTATTTCATGAAGAATGATTGCTTCACGATCCTTTTTAAAATTTTCAATACTAGTCTTTGACCTAACTACACACCCTCCTTTTCCAGTTTCAAATGCTTCTGTTATGCCCTTTTTACCAATTATTTGACCTCCTGTTGGAAAATCAGGACCAAAAATATATTTTTGAAGGTCTGAGATATTACATTCTGGATTTTTAATAAGATATAAAGATGCGTCTATAACTTCTCCTAAGTTATGTGGGGCAATATTAGTCGCCATTCCAACAGCTATTCCTGATGCTCCATTAACTAAAAGATTTGGAAATTGGGATGGCAAAACTGAGGGTTCTTTTGTTGTATCATCATAATTAGACTGAAACGCAACAGTGTTTTTATCAATATCTTCAACAAGCTTTTCGGATACTTTAGCAAGTCTTGCTTCAGTATATCTCATTGCAGCAGGAGGATCGCCATCTAAAGATCCAAAATTCCCTTGACCATCAACTAACTCTAATCGCATAGAAAAATCTTGTGCCATTCTAACCATAGAATTGTAAATAGCTGAGTCTCCGTGTGGATGATATTTACCCATTACATCACCGACTATTCTTGCGGATTTTTTGTATGGTTTATTAAAATTGTACCCTGATTCACTCATAGAGTACAATATTCTTCTATGAACTGGCTTTAAGCCATCTCTGCAGTCTGGAAGTGCCCTACTAACTATTACAGACATTGCATAATCCAGATAGGATTTTTGCATTTCTTGCTCTAAACTTACTGAAGGTATATTAGTAGGTTCTTGATTGTCGTTATTTGATGTATCTATATCGTCAGGCACTAAAAAAATCCAAGTTTTCTAAGAAAAATTAAGAATTTTTTATATCAAAAAGCACAATTTAAACCACTATAAATAAATGATAAAGTTATATTAAAAAAACTTTATTTTTCAGTAATTAAATAATATTATCTAATAAAATTATTTAAAAAGGGATATCCTCATCTAAATCTTCAGAATCACCTGATTGATTTCCAAAAGAATTTTCCTCAATAGGCTTAGATTGATCCATTTCTTGAGAATTATCAGATACCTGAGAATTACTATTTCTGCTGTCTAAGAGGGTTAAATTACAATTATATCCTTGTAAAATGACCTCAGTGGTGTATCTATCATTTCCATCTTTATCTTGCCATTTCCTTGTTTGAAGCTCTCCTTCAACGTAAATTTTAGAACCTTTTTTTACGTATTTTTCTACTATATCAACTAAGCCGTCTCCAAAAACAACAATGTTATGCCAAGATGTTTTTTCTTTTTGTTCTTGAGTATTTCTATCTTTCCATCTTTTTGAAGTTGCAATTGAAAATGAAGCCATTTTAGCTCCAGACTGCATAGACCTAATTTCAGGATCTCTTCCTAAGTTTCCTAATAAAATTGTTTTATTAACACTACCAACCATAAGATTTCTATATATATCCATATAACATATTAACGTTATTAGATAACACTAATATTCATGAATTTAGATAAAATTGTTATAAAAGGTGCAAGAGAGCACAATCTTAAAAATATCAACTTAGAAATACCAAAAAATAAACTTGTTGTAATTACAGGTGTAAGTGGTTCAGGTAAATCAACTTTGGCATTTGATACAATTTATTCTGAAGGACAAAGAAAATATGTTGAGAGCCTATCAGCATATGCAAGACAATTTCTTCAAATGATGAATAAGCCTGATGTAGATAGTATTGATGGTCTATCACCAGCTATTTCTATAGAACAAAAAACTACACAAAAAAATCCAAGAAGTACTGTAGGTACAGTCACAGAAATTTACGATTACCTAAGAGTCCTATATGCTAGAGTTGGCGTTCCCTACTCTCCAGCAACAGGTAAACCAATTAAATCGCAATCAGTTAGTGAAATGACAGATCTTATAATTAAAAATAATATTGATAAAAGAATTTATATTTTATCTCCAATAGTTAGAGATCGAAAAGGTGAATATCGAAAAGAAATCGAAGATTTAAAAAAAAGAGGTTATCAACGACTTAAAGTAGATAATGTTGTCTATGATATTGATGAAGTGCCTTCACTTAAAAAGAATTTTAAACATAATATTGATGTTGTAATTGATCGACTTGTTGTAAAAAAAAATATCCAACAAAGACTGAGTGAAAGTATAGAAGTTGCGTTAACTTTATCAGATGGTTTGTTATATTTAGAAAATCTAGATACGAATAAAATATCGATATTTTCATCAAAATTTGCATGTCCTGTGTCTGGATTTAGTATTGAAGAGATTGAACCTAGATTATTTAGTTTTAATGCACCACAGGGTGCATGTTCTGAGTGTGATGGGTTAGGAGTTGAAAAATATTTTGACGAAAACAAGATTGTGCCAGATGAGACTAGATCAATTTCTGATGGAGCTATTAAACCATGGGAAACAAAAGTATTTGGTTATCAAAAAAAATATTTTGTTGAAACAATAGATAAAATTTTAAAACAATTCAAAGTTAAGAAAAATGTTCCGTGGAGTGAAATTCCAAAAAAAGTAAAAAATATAATTCTTTATGGAGATGAGAATAGTGAACTAAATTTTTTATATGATTTTGAGGGAATAATTAACTTTATTGATCGAAAATATGAGGAAACTGAGAGATGGTGGCTTCAGTATGAATTAGAAAAATATTTATCTGAAAGAGACTGTGAAGTTTGCAATGGTTTCCGTCTTAACGATAAAGCTTTAGCCGTCAGAATTGATGAAAATCATATTGGAAATATTACTAAAAAATCAATTAGCGAATGTTTAAACTGGTTTTCATCACTGGAAAGTAAACTTGATAAAAATAATAAAAAAATTGCTGAAGGAGTTATTAAAGAAATAAAAGATAGATTAGTTTTTTTAAATAGAGTTGGTTTAGATTATTTATCATTAGCAAGAGCTAGTAAAACTTTGTCTGGAGGTGAAAGTCAAAGAATTAGACTAGCAAGTCAAATTGGCTCAGGTTTAACAGGAGTTTTATATGTTTTGGATGAACCATCTATTGGATTACATCAAAAAGATAATCAGCAACTAATTGAAACATTATTTAGATTAAGAGATTTAGGAAATACTGTAATTGTTGTTGAACATGATGAGGATGCAATTAGACAATCTGATCATATAATTGATATTGGTGTTAAAGCAGGAGTTAATGGAGGGCACATAATTGCAGAAGGAGGACTTAAAAAAATACTTAAAAATAATAAAAGTTTGACAGCAAAATATTTGAATAAATCCTTAGAAATAGAAGTTCCAAAAAATAGAAGAAAATTTAATAAAAATAAAGTTTTTAAGCTTAATAAAATAAAAACAAACAACTTAGATAATCTTAATATAACTTTACCTTTAGGAAATTTTATTACTGTTACAGGTGTATCTGGAAGTGGTAAATCTTCATTAATTATTGATACATTGTATCAAAGGTTAGATGAGTATTTCAATAAATCTTTAAATAAAGATGAAAGTCGTTTTAACTTTAAAGGTATTAATCATATTGATAAAGTAATTGATATTGATCAATCACCTATTGGAAGAACACCAAGATCAAACCCAGCAACATATACAGGATGTTTTACTCCGATAAGAGATTGGTTTGCTAATTTAAATGAATCAAGTGCTAGAGGCTATAAACCAGGTCGTTTTTCATTTAATGTTAAAGGCGGTAGATGTGAATCATGTGAAGGCGATGGAGTGAAAAAAATAGAAATGCATTTTTTAGCTGATGTTTATGTTGAGTGCGATATCTGCAAAGGTAAAAGGTACAATAGGGAGACTTTAGAAGTAAAATATAAGGATAAATCTATTTCTGATGTTTTAGAAATGACTGTTGAAGAAGGTTACAAATTTTTCGATAAAATTCCTGCAATAAAACAAAAATTACAAACTTTAATGGATGTAGGATTAGATTATATAAAAATTGGACAATCAGCTACTACTTTATCAGGTGGTGAAGCGCAAAGAATAAAATTATCAAAAGAATTATCAAAAAGATCAACAGGAAAAACACTATATATTCTTGATGAACCAACTACCGGTCTTCATTTTGATGATGTAAAAAAATTACTTAAAATTCTTCATACTCTTGTTGATGAAGGTAATACAGTAATCGTTATTGAGCATAATCTTGATGTTATTAAAACAGCTGATCATATAATTGATTTGGGTCCTCTAGGAGGTGTAAATGGTGGTCAAATTGTTGGAACTGGTACCCCCGAAGATATTGCAAATAATAAAAAAAGCTTTACAGGTGAATTCTTAAAGAAAATTTTATAAATTAAAGGAAATAAAATGATAAATCTAGAGTTACCAGATCTACCCTATAGTAAAGATGCTCTAATGCCGTATATGTCGGCTGAAACTTTAGAGTTGCATCATGATAAGCATCATATGGCTTACATTACTAATGGAAATAAGTTTATTAAAGAACAGAATATATCAGATGATAATGTCAATGATATTGTTATTAACTCATATCAAAAAAATGCTCCAGTATTCAATAATGTAGCACAACATATAAATCATGTTCATTTTTGGGAAGTAATGAAAAATAATCCAGATGGTAAAATTCCCTCTGAACTCGAAAATAAGATAGTTGCGGATATTGGTTCAGTAGAAAAAATGAAAGATGATTTTATAAATGCAGGTATTGGTCAATTTGGATCAGGTTGGTGTTGGTTAGTATTAAATAATGGAAAACTAGAAATTACAAAAACACCAAATGGAGAAAACCCAATCGTACATGGACAGACTCCTCTACTTGGATGTGATGTTTGGGAACACTCATATTATGTTGATTATAGAAACAGAAGACCTGATTATTTAAAAGCTTTTATCGATAATTTAGTTAATTGGGAAAAAGTTACAGAAAACTTAAATAACGCTTAATCATCTTCATCTTGCGGTCTAAACTTAAAAATTAATAAAGTTGGGACCGCAATAAAAACAGATGAATAAGTACCAATTATTACACCTATAATCATTGTTAAGGCGAAAGGTCTAATAACCTCTCCTCCAAATATAAATAAAGAAACTAATGCAAGAAGCGTTGTTAAACTTGTCATTATAGTTCTGGATAAAGTGTTATTAACCGATAAGTTAAATAAATCTACTAATTCTAGTTTTTTATATTTTCTTAAATTTTCACGAACTCTATCAAATATCACCACTGTATCGTTAATAGAATATCCAGCAATTGTTAGAATTGCTGCTATTGTTGCAAGAGAAAATTCTACATTTAGAATAGATAACAATCCAAGAGTAAACAATACATCATGAGTTAATGCAACAACTGCACCAAAACCAAATTGCCATTCAAAACGCAGCCAAATGTAAATTAAAATGGCAATTAGTGCAAAAGAAACAGCTTGAAATCCTCTAAACAGAAGTTCAGAACTAATTGTAGGGCCAACAAATTCAGACCTTCTAAACTCAACAACCTTGTCTTGAATTAAATTTTTGACAGAATTAACTGTTTCAATACTTTCTTGATTACTTTTATTTTGAAGTCGTATTAAAATAATATTCTCATTACCAAATTCCTGTAAAGATAGATCACTATAAGAAGAAGATAAAATTTCTCTTAGCTCGCCAATTGAAGTATTTTTTGTACTGACTTCAATTAAAGTACCTCCTTTAAAATCAATTCCAAGATTTAAACCCTTTATACTTAATAAGCCTATTGAGATTAATATGGCTAAAATAGAAAAAATTAAAAAATTTCTTCTTAAGCCTAAAAAATTAATATTAGGTTCAACTGGAATAATTTTATTTAAACCAAACATTATAGTTTTAATTCCTTTTTATTTGCAAATGATAAGTACATATATACTAAAAAATTTGTAAGCATTAAAGCGGTGAACATTGATGCTAAGACACCCAAAGACAATGTAATGGAAAAACCTCTTATTGGACCAGAGCCAAATGCAAATAGTAAAATAGCAGCAATCAAAGTAGTAATATTGGCGTCAAGTATAGTTGACATAGCTCTATCGAAACCATTTTTTACAATCTGAAAAACTTTTGTTTGTTTTAAACTCTCTTCTTTAATTCTTTCAAAAATTAGAACATTGGCGTCTACTGCCATTCCAATTGTTAATACTATTCCAGCTATACCAGGCAATGTTAATGTTGCACCTATTATTCCTAATAATGAAATAATTATAAATAAATTTACTATTAATGAAACATTAGCAAGAGCACCAAAAGTTCCATAAATCAGTATCATAAATACACAAACTAAAACCATACCAATGATAGCAGCTATTTGACCTGCAGCTATTGAGTCTGCTCCTAAACCAGCGCCTACTGATCTTTCTTCAACTATTTCTAAAGGTGCAGGTAAAGCACCAGCTCTTAATAAAACTGCTAAATCAGAGGCTTCTTGGGCATTAAAATTTCCAGTTATGATACCTGAACCTCCTGTAATAGCACTACTAATTCTAGGAGCAGTAATAACAACACCATCTAATACAACAGCAAGATTTTTACCAATATTGTTTGTTGTAACTTTACCAAATTTTTGTGCACCTTCTGTATCAAAACGGAATGAGACTGCATGACCTTCTGTTTGATCAAATGAACCTTTGGCATCTACTAAATTTTCTCCACCTACAACTGCTCTTTTATCTAATAAATATTTTGTATTTTCATCATACATGTCTGGAACAATAATTTTTCCAAAAGGTGCTAAATTATTTTGAAGAGCTGAAGTATTCTCAGTATCAACAATGTGAAAAGTTAATTTTGCAGTTTTACCTAATAAATCTTTAATTCTTTCTGGGTCTTTTACTCCTGGCAATTGTAAAAGTATTCTTTTTTTGCCAGATCTTTGGATTAGAGGTTCTTTAGTTCCAGATTCATCAATTCTTTTTCTAACAATTTCAAGTGATTGCTTAATTGCTGAATCTTGAATAATTTTTCTATATTCATCATTTAACTTTATAATTAGTTTATTATTATTAATTTGTAATGTAACTCCTCTGTACATTTGAAAAAAACTATCTCTAATATCATTTATCTTCTCTTTATTATTAAATAAAACAACGACCTCACTTTCTTGAATATCAATTTTTTTAAATTTTACAGCTTGATCTCTAGCAATCAAACGAACACTATCAACAAAATTATCTAATTCTTCTTTATATAAAACATCAAGTTGAACTTCTAATAATAAATATGATCCACCTTGTAAGTCTAAACCTAAATTAATCTTATTTTTTAAAAACCAATTTTTTGAATTTTCATCATAAATAATTGAAGGAATTGCAAAAATTATTCCCAATAAAACTAAAGATATTACAGTAAATGATTTCCAGATAGGATAATTTTTCATTAATAAAAAAATTTATTTTTTTCTAGAAAATAAAGAGAAGCCAGATTTACTTTTATTCTCTTCTTTTAGTGGTTCTTTTTTTTGAACTTCTGGCATTGAATATAAATCCGCAACCATTCCTGATGCAATTTTTATTTCAACATTTTCAGCAACTTCTAAGGTTAATTCCCTATTATCAGCTACCTTATTAATAGTTCCGATAATTCCACCTGAAGTTACGATTTTATCACCTCTTTTGAGATTGGATAGCATTTCTTTATGTTGTTTAACTTTTCTTTGCTGTGGTCTAATTAACAAAAAATAAAAAACTACAAATATTAATATAAGTGGTAAAAATGTTCCAAATGCTTCCATAATAGTACCTATGATGATTTAATTTGAGAGATTTATTATACTGTGTAATAAGAAAAATCAAATAAAGTATTTATAATGTTTTTAAGCAATTTTTTATCAAATCTTACACTCTCAAGAGGAAAGGCATTTATTTGGGATAGTAAAATAAAAAACCTTAAAATAATCTCTAATTTTAGATGTTTAGATCTTGATCTTTTAGTCGGAATAGAAAGACAAAAAAAAACTATTTATAATAATACAAAAAATTTTGCTGAAGGAAATTTTACAAATAATGCCTTATTATGGGGATCAAGGGGTAATGGTAAAAGCTCATTAATTAAATCAGTTTTTTTTGAGATAAACAAAAAAAATAAGAACTTAAAATTAATACAATTAAATAAAAATAATATTTTTGATATTGAAATTATTTATGAAAAATACGCAAATTTAAAGAATTATAATTTTATAATTTTTATTGATGATTTATCATTTGAAAATATAGATAATGATTACAAAATAATTAAATCTACTTTAGATGGAAGTATACAAAATCAGCCTAAAAATATTGTTCTTTATGTAACTTCTAATAGAAGACATTTAATGCCAAGAGATATGATAGAAAATGAAAGATCTTCTGCTATTCATACAGATGAAAGTGTTGAAGAAAAAATAAGTTTAAGTGATCGTTTTGGTTTATGGATTGGCTTTCATAATATTTCTCAAAATGATTTTGTTAATATAATTTTAAAGTATTGTGAAAAATTTAAACTTCCTTTTAATGTAAAAACTGAAAAAGAAGCAATTAAATGGAGTTTAGAAAGAGGAAATAGAACAGGTAGATCAGCATGGCAATTTATTATTAATTATGCAGCTGAAAATAATAAAAAAATAGATTTTTAATTTATTCAAAATCAAAATTTATTTTTTCTAAACCTAATACACCATCCTTTAAGTGATAAATATTTACTTGATTTAGCTGCTCAACAAATCCATTAGCTAAAATTGAAGATACGTCTCCCTTTTGGCTTATAAAAATAACTTTCTCTCCTATTTGAACATTTTCTTTATACTTTTCAAAAAAATCTGGGAAAAAATTTCCATTTTTATCAAATGCAGTTATCTGTATTGCTCCTGGTATTTTATTTTTATTATTTATTTGATCTTCATTTCTAATATCTATTATTTTAAAATCATCAGTCATCGCTAGTTTTAATTGATAACCATCTATTTCCTTATACCCAGGTGGAATTACTTTTATTACTTCAATATCAAAAATAAGATTTGATTTTGGAGGAATTAAATTTCCTGCACCACTTTCTCCATAAGCCAATTGATAAGGAATAAATATTGTTCTTTTTCCACCCTCTCTCATACCAAGTAACCCAGTTTCCCAACCTAGGATTACTTTTCTTACGCCTATTTGAAAATCAAAAAATTGTCCCCTATCATATGAACTATCAAAAACAGTATTATCCTCGAGTCTACCTATGTAATGAACAGATAATTTAGAGTGATTTTTAACCTCTAAACCATTACCTATAGTTTCATTTAAAATTGTAACTTCGTTAGAAAATGATTTAAAACAAAAAATTAAGACAAACAAAAATAAAGAAAATTTAACCATTAATAAATGATGTTGTTACTTTATTTATCAAATTTGTCTATAAAACAAAAAAAAAGGACCCAGCAAGCTAGGTCCCTTTTGTGTATCGTGCATTTCCTCCCGATACAATTTAATAATCGTTTCCTTTTATTAAATTGATTATTACCTTTGCGTGTAATAATTAAAATTAGAATATCTATTTGTTATTTATCTATCAATAAAAAAATGTATTTTTCAAAATAATTTAATTTATTTTGTTGATATGTTTGTTAATAAAATGTGCAAAATTAAGCTTGCTTAAAAATGAATAAAAATTCGAAATTTAATGTCTTAGGAGTTATGACAGGTACGTCAATGGATGGAGTTGATATCAGTTTGATTAATACAAATGGGACTAACTTTGTAAAAATTAAATGTGAAAAATCGTATAAATTTAATAAAAATTATCAAAATATAATAAATAAACTAATAATAAATAAACCAAAAAATAATAATAAAATTAAAGAATATTTTTTAAAAAAAGATGATTTTGTTACAGATATTTTAGAAAAAAAAATAATTTTGTTTTTAAAACAAAAAAAAATTAATAAAAAAAATATTGATTTAATATCTATTAGTGGGCAGACTGTTTATCATGACCCTTCAAATAAAATATCTATACAATTAGGAAATGGAAAAAAAATTGCAAAAAAAATTAAAATAAAAACTATAAGTAATTTAAGAGATAATGATATTAAAAATGGAGGTCAGGGAGCGCCAATTGGTTCTTATTATCATAAGTTTTTAATAGAAAAATTTAAAGAAAAAGTAGTTATAATAAACCTTGGTGGTATAGCAAATTTTTCAACTTTAGTTTCAAAAACTTTAATATCATCTGATATTGGACCAGCAAATTGTTTAACAGATGATCTAAGTAAATATTTTTTTAAAAAAAAATTTGATAAAAATGGAAATAATGCAAGAAAAGGTAAAATTGATAGTAAATTAATAGATAAATTTAAAAGGGATAAGTTCTTTAAAAAAAGTTTCCCAAAATCATTAGATCGAAATTATTTTAGAAAATACTATAATAAGCTTATTAAATTGGACAAATATGATGCATTGATGACTGCTAACTTCATGACTTATATAGGATTTAAAGAATTATTAAAAAATAAGAAATTTAGGATTGAAAAAATATTACTTACTGGAGGTGGAAGAAAAAATAAATTACTCAAAGAAATATTATTTAATAAACTAAATAAAAAAATTGAACTTATAGATAAATATAAAATAAATGGTGATTTAGTAGAATCTCAAATGTTTGCATATATTGGTATGAGATCTTTTAAAAATTTGACAATAAGTAATATAAATACTACAGGTGTGAAAAAAAATTTAAGTGGTGGTACTTTATATTTTCCAGATTAATTAGTTAACTTTATCCAAGTTTTTTTATCAATATTTGAGCCACACAATATTACCATTGTATTTTGACCAATAAGCTCATTATTGATTTTATTTTTTAAGGCAGCAAGTCCAGCTACACAGGCAGGTTCAAGAAAAAACTTAAATTTTTTATAACAAAATACCATAAATTCTTTCATTTGATCATCAGAAACAGTTACCATTTCATCAATTACTTCTTTTGCTACATCAAATGAATATTGCATGTGTAATGGCGCTGAAAGGCTATCAGCAATACTATTAATTTTAACATTATTTAATGGTTTATTAGCTTCAAGACTTTGATTTAATCCATTAGCATTTTCAGGCTCAACGCCAATAATTTTAATCTTAGGAAAAAATTGTTTTACATAGGAAGAAACACCACTTATTAACCCACCTCCTCCAACTGAAATAAATAAATTGTCAATTTTATCATTTATTGATTTTAAATATTCTACAATTTCTAATCCCAATGTAGCACTACCTTGTAAAGTCAATGGGCCGTCAAAAGGATGAATAAAATAGTAACCTTCATTTTTCGCATTTTCAGCATCACGAAAAGCTTGTTTTGGATTAGTAAAGATAAGGTTAGCACCATAATTTTTACAAGTTTGAACTCTATATTTATTAGCACTTTCATATAAGAAAATTTTATTTTTCAATTTAAATTGATTAGCTACAAATGAGGCAGCAATTGCATGATTTCCAGCACTCACTGCTGTAATTCCTTTATTAAATTTATTCTGATCTTGAGAAATTATATTATTAAGCGCACCTCTTGCCTTAAATGAACCAGATTTTTGTAAAAATTCACATTTAAAAAATAAATTAGTAGAAAAATATTTATCAATATCATTAGGGCACTTTAAAAAAGGTGTTTTATTAATAAATGGACTAATTCTTTTATAAATTTTATTAATATTATCGACAGATAAATCTTTAGGTATCAAGAAATTCCTCTAATTTCTTTTATTTTATCATAAGCAATATTAATAGCTGCTAATTCTTTATTAGATTGTTTAATAAATTCTTTAGGCATACCTTTGGCAATTAAATTATCTGGGTGATGTTCTTTATTTAATTTTATCCATTTTTTTCTTATCTCATTATCAGTGCTTGATCTATTTACACCCAATATTTTATAAGGATCAGATTCGCTATTTTTTAAATTTGATTGAAAAATTCTTTGAAAATCTTTTTCACTAAATTTAAACGACTTAGAAATTGATCTTAAAAAATCTATTTCACTAATAGATATCTTTCCATCAGATGCAGCAATATAAAATAAATTATTTAATAATTCTTCTAATAAAATTTTATTAGTTGAAAATAAATCTCCTACTTGATTTGCTATTTGTTTATAGCCATACGTATCTTTTTTTGCCTCATTGAATATTTTTGCAACTTTAGGAATTTCAGATTTTGGAACTTTAAATTTTTCTTTAAATGCTCTGATTTCATCATCTGATACAATGCCATCTGATTTAGCTAATTTTGCAGCTAGAATAATAAAACTTAATGTAAAAATTTGTTGTTTTTGATTATTATTTATTCGATTGAAGTTAAATGATGATTTTGATTTAGATCTTCTATCAAAAGCACCACCAGCCATTACACCTAAGATAGCCCCTATAGGTCCTCCTAAAGCAAATCCAGCTGCTCCGCCAATAACTCTTCCCCAAATACTCATCTTAAAGATCTAATTATGCCTTTTAATTCATTTATCTCATTTTGAGAAATTTTATTATCTTGATTCAGATCTATAATTTGAAAGAGTAAATTTAATGATTGTTCAATTTCTTCATAGGAAATAACTCCATCATTGTTTAAATCAACAAAATTAAAGTACATTTCTTCTTCTTCACTTAATTCAGAAGAATATGCAATTGAAGAATATAAAAGTAAAAATAAAAAAAATATTTTTATCCAAACCATCTGTACATTCCTATAATACCTGCACAAGCATAAAAAAAATTGTAAAAACAATATTCCATTGTGTTTTAATTTATAGGCCCAGATTCCAATTAATACTGCTGATAGCAATAATAATGAAAAGCCAATAAATTCTAATCCAATATTAAATGCAACTAGTAGGGAATAAAGGATTGCTGTAGTTACGCCAATCCATTCTAAAAGTTTGTTTGAATTCAATTAAATGTTATTTTTTCTTAATATTAATAGCGTTTTCTTTTCCACGGTTTTCACCGATTTCAAATTCAACTGGCATACCTTCTTCTAAAGTATCAATACCAGCAGCTTCTAAAGCTGAAACATGAAGAAAAACATCTTTTCCTCCATCATCATTTTCTATAAATCCATAACCTTTGGTCGGATTAAACCATTTAATTTTACCACTTGGCATATTGTATTCTCCTTATTTATTATCGGGGGATTAATTTATTTAACTTATATAAATATTGTATATTGATTAATTTAATTCTTTAAATAACTAATAAGAAATTAATTTCAACAATTTTTTTTATTTTTATGCTTAGCTATAGACACGGATATCATGCTGGAAATCATGCAGATGTTTTTAAACACATTATTATCCTTTACTTATACAATATTGAAAAAAAAGTAAATAATTCAATAAGTTATATTGATAGTCATTCTGGTAATGGAATTTATAAATATATATCTAAGTATATGGATAAAAATAAAGAGTATAAAGAAGGAATTAAAAAGATACAAAATTACAAAGGTAATAATATTTTAATTAAAAATTATCTTTCAACTATTTATAAAATTACTGAAAAAAATAATTTTTATCCTGGCTCACCTATATTTATTTCATCAATAGCAAATCAAAAAGATAAATTATTTTTTTGTGAACTCCACAATAATGAATATAAATTATTAAAAAAAAACTTAAACAAATATACCAACACTAAAATATTAAATGCTGATGGATTTAATTTTATTTTTAATAAAGTTAATAAAGAGAAAAGTTATTTTGTATTTATAGATCCATCATATGAAATAAAGGATGATTTTGAAAAAGTAGATGAAATACTGAATAATATTGATAATTTATTCTCAAAATCCAAAATCATAATATGGTATCCAGTTTTGAATATTTTGGAAAATGATTCCTTTATTCAGAATATTAGAAAAAAAGGTATAAATAATATTATCAATGTTGAAGTTCCTATTATGAAATATGGAGACAATGTTGGAATGCAAGGAAGTGGTTTATTATTAATAAATTTTTCAAATAGATCTATAATGAAAAACCTCAAAGAGGTAATACACGAAATTCAAAATATTTTAAAACAAGAAGAAAATAGTACTAGGTTTAAATTAAGATATTTATAAATATGAAAAAAATTAATTTACTTGATGAAGATATCTATAAGCTATTTATAAAAATTGCTTTGCCAGCCTCAATTGGAACTATATTTAATAATCTGTATTCTTTAGTTGATACTATTTTTGCAGGTAGAATGATTTCTGAAACAGCTTTAGCAGCTATTGGTCAAACATTTCCTGTATATTTTATAATTATTGCACTTGGAATAGGACTAAGCATAGCTACAACAAGTAATGTTGCCAATTCTTTAGGAGAAAAAAATATTAAAAAAGCAAGTCATGCATTTTCACAATCTTTTGTTGTAACAATTTTAGTAGGCTTAGGCATAACAATTCTTGGACTTTATTTTGGAAACATAATTTTAGAATCTATAAATGATGATCCAAAAACTCTTAATCTTTCATCATTATATATGAACGTAATTTATTTAGGATCAGTCATAATTCTTTTACTCATGGTATGTAACTCATGTTTATCAGCTCAAGGAGATACTAAAAGTTATAGAAATGTTTTAATTTTTAGTTTTTTTCTTAATATAATTTTAAATCCAATATTAATTACAGGGAAAATAATTAATTTTGAATTATTTGCCCCAATGGGTATAGCTGGAATAGCAATAGCTACCATCCTCTCTCAAATAGTTGGTCTTTTATATTTACTATATAAAATTTATAAAACAGAGATTTTTGAAAACTTTAAAAATAATTATTTAATTCCTAGATTAAGTTTAATTAAGGAAATTTCATTTCAGGCTATTCCAGCAGCATTAGGATTAATGATGATTGCTCTTGGATCGTATATATTATTATTTTTTGTGAGTCGTTTTGGTAATGATGCAATTGCAGGTTTTTCCTCAGCTGGAAGATATGAACAACTGCTTTTCTTACCTTTATTAGGGTTAAGTACAGCAGTAACGGCCATTGTGGGTCAAAATTTTGGCGCTAAAAAATATGAAAGAATTTTAGAAACTTACAATAAAGCCATGATTACAGGAGTTATAATATTGACTTTAGCAGGATTAATTTTATTTATAACTGCAGAAGATTCGATGAGATTATTTACTGATGATAAAGAAGTAATTTACTATGGATCAATATATCTTAAAATTTACGCACTTGGTTTTCCTGCTTTTCCATTCTTCTTTATTTCCAATGCATCATTTCAAGGACTAAAAAAAGCAATAATAGTAATGTATATGGCCATAATTAGGTTTGTATTAGTGCCTATAATTGTAATATTATTTGTAAATAATTTTATAGAAGAAAACTATATCTATATGTTTATTGGATTAACTCTTGTTCATTGGATAATCGGTATCTTATATTATTTTTATTCTTCAAGTAAAATTCGAAATATTCAAAGCAGCTATACAACACCTTGAAGATTTGGAACAAATAAAACATCATCATATTCTTCAGAAATAATTTTATTATTTTTTTTTATATATTTTACTAGTATTTGCTTGTTATTTTTAACAATAGGACAAACAATAATTCCCTTATTTTCAATATGAGAAAAAATTTCATTATTTATTTTTTTTGATGCTGCTGTAAATATTATTCTATCAAAAGGTATTTGTTTAATCCAACCATTATTTCCATCATCATATTTCGAAACAATATTGGTTAATTTTAATTTCTCAAAAATATAATTAGAGCTTTCATGTAAATTTTTAATTCTTTCAATCGTGTATACACGCCGCGCTAAGATTGATAATACTGCACACTGATATCCGCTACCAGTACCTATTTCTAGCACCTTGTGGTTACTTTTAACATCAAGCAGTTCAGTCATCCGAGCTACAACGTAGGGCTGACTAATTGTTTGATTATTTTCAATTGGTAAAGCTATATTTTCATAAGCTTGATTTCTGTAAGCTTCACTAATAAACTTTTCTCTAGGAATTTTTTCAATTGCAGAGAGAACTTCAGCATTGCTAATACCTGACTCTCGTAACTCGAGTATCAATCTTATTTTTCTTACATCAAGCACTAGATAAGAGTATCAGAATTATTGAAATATTTTTTCAAAACTTCTGGAATTTTAATATTTCCATCTTTCATTTGATAATTTTCAAGAATGGCAATTAGTGTTCTTCCAACTGCTAACCCGGATCCATTAAGTGTATGAACAAAAATATTTTTATTTTCTAATTTATATCTTGTATTCATTCTTCTAGCTTGAAAATCATTACAATTAGAGCAGCTTGAAATTTCTCTATAAGTATTTTCACCTGGAAGCCACACTTCAATATCGTATGTTTTTGATGCTGAAAAGCCCATGTCACCAGTACATAAAGTCATAATCCTATAATGAATATTTAAATCTTGAAGAATACTCTCTGCACTTTCAAGCATTCTTTCTAATTCATCTTGTGAATGCTGCGGCTCTACTATTGAAACTAATTCAACTTTAGTAAATTGATGCTGTCTTAACATACCACGAGTATCCTTTCCAGAAGCACCAGCCTCTGATCTAAAACAGGGGGTATAAGAAGTTACTCTCATGGGTAATTGATTTTGGTTAAGTATTTCCTCTCTAACCATGTTTGTTAAAGGAACTTCAGCAGTTGGTATTAACCAATGATCTTCCCCGGCAGTAAATAAATCTTCACCAAATTTAGGTAATTGCCCTGTTCCAAAAAGAGCAGAATCTTTAACCAAAAAAGGTAAATTATATTCAATATAACCATTTTCATTCGTATGCTTATCTAACATAAAATTTGCTATTGCTCTTTCCAACTTAGAAAGTTGATTTTTTAATAAAACAAATCTAGATCCTGATAATTTAGATGCAGTTTCAAAATTCATTAAACCTAAATTTTCCCCTAATTCAAAATGAGTTTTAGGATTAAAATCAAATCCTGGTTTTTCACCCCATTCTCTATATTTTGTATTGTCTGCTTCATTCCTTCCTATGGGTACAGTCTTATCAGCTATATTTGGAAGTCTTGAAAGGATAGTTTTTAGCTCCTCGTCTTTAATTGTCTCAAGTTCCTTTAAATTATTAATTTTATTTTTAATTTCATCAACTTTACTCATTTCTGATGAAGCATCTTTATTTTCACTTTTAAGTTTACCGATATTTTTAGAAATAGAGTTTCTTTCTGCTAAAAGATTCTGAAGAACAGTCTGAGTTTCTCTTTTGACTTTATCTAGTTCTAATATTTTATTTGATATTGGATGCTCACCTCTATGTTTCATATAATTATCAAATTCTGTTGGATTTTCTCTGATAAAATTAATATTATGCATTACTTATCTTTATTTTTTTGTATTAGTTTTGCAATATAAATTGAAACTTCGTATAAAAATATAATTGGCAGAGCTAAACTTATTTGACTAAATGGATCAGGTGGAGTTAAAAATGCTGCTGATAAAAATGCTAATACAATTGCATATTTTCTAAATTTTTTAAGTGATTCATAAGTAACCATCCCTACTCTCGCCATTAAAGATAAAACAACAGGAAGCTGAAATGCTAAACCAAAAGCAAAGATAAATCGCATCATAAGAGATAAATATTCTCCCATTTTAGCTTCTAATCGAATAGGAACACCACTAGAACCAAGGTTTTGATATGATAAGAAAAAAGACCATGCCAATGGTGCAATAATATAATAAACCATTGAACCGCCTGCAAAAAATAAAATTGGAGTCGCAACTAAATAGGGTAAAAAAGCTCTCTTTTCTTTTTTGTATAATCCTGGCGCAATAAATCTCCATATTTGTATTGCAATTAATGGGAATGAAAAAAATAAAGCAAAGAAAAAAGCTATTTTTAATTCTGTAAAAAAAGCTTCTTGTAAAGCTGTATAAATAAAACCTTGACCTTTATCTTTATCAAATAGTTCTACAAGAGGACTAGCTAAAAAGGCAAATAATTCATCTGCAAAGTAAAAACAAACAATGAAGATTAATAAAATATATAAAAAACTCCACAGTAGTCTTTTTCGTAACTCTGTAAGATGCCCTATTAAAGACATTTCTTCAAATTTTTCTTCAGCCATTACAAAAACAACAAATTATTTTTTATTTGAAAATTCATCCTCAGTCATTTTTACTGTTTCTTGAACTTCTTTAATCTCATTTTCAAAATTTTTTTTGATATTAATACCATCTTTTATTTTCTTAACTTCTTTAACAGATTTAGCTAATTCTTTAATCTCTTCTTCTTCTGCAATTTCATTTATAGATGACTTGAACTCAGAAGACATTTTTTTAATATATTTAGTGAAAGATCCAACCTGCTTAATAAATTTTGGAAGATCTTTTGGGCCTATTACTACAACTACTATAATCCCAATTAAGAAAATTTCACTCCAACCAAAAGTAAACATAGTATTTACTTTTCTTCGTCGTTTTTATTCTCTAAATTTTTATCTTCTTTTTTTTCTTCGTCTGACATTCCTCTTTTGAATGATTTGATTCCTTTTGCCATATCACCCATTAGCTGAGGTATCTTGCCTCTTCCAAAAAGAAGTAAGACAATAACGAGTACAATTAATAATTGCCAAATACTTGGTGTCATTCCACGCTTATAAGGAAAGAATGAGAAAAAACAAGAAATAATGGGAATAAAAATGTTTAAATTACAAAAAAGAATAAAAATTAAAGGTACAAATTTGATAGACTTATCGGGAAACTATTAGCTATATTTGCAATTTTAAATCAAGATGAAAATGAAAAACCTAGTATAGTGGAATGAATTATATGACAAAAAGCTAAGTATGTTTTCTATGCGGCAATCATCGTTATTGTATAAGTAAAAGAGATTTACTATAAAGATTTTATTGTCTTTAATTTAATTAATTTTATGTGTGGAATAGTTGGAATATATCTAAAATCAAAAAAATTTGAGAAAGATTTGGGTAAAATGCTATCTGGAATGTTAGTAAATATGGAATCTAGAGGACCTGATAGTGCTGGTTTTGCAATTTATAAAAAAGAAAAAAAAGAGGAATTTAAATACTCAATTTGTATTAATAATTTAGTATTTGAAAAATTTAAAAAAGATATTTCAAAAAAAATTAAATATAATTCAATCTTAAAAAATTCAGATCACGCAATTTTAAGCTCTAAAGAAAACCCTAATAAAGTACTGTCTATTTTAAATGAAATTAAAGAAATTTCTTTAGTTGGTTATGGAAGATCTATTGAAATATTTAAACAAATTGGAAATCCAAAAGATGTAGTAAAAAAATTCAATTTAGAAAAATTTAGTGGCACGCATGCTATAGGTCATACAAGAATGGCAACAGAAAGTGCTATCACAACTGACGGATCTCACCCCTACTCAACAGGGTCTGATGAATGCTTAGTCCATAATGGATCATTATCAAATCATAATAATTTACGTAGAGATTTAATTAAAAGAAGGATAAATTTTAAGTCAGAAAATGATACTGAGGTTGCAGCAGGTTATATTTCTAACCATTTATCGAATAAAAAAAATTTAAAAGAGACGCTAGAAAGTGCTTTAAGTGACTTAGATGGATTTTACACTTTTATTACGGGAACTAAAAAAGGGTTTGCTATAGTGAGAGATGAAATTGCTTGCAAACCTGCTGTTATTTCAGAAACAAAAGACTACGTTGCTATTGCATCAGAGTTTCAAGCAATGGCACATTTACCTGGTGTTAATATAGCTAACATTTTTGAGCCTCAACCAGGTATTGTATATTCTTGGGGTAATTAATGAAATTAGATTTAAAAAAATTGAAACTTAGAAAAGTAAATGAAACGTTGCAATCTATCGATCCAAAAAAAAATAATAAAAATTATACAATTTTAAATCCAGAGGGAAATCATGCAATTTGTGTGGGTTTAACTGACGACATTGATATAACTGTAAAAGGTCACGTGGGATATTATTGTGGTGGAATGAATCAAAATGCAAATATTACTATAGAGGGAAATGCAGGCACGGGTGTTGCTGAAAATATGATGTCTGGAAAAATTCACGTAAAGGGAAATGCTTCTCAATCTGCAGGTGCTACAGCACACGGAGGATTTTTAATCATTGATGGAGATGCAAGTTCTAGATGTGGAATTTCAATGAAAGGAATTGATATTGTTGTAAAAGGTTCTGTGGGACATATGTCCGCTTTTATGGCTCAGTCAGGTAATTTAATTGTTTGCGGTAATGCAGGTGAGGCATTAGGTGATAGTTTATATGAAACAGATATTTATATTAGAGGAAAAGTTAAATCTTTAGGAGCTGATTGCATAGAAAAAAAAATGGACAATAAACATTTAAAGAAATTAGAAAAACTTTTAAAAAAAGCTAAGTTAGAAAAGTTAAAAACTAAAGATTTTAAAAGATATGGTTCAGCGAGAAAACTTTATAATTTTAAAATAGATAATGTATCAAGTTATTGAATATGAAAAAAGATAAAAAAACATTACCAAGACAGTCTTGGACTTTTGATGAATACACAAATTCTGAAATTAGAAGAGCGGCTGCAACAGGAATTTATGATATAAGAGGAGGAGGATCTAAAAGAAGACTTCCTCATTTTGATGATCTTTTATTTTTAGGAGCATCTATATCTAGATATCCTTTGGAAGGATATAGAGAGAAATGTTCAACAAATGTTACATTAGGTACAAGGTATGCAAAAAAACCTTTAGAACTTGAAATACCAATAACAATTGCAGGAATGAGTTTTGGAGCATTATCAGGATCAGCAAAAGAGGCTTTAGGACGTGGTGCAAGTACTGCAGGTACATCTACAACAACTGGTGATGGAGGTATGACATCAGAAGAAAGAGGACAGTCAAAACATCTAGTTTATCAACTTTTACCATCTAGATATGGTATGAATCCTAATGATTTAAGAAAAGCAGACGCAATAGAAGTAGTGATAGGGCAAGGTGCAAAGCCAGGTGGAGGTGGGATGCTTTTGGGTCAAAAAATTAGTGATCGAGTTGCTGAAATGAGAACATTACCTAAAGGAGTTGATCAGCGTTCTGCATGCAGACATCCAGATTGGACTGGACCAGATGATCTAAAAATCAAAATTTTAGAATTAAGAGAAATTACTAAGTGGAATGTACCAATATTTGTAAAAATTGCAGGATCAAGGCCTTATTATGATACAGCTTTAGCAATTAAAGCCGGAGCAGATGTTGTTGTTTTAGATGGCATGCAAGGTGGAACTGCTGCAACTCAAGAAGTATTTATAGAAAATGTTGGTCAACCAACTTTGGGATGCATAAGACCAGCTGTTGATGCTCTTCAAGATTTAGATATGCATAGGAAAGTTCAATTAATTATATCTGGTGGTGTAAGAAATGGAGCAGATGTAGCTAAAGCATTAGCTCTAGGAGCTGACGCAGTTTCAATTGGTAGCGCAGCAATGATTGCTATTGGAGATAATGATCCTAAATGGGAAAAAGATTATAATAAACTTGGAACTACTGCTGGTGCATATGATGATTGGCATGAAGGAAATGATCCTGCAGGTATTTCGACTCAAGATCCAAAATTAATGAAAAGGTTAGATCCAATAAAAGCTGGGAAAAAACTATCAAACTATTTAAAAGTAATGACGTTAGAAGCTCAGACACTAGCTAGATCGTGTGGAAAAAATAGCCTTCATAATTTAGAGCCTGAAGATTTGTGCGCCTTAACAATTGAGGCTGCAGCAATGGCAAGAGTGCCTTTAGCTGGGACTACTTGGATACCTGGTATAAATAATAAATAAATATTGCTACTTAGTAATTTTATTCATATTATATTTAATGCCTAAAAATTTGTCTCAAATAGCCAAATCTAAAAAAATTAAATATTTTCTAATAAGTTTTGTAGATTTATTTGGAGTGTTAAGATCAAAGTTAGTACCAGCACAAGCAATTAATGAGATGCAAAAGAATGGAGCTGGTTTTGCAGGTTTTGCTACTTGGCTAGATATGTCCCCAGCAGACAGTGATATGTTTGCAATACCTGATCCAAATAGTTTAATTCAATTGCCATGGAATAAAGAAATAGGATGGTTAGCTTCAGATTTATATATGGATGGTTTAGCTGTAGATGCATCACCTAGAGTAATGTTAAAAAATCAAATAAAAAAATTAAGTGAAAAAAAACTTCAAATGAAGTCAGGTGTTGAGTGTGAATATTTTTTAATCTCTGAAGATGGATCATCTATTGCTGACCAAAGAGATATACAGTCAAAACCATGTTATGATCAATCAGCATTAATGAGAAGATATGATTTAATTAAAGAGATATGTGACAGTATGATTGAGTTGGGATGGAAACCTTATCAAAATGACCATGAAGATGCGAATGGTCAATTTGAAATGAATTGGGATTACTCAGATTGTTTAGTAACTGCAGATAGACACGTATTTTTTAAATTTATGGTTAAAAATTTAGCTGAAAAACATGGTCTAAGAGCAACATTTATGCCAAAACCATTCAATAATTTAACAGGTAATGGTTGCCATGCACATATTTCTGTTTGGAGAAATGGTAAAAATCAATTTCTAGATAAGAAAGATAAATTAGGTCTTAGCAAATTGGGTTACAATTTTTTAGGTGGAGTGATTAAGAATGCTCAACCTTTATCAGCTTTTTTTAATCCGACAATAAACAGTTACAGAAGAATAAATGCTCCACCAACTAAATCAGGGGCAACTTGGTCTCCTAGCAGCATATCTTATACAGGAAATAATAGAACACATATGATCAGAATTCCTGAACAAGGAAGATTTGAACTTAGGTTAATGGATGGTTCGGCTAATCCATATTTATTACAGGCTGGCGTACTTGCTGCTGGTTTAGAGGGCATGGATAAAAAAATAAATCCAGGGGAACCTTTATTCTGTAATATGTATGCAGATTATAAGAAATATCCTAATTTACCAAAGCTACCAAATAATATTTCTGAAGCACTAAATATGTTAGGTAATAGTAAAGTTCTAAATAAAGCGTTTGGAAAAAAAAATATTAATAGTTATATAAAATTAAAGAGAAACGAATTGAACGCTTTCAAAAAACAGGGGCGATTTGATAAGAAAAGATCAGTGACTAAATGGGAAAAAGATAACACTCTAGATTGTTGATAATAAAATTAATTAATTATTTGAAATAAAATCATCAATATTATTTTCATCATCCTGTTCTAAATTATCAATACTTTGTAAATTTTCATCATTTTTAGCAAGATCACTTATAGTTGCAATCGCAGCACGTTTATCTAGAAAACCACTTGCCTTTAGCTCCTCTTTATTAGGTAAATCGGATAAACTATTCAATCCAAAATGTTCGACAAACAAATCTGTAGTAGACCATAAAGTAGGTTTACCTGGTATACTTTTCCTACCTGAAGGATGTATCCATCCTATTTCCATCAAATGATCTAGAGAGCCTCTACCCATTTGAACTCCTCTAATATTTTCAATTTCTGATCTTGTTATTGGTTGTTGATAAGCAATTATAGATAATGTTTCTAGTGCTGCTCTTGATAATTTTCGTTTCTGTGTTTTAAAAATTGTTAATTTATCACTGAGATCTTCAGCTGTTCTAAAAGACCATTTGTTGCCAGTTTTGATTAAATTAATACCTCTATTTTTATAAAAATCTTTAATTTCTAGTAATAGCTTACTTACATTATTTTTATTTTTAATTTTTTCTTTTAAATCATTTTCATCAAGTGGCTCTCCCGATGCAAATAATATTGCTTCTAAAATTTTACTATCTTTATTATCCATTATGATTAAATTTTATATAAATATTACCAAAACTTTCATCTTGTTTTAAATCAATAAAGCCATTTTTTGATAATTCTAAAGAAGCAACAAAGTTAGATGAGATAATTGATTTATTAACTGTTTTATTAGCTTTAATTAAATTTGGAATTACATTTAAAAAATTAGTCCATTCTGTAATATTTCCAAAAATACCTTTTAATCTTTTAA
The DNA here is from genome assembly GCA_902541215.1 of uncultured Alphaproteobacteria bacterium. Classification (GTDB taxonomy): domain Bacteria; phylum Pseudomonadota; class Alphaproteobacteria; order HIMB59; genus CACPNW01. The sequence goes on along the minus strand of CACBPV010000012.1, from coordinate 9,039 downwards.
CTGCTTGATCAACTGAATAAAGTTCTGAATACTCAATAGTTAATTGTTTTACCTGATCATTCGATTTAAGTATTTGACTATATGATTTTAGTAAATCATATAAATTAGAAGTATAATTTATATTATATTTAACTTTGAGACCTTCAGATGACCCGCCATAAAATACATCTCTATTGACAAGAGGTCTTGAATATATGATTTTAGAAATATTTTGAAAAGCCTCTAGTCTCTGTAATTGATATTTTAAAGCCTCTTCTAACTCATCGGCTGTATAATCATCTGTTTTTTCTTCTTTTGGCAATAGTAATCTTGATTTCAAATACGTTAGCCATGCTGCCATCACTAAATAATCTGCAGCTATTTCAATATGAATATTTCTATATTGATTAATAAAATTAATATATTGATCAGCTAATTCGGATATCGATATATCAGATAAATCAACCTTCTGTGATCTAGCCAAAACCAACAAAAAGTCTATGGGACCCTCAAAATTGTCTAATAATAGGTTAAATTGACTTTCTTTTATTTCTTTATCTGGAACATTTAACACAATTTTTTATATAAAATTATTGAGATTCTCTCAATATTATTAATTTTGTAAATTAAGTATTATGCAACTCTTAACAATAGTTAATAAATCACAAGCTTCAGAAGCATTATTCTTAGAAATGAAATTTTTATAGGTAATGAAATATTGAGTACCTATTTCAGTTATTTTATAAAAAACAAAAATATCTTCAGGATCTAAAATTTCTTTTTTATTTTCTAATAAATTGTTTAAGTATTTATTAATATTTTCAAAATTATCATTGCTATATAATTGAATAGTAAAATCAAGTTCGTCTATATTTTTAAAATCAAAATCTTGAATTTTATTATCTATGTTATTTAAACTTTTCTTGTCTAAATAATCAACAACTTCACCTTCTTTATTAGTAGGAATAACAAAATATTTATCAGTAAATTTGGGAATAACAAAATACTCCCTATTACTAAAATAATAAAATGAGATAAGATATAGAATAATAATAAATAGCAATAATAATAAAGAAAATTTTAAAATGTAATTATTTTTTCTTTTAAAAATAATTCTTTTAATCATTACATTTTTTCAGGCGCGCTTATACCAATAATTGAAAATATATCTTTTAAAACAACTCTAAATGACTCCAACCAAAATATTTTTGCAATTGTCTTTCCTACATTTTTTTCATCTATAAAACGAAGTGATTCATTATCTTTACCTTTATTCCAAATTGAATGGAAATCAGAGGATATTTCTTCTAAGTAATTGATTAATCTATGTGGTTCATTATAATATGATGATTGATACAACAAATAAGGATAACAAATTAATTTTTTGATTAATTTTACCTCCTCATCAGATAGATTTTGTATTGCAGAAAAATTATAATCATTTTTAATTTTTATACCTAATTCGTTTGCTTTATTAATTACTGATGAAGCTCTAGCGTGTGCGTATTGACAGTAAAAAACTTTATTATCTTTATTTTTTTCAACAACAGCATCTAAATCAAAGTCAATTGCTGTCTCATTTTTAGTAGAAATCATGTAGTACCTTATAGGATCTTTTCCAACCTTAGAATAAACATTGGCTAATGTCACAAAATTTCCAGATCTTTTTGACATTTTAATTTTTTGTTTATTTTGAATTAAACTTACAATCTGACAAGTTAAAATGTTTAAATAAGTTTCATCATCTTTAATAGCTTTAATTAACGAATTCATTCTTGGAATATAGCCAATATGATCAGACCCCCAAATATTTACTAATCTATCAAAATTTCTTTTACATTTATCTAAATGATATGCTGCATCATTTGCAAAATAGGTCCATTCACCATTTGATTTTTTTAATGCTCGATCTTCATTGTCAAATAATTTAGAGGATCTAAATAATAATTGTTCTCTTGGTTCCCAATCAGAGTCATCACCTTTTGGTTTCTCTAAAATACCTTCATATAATAGTTTTTTTTCATCCAAAATTGTAAAAAGTTCATCAATAATTTTACTTTTTTCTATTTCAGTTTCGTGAGTAAATTTATCAAATCTTATATTTATTAATTCTAAATCTGATTTTATGCTTAAAAGTATATTTTTTAATGCAAAATTTTTAAAATATTGAATAGTTTCTTCTTGCTGAAAGTTTAACCACTTATTACCATCTTCATTTTTAATTTTTTTTGCAATATCTATTAGGTATTCACCAGGATACTCATCTTCATCTAATTCAATTTTTTTATCAAATAATTGTAAATATCGTTTCAATAGAGAGTTTGATAATTTATCAATTTGAGAGCCTGCATCATTTACGTAATACTCTCTGGTAACATCAAAACCTGTTTTAGTATAAAGTGAGCTTAATACATCTCCAAATACAGCACCTCTTATATGGGCTATATGTAATGGTCCAGTTGGATTAGCTGAAACAAATTCAACATTTATTTTTTTACCTGCACCAAAATTGATATAATTTAAAAAATTTTTATTATAAATTTCATTTAAACTTCTTAATACAAATGTATCTTTAAGAAAAAAATTTATAAAACCATTTTTTGAAACCACTAAATGATCGATAAATTCAATTGATTTAATTCTATCATTTAATTCTTTTTCAATATTTAAATTTTTATTAATAATTTTTCTTTTAACTATCAAATAAAAGTTCGTCGCTAAATCACCTTGTTTATTATTTGAAGAATAATCGATACTAATTTGTTTTTTATTGATTGGAGATATGAATTTATTACTTTCTAAAAAATCTGTAAAATCAAATAAAAAATCTGAAAGGTCGTTTATAAAATTATTCACTAATCTCCTTATACAAATTTAGAGCAAATCTATCCGTCATTCCTGAAATATAATCACAAATTAATCTTTCAATTTCAATATTTTGATTTCTCCAATCTACTGGTAGTTTATTATTATTTTTTTCGAAATAAGTAAACAAAGTAGATATTACCTTTTTTGAATACTGTCTCTTATCTGATAAATGATTGTGATTATAAACTTTATCAAATAAGAATTTTTTAATTATGTCACAATTTTTCTTCATATCATTTGAAAATGAAACAACGAAATTATTTTTTTTACGAATATCATCAATAGAATTGATATTATTTTCAATCAAATTTTTTTTTGTAGTTTCATATATATCATTTATCATATTAGATATGGAGTTTCTTAAAACTTGATACACTAGAAGTTTATTTGGAATATCTTTGTAGTGATCCTTTAAGTTAATTATAATTTTTTCAAAAAAACTTAACTCTGCAATATCATCTAATGATATTAAGTTTGCTCTAATAGCATCCTCTACATCATGATTATTATATGCAATATCATCAGATATACTTGCTATCTGTGATTCTAAATAAGGCTGATCAGTTAGATTTAGATTGTGTAATTTTGAATAATTATCTAAGTGATAAGGTAAATGATCACTTAAAATTCCATTATGTTTTATTATTCCCTCCAAGCTCTCCCATGTTAGATTTAATCCATCAAAATCAGGGTGTCTTTTTTCTATAAATGTTAAAACTCTTAAGGTTTGATCATTATGATTAAAACCCCCAAACTTTTTCATTGAATTATCAAGTGCATCTTCACCAATATGACCAAAAGGAGGATGGCCTAAATCATGTGCGAGAGCAACTGTTTCACCTAGATCTTCATCTAATTCAAGTAATCTACAAATTGATCTTGATATTTGGGCAACTTCCAAAGAATGAGTTAGTCTAGTCCTAAAATAATCACTCTCACTTTCAATAAAAACTTGGGTTTTGTGTTTTAATTTTCTAAAAGAATTAGAGTGAATAACTCTAGCTCTATCTCTTTCAAATGGATTTCTCAAATCTTCGTCGAGCTCATTATATAATCTTCCATTTGAATTATCTGGATTTGAAGCTAAATGTTTGAACATAAGAGAATTTATATTATAGTTGTAAAAAAATAACTAATAACAATATTTAGATAAATGGACAATATAATTGAAGTAACTGAAAGTGCTCAGAATCATATAAACAAGATACTTGTCTCTGAAAAATCTAAATATTTCAGAATTACCGTATTAGGTGGTGGTTGTGCTGGATTTCAATATAAATTTGATTTTTCTGATAAACCAAATGATGATGATTTAATCTTTAATTATAGAAATGCTGATGTATTGATAGATAAAACTTCAATTGAATTAATAAAAGGATCTAAAATTGATTATGTTAATGAATTGATTGGATCGTCATTTAAAATTTCTAATCCACTAGCATCTTCATCATGTGGGTGTGGTACTTCTTTTTCAATATAAATGAAAATTACTACATGGAATGTAAATTCAGTTAATGCAAGAATAGAACATTTAATAAAATTTATAAAAAAAGATCAATCAGATTTATATTTAATTCAAGAATTAAAATGCACAAATGAAAGTTTTCCTAAAGAGGAATTAGAAAATATTAATTATAAATGTTATGTGAATGGGCAAAAAGCTTGGAATGGGGTAGCCATACTAAGCAAAGAAAGTATTGAAATTTCAAACTTAAAAATTCCTAATTACCAAGATGTAAATTCCAGACTTATTGAAACAGAAATATCCTTAAAAAATATAAAAAATAAAATTAAATTAATAAATATTTATCTTCCAAATGGAAATCCAATTGAAACTGAAAAATTTGATTACAAAATTGATTGGATGATAAATTTTAATAAATATATCAAAGAATTAATTGATAATAATCAACCAATTATTATAGGTGGAGATTTTAATGTAATACCTAATGATGAAGATGTATATTCACCAGAAAATTTTAAAAATGATGCTTGTGCCCATCCATTAACAAGAGAAAAATTTAGAAATCTTTTGAATTTAGGTTTTGTTGATACAGTTAAATATTTTGTTGATGGAAATACAAACTGGACCTTTTGGGGTTATAGAGGTGGAAATTGGCAAAAAGGTAATGGTCTACGAATTGATCATTTTCTTACTACACCAGAAGTAACTGATTTGATTAAATCAGTTAATGTTAATCGTGAACCAAGAGGATGGGAAAAAGCTTCTGATCACACACCAGTTACGATTGAATTAGCTAATTAATATTAAATATCAGCGTATGTATGCGTTTCGTCTTTTGCTCCTGGTTGAGTAACAGCACCCTCATAAGCTGGCCCAACAGTTTGAGAATATTTCCATATAGATCCAGAATTATGATTAGTTTTTCTTGGCTTCCAATCTTTTTTTCTCTTTTCTATTTCTTGATCTGAAAGCGTAACGTTGATTTCGCCTTTAACAGCATCAATAATAATCTCATCGCCATCTTTAAGTAAACCTATCATACCTCCTACAGCTGCTTCTGGTCCTACATGACCAATGCAAAATCCTCTTGTGCCGCCTGAAAACCGTCCGTCTGTAATTAAAGCAACAGTTTCACCTAACCCTTGTCCATATATTGCACCTGTTGTTGAAAGCATTTCACGCATACCAGGTCCTCCTTTAGGACCTTCATATCTAATTATTACCGCATCTCCTGCTTTAATTTCATTTTTTAAAACTGCGGTTAAAGCATCTTCTTCTGAGTCAAAACATTTAGCTTTTCCTTTAAAAGTTAAATTTTTTAAACCTGCTATTTTTGATATACATCCATCTGGAGCAAGATTACCCCACAACCCTACGACTGAACTATTTTCACTAATTGGATTATTACATTTATAAACAACATCTTGATTTGTAGGAAATATTACATCTTTATGATTTTCAGCTATTGTTTTTCCTGTAACAGTTATGCAGTCTCCGTTTATATAACCACCATCTAATAAAGATTTTATAACAACTGGCACACCTCCTACATCATATAAATCTTTAGCAACGTACTTTCCACCAGGTTGCATATCTCCGATATAAGGAGTCGAATTATAAATTTCTACAACATCTCTTAATGTAAATTTTAAACCCGCTTCATTAGCTATCGCAGGAAGATGGAGTGCTGCATTAGTTGAACCTCCAGTAGCTGCAACTACTCTTGCAGCGTTTACTAATGAATCAATAGTTACTATATCCCTTGGTCTAATATTCTTTTCTAATAAATTCATTATAGCTTTACCACTCTTTTCACCATAAGCTTTTCTTTCTTCAGTATTTACTGCTGGAGGCATAGCTGAATTTGTTAGAGCTAAACCAACTGCTTCAGAAATACATGCCATTGTATTTGCTGTAAACTGACCTCCACACGATCCAGCAGATGGGCAAGCAACTTGTTCAATATCTTTTAAGTCTTGATCTGAGATAGTTCCAGCAGCATGTTTTCCAACTGCTTCAAAAACATCAATAACGGTAACATCTTTACCCTTGTATTTTCCTGGTAATATTGAACCCCCATAAATAAATACAGATGGTACATTTAATCTAACCATAGCCATCATTAAACCTGGCAAAGATTTATCACAGCCAGCAAGTCCAACTATTGCATCATAACAGTGACCTCTCACAGATAATTCAATGGAGTCTGCAATAACTTCTCTGCTAATAAGAGAGGATTTCATTGCTTCATGGCCCATGGCAATTCCATCTGTTACTGTTATAGTTGTAAATTCTCTTGGCGTTCCTCCAGCATCTTTGACACCTGTCTTCACATGTTGCGCTTGATCCTGAAGAGTAATGTTGCAAGGAGCTGATTCATTCCAGGTGCTAACAACACCAACAAATGGTTGATAAATTTCATGTTCTTTCAGACCCATAGCATAATAATAAGATCTATGAGGCGCACTTTTAGGCCCTACACTAACATATCTACTAGGTAGATTAGATTTTCTATTTGAACCCTTTTCTTCCATTCTATTTGATAGTATTTATTATTTGGTCAATTTTTTCAATAGAAGATTTATAAATATTTGCCTCATTTTTAAATTTATTAATAATTTCTTCTGAAGCTTTATTCATGAAGTTATCATTTTTTAATTTGTCATTAACTCTATTAAATTTTTCTTGCTCAACTTGCTTTTTCTTATTTAATTTTTTTAGTTCTGCTTCTGAGTCAATAATACCATCTAAAGGGATTAAAACTGATAATGATGTTAACACAATTAAAGCTGAATTCTTATTAGGTTGAATTTTATCAAAACTAATATCTTTGGTTTTTAAAAAATTACTTATTTCATTTTTATAGGCAATTAGAAAATTATTAAGTTCTTCATTTTTTGCTTCTATGGAGATATTAATTAATTGTTTATAGGGTATATTTAGTTCTGATCTCAAATTTCTTATAGATGTTATGAATTCAATAAATATTTCGAAGTTTTTTTTAGAATTATTAAAAGAATTATTTGTTGAATAATTTTGAAAAACTTGGTTCATTAAATATGATTTATCGTCAACTAAAGATCTCCATAATTTTTCACTTATAAATGGCATTATGGGATGTATTATCTTTAAAACTTGAATAAATGTCCATCCAGAAACCTTTTTAATTTCATCAGCAAATTTTTCATTTTCAAAATTTTGTTTAATAATTTCAATGTACCAATCACAATAAGTATGCCATACGAAATGATAAATTTTATTGGCTATTTCATGAAACAAATACTTTTTAGTTAATTGATCAAGTTGAGTGTTCAAATCATTCAATTCTTTTATTATCCATTTGTTTGCATCAAAAATAATTGAATCAATTGATATATCATCTATAAAAATTGAATTATTCAATTGTAAAAATTTTCCAGCATTCCAAATTTTATTTGTGAATGATTTATATCCTTTAACTCTAGCTTCAGATAATTTTACATCTCGTCCAGGATTTAATAGTGCAGTTAGTGTAAATCTTAATGTATCAGCTCCATATTTATCTAATAACTCTAAAGGATCAATTATGTTTCCTTTTGATTTAGACATTTTTTGTCCTTTTTCATCACGTATTAAAGGATGAATATAAATATCTTTAAATGGAGTTTTCTTCATAAAATAAGAACCCATCATCATCATCCGCGCAACCCAAAAAAATATGATATCAAAACCAGTAACCAAAACGTTACCAGGATAAAATTTATCTAATTCATAGGTTTTATTTGGCCAATCTAAAGTAGAGAATGTCCATAGAGCTGAAGAAAACCAAGTATCTAGAACGTCTTCATCTTGTCTAAGCTCAACTTCTTTTCCATAAAATTCTTTTGCTTGATTTTGTGCTCCTTCTAGAGTTTCACTAACAAAGTATTTATTATCAGGACCATACCACGCTGGAATTTGATGTCCCCACCATAACTGTCTTGAAATACACCACGGTTGGATATTTTCCATCCAATTATAAAATGTATTTTCCCATTGTTTGGGAATAAATTTAGAACTATTATCTTTAACAGCTGATATTGGATCAACTGATAACTTTTTTGCATCACAGAACCATTGGTCTGTCAGCCATGGCTCAATAACAACACCTGATCTATCACCATATGGTATGACCATTTGCTGTTTTTCTTCTTTAATTAATAAATTCATTTCATCTAATTGTTTTAAAATTAGTTTCCTTGCTTCATATCGATCTAAACTTTGAAATTCTTCAGGTACATTTAAGTTCAGTTTAGCATTTTCATCAAAAATATTAATAAATTCTAAATCATGTCTCTTTCCTACCTCAAAATCATTAAAGTCATGTGCAGGAGTAATTTTCACAGCTCCAGAACCTTTTTCAGGATCTGCATATTCATCAGCAATGATTGGTATTTTTTTATTTGAAATTGGTAAGTTACAAAATTTACCAATTAAATTTTTATATTTTTCATCATTTGGATGAACAGCAACTGCAGTATCGCCTAACATTGTCTCAGGTCTTGTTGTTGCAACTATAATATGATTATTTTCATCTATAGGATATTTAATATGCCATAAACTTCCCTCAGTATCTCTTTGTTCTACTTCTAGATCAGAAATAGCAGTTAAAAGTTTTGGATCCCAATTAACCAATCTCTTATCTTTATAAATAATTCCATCATTAAATAAATTAACAAAAACTTTCTTAACTGCATTAGAAAGTCCTT
>CACBPV010000011.1 GCA_902541215.1 uncultured Alphaproteobacteria bacterium | reverse complement strand
ATGTTATCAATTACAGCTTTAATTTTAATGTTTATGATTTTTGCAAAAAAAATTGGACGTACTTATGGAATTATTGGATTAACTTTATATTTTGGATATATGTATTTCATTTACGTATAATTTTAATTAATAAAAAAATTCTGTTAAAAGAATCATGAACTTAGAATTACATAAATCAAAAAATTTATTAAAAATATTAAATACTGCTATAGATGCAGGTAAGGAAATTCAAAAAGTATATAAAAAATCTTTTAATGTAGAAATAAAAGATGATAATTCACCTATTACCGAAGCTGATATAAAATCAAATAATTTAATTTTAAATAGATTAAAATCTTTTAGCCCGAATGTTCCTATATTAAGTGAAGAAAGCCTAATAGAATGGAAAGAAAGAAAAACTTGGAATTCATATTGGTTAATAGATCCATTAGATGGAACTAAAGAATTTATAAAAAAAAATGGAGAATTTACAGTTAACATTGCATTAATAAAAAATAATTCACCAATATTTGGTATTATATATGCGCCTGCTAAGTCTTTGCTTTATTATGCTTTAAAAAACTATGGCACATATAAATTAATTACAGAGTCAAATATTGAATCAACTAAAGATTTTATAAAAATAAATTCAGTAAAAGACAAAAGTAATTTAACAAAGGTTATTGGTAGTCGATCACATTCTAATAAAGATTTTGATAATTGGATAAATGATAATTGTAATAATTTTGAGTTAATCCAAATTGGTAGTTCTCTTAAATTTTGTTACTTAGCTGAAAGTAAGGCAAATATCTATCCAAGACTAGGTCCAACTTCAGAATGGGATATTGCTGCGGGACATATTATTCTTGAAGAGGCAGGAGGTTCAGTTAAAGATTTTAATAAAAATATATTACTATACAACACGAAAGAAAGTGTTATTAACCCTAATTTTATCGCTAAAATATAAATTACAATCATATGAAAATACTTATTTGTGGTCTTCCTGGTGCTGGCAAAACTTGGTTAGCTGAAAGGCTTATTAAAGTAATTGATAATTGTGCTTGGTATAACGCAGATGTAGTCAGGAAGTCAGCAAACGATTGGGATTTTACGATGGAAGGTAGAATACGACAAGCCAATAGAATGAAAACATTTGCCGATTTCGAAAAACAAAATGGAAGATGGGTAATTTGTGACTTCGTAGCACCAACTGAAAAAGCAAGAGAAGCTTTCGAACCTGATTTTGTTATCTGGCTGGATACTATTAAAGAAGGTAGGTTTGAAGATACAAATAAAATGTTTGAACAACCAAATAAAACTGACATTAAAATAACTAAATTTTTATCAGATGAAGAAATAGAAAATCTAGCAAAGGAGATTAAAAATGTTTGATTGGAAAAAACCAACAGTACAAATGTTAGGTAGATGGCAACCATGGCATGACGGACATACAGAATTATTTAAAAGAGCACTTCAGAAAACAGGTCAGGTATGTATTATGTATCGTGACGTGGGAGGTGTAGATGCAGGTGTAGAGGGTCAAGCTGACAATCCATTTCAATTTGAAGAAGTAAAAGCAAAAATTAATGAAGGTTTAGCTCAACATGGTTTTACTGATGGAAAAGAATATGTAGTTGTTAAGGTTCCAAACATTATTGATATTTCTTATGGAAGAGGAGTTGGTTATTCATTTACAGAACATGATTTAGGAAAAGAAATACATGATATCTCGGCAACAAAAATTAGAAATGAAATGAGAGTTAAAGGGGAATTAAAATAAGCTAAATTTTTTCTCCTGCTGGTTTTCCATATCCAACATTTTTTTTCCCATATCGTCTTACTCTCACATTACATTGTTCTGCATGACCTATAAAACCTTCTAAATGTGAAAGTCTAGATCCATATTCTCCGATGAGAGTTGCAGCTTCATCTGTCATAATCTTTTGATAAGTATGGGTTTTAATGAACTTACCAACCCACAAACCACCAGTATATCTTCCAGCTTTTTTAGTAGGAAGAGTATGGTTAGTGCCTATGACTTTATCACCATTAGCAACATTAGTTCTAGCACCCAAAAATAGAGCTCCATAAGATGTCATATTTTCTAAAAACCAATCATCTTTTTTTGTCATAACTTGAACGTGTTCTGAAGCTATTTCATTTGCTTTAGATAACATCTCCTCATAAGTATCACATAAAATCATTTCTCCATAATTTCTCCAGCTTGTACTTGCTGTTTCTTTAGTAGGTAAAATTTCTAAAATTCTATCAATTTCTTTAAATGTTTCTTCTGCAAGTTTTCTTGAATTTGTTATCATCACAGCAGGAGAATTATATCCATGTTCAGCTTGTCCTAATAAGTCTGTTGCACATATTTCACCATCAACAGTTTCATCTGCAATTACCATTGTTTCAGTTGGACCGGCAAATAAATCGATACCAACTTTGCCATACAATTGTCTTTTCGCTTCAGCAACAAATGCATTGCCAGGTCCAACAAGCATATCTACAGGTCTAATAGTTTCTGTACCAATAGCCATAGCACCAACTCCTTGCATTCCTCCCAAAACATAAATTTCGTGAGCACCACCCATTTTCATTGCTGTAACGACAGCTGGATTTGGCTTACCTTTAAAAGGCGGGGTAGTGGCAACAATTCTTGGAACCCCAGCAACAGAGGCAGTAACAACTGACATATGAGCAGAAGCTACCATTGGGAATTTTCCGGCAGGTACATAACATCCTACTGCTTGTACTGGTATATTTTTATGACCAAGAATCACACCTGGATGCGTTTCTACTTCTAATTCACTTAAAGTTTTAAGTTGTGCTTCCGCAAATGATCGCACTTGTTTTTGAGCAAATTTAATATCTTCTTTGTCATCATCAGAGACTTCACTCATTAATTGATTAATTTGATCTTCACTTAATCTAAAACTATCTGGAGAATAATTATCAAATTTTTGAGATAACTCTCTAATATGTTTATCGCCTTCTGATTCAATTTTACTTAACGTTTCCTCAACGATTTTTTTTACTTTATCATTATCTTCAATTCTTTGTTTTTCGTCTAAACCTTTTTTTAAATATTCTATTGCCATAATTATTTTTTATGAATTAATTTAAAGATATCAATGCCTATTTGATCTAATATGTGTGCAATATCGATTGGTACCCAATTTTCTCTAATTAACCCTTCATGATGTAAATAAAAATCCATTACTCTCATTGTTATTTTTTTTTGAGTAGGTTTATATCCTAGCCAATCACTTGATCCATGAACACACTGAATACTATGCCAACCACCAGTCATAGAATAATTTCCATCTCCAATTTCTATATAATGACCGATTTTCCAATAATCTCTGTCCTTGAATGTAAGTCTAAATGGTAGCTGATGATGATCAACAAAACCATCTAAACCTCTAGCTGTACCTATACCACTTGGCCCATACCACATCATTTTTGGGTGCCAATAATCTTGTTGAGGATGATTAATTAATTTCTCCCTTATTTGATCATTTGATAGACCTGGCTCAGTCTCAGGTTTAATATTTAAACTTCTTTGCATGGTTAAATCTTGATTCAAAGATCGAAGAGACAGTTCCTTATCTAAATTTTGATTATTTTCTCCATCACCTGTGATTGGACTAGGCCACATGCCTTCTACCCCAAGAGATTTATTTATAGGCCAATATCCAGCCTGACGGATAAAATCTACAGTATCAATTAATGTATAGGATTTTATTATTTTGTTATTTGTAATCTGATGTGCTTCACATGTTCTAAGATAAATTGTTTTGTTAGTCGGCTTTACGCCCAACCACTCATTTTTAAAAGTTCCAGTTAAATGACTAATAAATGAAACAAAAATTTTATCTCTAAATGCTCCTCCAATAACTAGATTATTTCTTCTTTCGAGATCGGGGAACGCCTTCTTTAGAGGTATTAAATATCTATTTTTTATTTCTTCAATTCCTTTAATTTCATTAATTGGATGAAATCCATTAAACTCAGCATCTACGTGATATAAATTTTCAAGATTTTCTTCTAAATTATCTAAAGAGCACTCGGCAATTTTTTTTAATAAATTTTTAAAATATATTTTGTTTTCAATATTTATCTTTGGATCAAGATCTAAATGAATTATGTTTGAGTTATCTTTCTCACCTGTATCAAAGTTTTGTATTTTATTTGCCATAATAATTTAATAACACTATTGTTAAATAATAATTGATTTATTCATTATTTTGAATAATATTCAAAAAAAATGAATAAAAGATCATTACAATATGTCAATTAATATTACATCTAGATTAGCCAAATTCGATGAACTTATTCCTAGTAATATACCATTTGTTGAGGGAAAACTAAAAGGTCATCAAGATAGGAAAAATTACTCAGTTATAGGACCTGGTGTAAGTGAAGATGCTAAACAAAATGTTAAAATAGCTGAAGAACATGGCTTTAATATTGGTGCTGTCAGTGCTGCGCCGATGAATGGCTCTGGATTACATAGTCACACAACAGCAGAAGTTTTTATAATTCACTCAGGTGCCTGGCGTTTTTATTGGGGTGTTGATGGCACAGAAGGTGAAGTAATACTAAAAAAAGGTGACATCGCTTCTTTTCCCACAAACATGTTCAGAGGTTTTCAAAATGTAAGTGATGAAGAAGCTTTAATGTTTGTTGTGTTAGGTGAAAATGATCCAGGTGTTATTACTTGGACACCTAAACTTTTAAAAGATGCAAAAGAATCTGGCATGGTATTAATGAATGATAATTCTTTAATCGACACAGAGAAACAGAAAATAACAGATGAAACTAAAATTATTCAGCCACTAGAAGATAATGAATTAGAGAGTTTCGATCATTACTCTTCAGAAGACATAGAAAAGTTTGTTATTCGATTTAATGATAAAGATAAATATTTTGTCGATGATGATCACTATCAATCTAATAAAATTATCAACTACATTGATCAGTTTCAAATTCATGATAAATCTTTTACCCCTAATATACCACATGCAACAGGTTTTAGCCTTTCACTTCTTAATGGCAAGAGTGCTCATATACACGAATACAAACTGGAGAAATCAGAAGTGTATCATTGTTTATCTGGTGAATGGGAAATAGATTGTGATGGAGACAAAGTTGTAATTAAAGAAAAAGATACATTTTCTGTTCCAAAAAATTCACTTCGTTCAATAAGACAGATAAGTGATCATGATGGTAATTTATTTATAATACGACAAACTAATTAAATATTAATTATATGAAAGGATTTGATGCACAATTCAAAGATTTTCCTGATTATATTTTAAAGATCACATATCAAATTTGGGAAAAAAACGATGTTGAAGCAATAAGAGATTATTATGCTGATACTCCAAATGTAAGCCTCCCCACACCTACAAGATCACCATCTGGAGTAATTTATGGTGCAGACCCAGTAATTGGAAGTACCTATGCTAGTAAAAAACTATTTCCCGATAGAACACTTTTAGGTGAAGATGTAATTTGGACAGGAAATGATGATGAGGGATATTTTTCATCGCATCGCATTTTATCAACCTCTACTCATTCTGTTGATGGGATGTATGGGAAAGCAACAGGCAAAAAACTATATTACCGAACTATTGCTGATTGTGCATGCATGAATAATCAAGTTTATGATGAGTGGCTTGTGAGAGATCAAGGAGCAATTGTGAGACAAATTGGAATTGACCCCAAGAAATTTGCAAGCAATCTTATTAAAGATGAGGGCGGTCCTGAAAAAGCTAGTAAACCATTTGATGAAAATACACCTGTTAAATCAATTTATAAATCTCCTATTTTAGCATCTGGTAACATTGGAGAATTATATGCAAATATCTTAAACTCTATTATGAACATCAATTTAGAGAAAACAATAAATGATAGTTATGACAGAGCCATACAGCAATTTCAACCAGGAGGAAATACTCACTATGGTAGAGATGAAGTAATAAAATTTTGGAAACAATTAAGAGATGCTTTTCCTAACGCATTGTTCTCAGTTGAGCACATTGCTTTTACAGAAGAAAAATATGAACCTAAAAAAGCTTCAGTTCGATGGTCTATGGTAGGTAAACATGAAGGAGATGGTCTTTTTGGGAAAGCCACTAATTCGAAAATTTATATAATGGGTATTAATCATGTTGAATTTGGAGAAAGAGGTATTAAAAATGAATGGGTTCTCTATGATGAAACTATGATCTGGAAACAGATTTTATTAAAAACAGGTTAATTTAATGTCTAATATTTTAACAACACATGTTGGAAGCCTTCCTAGATCAAAAGAACTTTCAGAATTTTTATTTGCAAAAGATAAAGGAGAGAAATTTAGTCAAAGTAGTTTTGATGAAGTATTAAAAAATAACGTGGAAGGTGTTGTTAAGAGTCAACTTGATGTTGGAATTGATTTTGTCAGTGATGGGGAGATGAGTAAAATTAGCTACGCTACATATATTAAAGACAGAATTGATGGGTTCTCAGGTGAAAGCGAAAGAAGAGCACCTGCTGATCTTGATGATTTTCCAGAATACAAAGAAAAGATTGCTAAAAGTGGTGGCACGCCAACTTATACCAGACCATGTTGTACAAACGAATTAAAAGTAAAAGATGAAATGTCTCTTTTACAGGATATAAATAATTTTAAAAATTCACTTAATAAACTTAATCACCGACATGCATTTATGAACTCAGCATCACCTGGCGTCATAAATGTTTTTATGCCAAACAAATTTTATAGTACCGAAGATGAATATTTGGATAAATTATCTAATATAATGGCTAAAGAATATGAGCTAATAACAAAATCAGATATCCAAGTTCAATTAGATTGCCCAGACCTTGCTTTGGCAAGACATATGAATTTTAAAAATTTATCTGAAGATGAGTTTATTAAACGTGCAGAACTACAAATTGAATGCCTAAACTCAGCATTATCTAATGTAGATGTTGAGCAAACTAGAATGCATATATGTTGGGGCAATTATGAGGGACCCCACACACACGATATTGCTCTAGAGAAAATATTACCTATAATTTTGAAATCAAAGGTAAAATACTTTCTCATTGAATCTTCTAATCCTAGGCACGCACATGAATGGAAAGTTTTTCAAGATATAAAGTTACCAAAAGATAAAGTCTTAGTACCTGGCGTAATCGACTCAACCTCTAATTTTGTTGAACATCCAGAAGTTGTTGCAGATAGATTAATTCAGTTTTCTACGGTCATTCCGAAAGATCAATTAATGGCAGGGACAGATTGTGGTTTTAGTACATTTGCTGGTTTTGGAAAAATTGATGAAAAAATTTGTTATGAAAAGCTTCATGCATTAGTTGAGGGTACTAAACTTGCCTCAAAAGTTATCTAATCACTGATTTAAAAATTTTGCTCTTTCTAAAAGATCCACTCCTAGTTTTTTTAAAAAATGTAAATGATCAATAAAGATCCAGTTTTCAGCTAGTTTATCTCCATCTCTTCGATATAAATCTACAACTCTCATTTCTGATTCAATATCACTTGCATTTGTTAATCCTAAATATTCTCCTTTAGGTTTCATAATTAAATTTGGCCAACCAAACCAACCTCCAAGATCATCTTCAGAGCTACTAAGTATGTGTCCATTGAAACGAACAAACTCTAAACTATCTTGAAATGGTTTTGTGTGACCTTTTTGATAACCATCAATAGTATATGAAGCCCCTATACCTCCTGGTCCCCACCAAATCATGTCATTATGCCAATCTAATTCTAATTCTTCTTTATAAGATTGCATTTTGGATCCTTTAACAAGTCGATCGCGCATTCTATGAATTAAATCCAATGTTTTTTGACTTTCAATTTCATTAGAAATATCAAATTTTAAACCTTTATGATTCATTGGTCCTGGTGTTACACAAACGAGACCTGTAGACTCAGGAATTATAGAAAGACCTAGTTGCTGCATTAAATTCATTACATCTAAAAAAATTGCTCCTTCAGTAATTTTATTATTCTCCACTTTATAAAATTCAGCAAATCTTAATAAAGTAGATTTATAATTTGGTTTAAGGCCTACAAACGATTTATTGAAAACACCCATGAAATGACCCATGCTGGAGATCCATTTCCCTTTATTTTTATCTAATGAATTTATCCCAGCATAAAATATATCTAATCGACGTTGTATAGGTGAAAATGAATCTTTAATTGGCTTCCAAAGATTATTAGCAACAAGATCTATACTACCTAGTTCGTTGAATGGGTGGGTACATTTCATACTAAATTCTTCTGATGAGTATTTGGATATAACTTCAGATAATGAATCAATGTTGCAACGATCTATTTCATTGAAATAATCTAATACTAATTTTTTTTCTGCTTGGAGATCAGTCATTCCATTTTGATTATATTAATAAACTAAAAAAGACAATATTCATTTTTTTGAATAAAATTTCATTGCTTTGAAATATTTTTAAATGTATCTCATTACAAATACAAATTATGAAATTTAATAAAATTACAGATAAAAGACCAGAAGCCCTTCAAGATCATCATATGCCTAAGAGTTATGATATTTCATTAAAAGCATACGGTGGTGGAGGAACGGCTAAGTCATTAAATCCAAAACCAAAAAAACTTAAACATCAATCAATGAAGGGGTTTGAGGATCAGTATAAAAATATAATCGATTATATTGTAAGGATTACATATCAAATCTGGGAAGAAAAAAATATTGGCTACATCTATGACACCTACAGTAAAGATTGCAGAGTTTGGGATGAATTTGGTTTACAATCTGGATCTGAAAAAATAGTAGCTGATACTGTACACACAAACAACGCCTTTCCAGATATTCGATTATTTGCAGATGAAGTTATTTGGGCAGGAGATGAAAATGCGAGTTTTCATACTTCGCATAGAACAATTATTACTGGAACAAATAGGGGATTTAGCAAATTTTCCAAACCAACTGGTAAAAAAGTAAGATTATTTTGTATTGCTAATTGTGTAGCCAAAAATAATGAAATTTATTACGAGAATGTTGTCTACGATACAGCAGGTTTAATTAAACAACTCGGATTAGATTTAAATCAGATTGCCAAGCAACTTGTTGATGAGGGAATTGCAGGACCATATGCCCCTCATTTTAAAAATTCTAAACCAACAAGAAATATTACTAAATTAAAACCAATTAGTTTTGATATTCCAGATAAAATTACAAATGTAAGAGAGTTTGTTCATGCAGTTTATGATACAATTTGGAATAGACGAAACTTTTCTGCAATAAATAAAGCATACTCGAGTAAGGTAGAATTTGAAGGTTCAACTGGTCGTAAATTTAAAGGAGTTTTGCAATTAAGAAAATTTATAATTTCACTTTTAGCTTCGTTTCCTGATCTTGCACTTAGTATTGAAGATTTATACTGGATGGGAAATACAAAAGACGGCTATTTAGTATCGGTTCGTTGGGGCGCATTAGGAACGCATAAAGGGAATGGTTCATATGGGCAAGCATCTAATAGAGAAGTGTATTTGTGGGGAATCACTCAATGGGAAATTAAAAATAATAAAATTATTAAAGAGTGGACTGGTTTTAATGAGCTTGCAATTCTAATGCAAATTTTAGGAGATAAAAAATGACTTTAGATGAAAGTAAAAAATTATTAGCTGATATGTATGATGCACTTAATGCTCAAGATCTAGAAGCACAACACAAGTACTGGCATGATGATATGGTCTGGCATGGTCCTCCAGGTTTTGGTGATATCCATGGTATAGATAATTTTAAATATAAAGTTCTAAAACCTTTCTATGAAGCATTTCCAGATTATCATGTAAAAAATGATATTGTGGTTGCTGAAGGTGAGTGGATTAGTGCAACGGGATTTCTAACAGGCACACATAGTGGAACATATCTTGGAGTAGAGCCAACAGGCAAATCTATCAAAATGCAATTTTCAGATTTTTGGACCATTAAAGACGGAAAGTTTTTAGATAATTACGTTATGGTAGATAATCATGGTGTTTTCGAACAGATGGGATTAAAATTTAAGTAAATTATTTTGTAGTTTTTCTTTTTATAAGTCTTCCCTGTACAATATGATTTATAGGTTCAAAATCTGGATCCTTAATAAATTCATTTACTAATTGAGTTGCTAGTTTTGACATTTGTCTAATAGGCTGTCTGACAGTTGTCAGGTTATATGATTCCCAAGATGACATAGATATATCGTCATAACCAATAATTTCTAATTGAGAAGGTGTTTTTAATGAAGTATTTTTTTTAATATAATCTAAACAACCAAATGCCATTGTGTCATCAGCGCAAAATATTGCACTTATGTTTTTATTAAAAATTTTTTCAGTTGCTTGATATCCACCTTCATAAGTAAAAAAACCTTTTTCAATATTTAATTTAATTTTTTTATTATTTTTAAGATAATTTTTAAAACCTTTGCATCGCTCATCGCTAACAAAAGATCCTTTTGGCCCTTCAATGAGGCCAATATTTTTATGGTTTTTCTTTGTAAAATATTCTGCAACTATTTCTCCTCCATTACGATGATCACACGCAACGGAACTTATTGTTGGTATATTCCAACTTCTATTATAGGCAATAAACTGTATTCTTTTTTGATTGCAGTCTTCAACAAATTTTTCAGTAGGTTTTGTGGCTGATATTATTGCAATAAGTTTTTCTTTTAAGTATGGCTGTATTAATTTTTCATCTAATTCTTCACCATCATCAGTCGTAATTAATAAAATTCTAAAGCCTCCATTCCTAAGTGCTTCATGTAACTCAATTAAAACTTCTGGATAATATCTGCTTGTAACGTAAGGTAAAATGACAGCCACTAATCCGCTATCATCATTAGATACTGAATTAGAAGATATATTAGGTGCTTTATATTTTAATTTTCTAGCTGCTTCCAAGACTCTCAACTTTGTCCTGCTAGAAATGCTTGCACCTTTAGTAAAACACCTGGAAACTGCTGATTGGGATACTCCTGCTAATTTTGCTACGTCCTGTGATGTCGCAGTCTTTTTAAAACTCATGAATTATCCCCCCATTTCAATATTCAAAATCTTGAATATCAATTCATATTATTGCATTATTTTTTAATACCAATATAAAGGATTTATACTTAAATGTGAATTTCACACTTTATTAATAAGGGGAAATATATGAAAAAACTATTAATAGCTCTATTGTTCACATTTGTTAGCACAAGTGCATATGCCGGCGGGCATTCACCTTGTGGAGTAACAGATGGATCAATAAAGATTCTAGCAAACGAATTTACAACATACAGAATTTTCATGGATGAAGTAAAAAGTTGTGCAGGACCTAGTGCAGATTTTTCTGTAACTCATTCTGTTGATCATAATAAATTACAAGTTGCAGCCCTATCAGCTAACCCAGCTGAATTCTCTGCTAAACTTGTAACTAATGGTTCAATTACAACTTTAATGAATGATGACTTAATTCGTCCACTTGATGATTTAGTTGCTAAATACGGAAGTGCATTACAAGACAATCAAAAAATCGTGATTGATGGAAAGATCTATGCAATAGCTTTCATGGCTAATGCTCAGCATCTTTGGTATAGAGAAAGTATTCTTAATGATTTAGGTATCGCAGTTCCTTCAACATATGAAGAAGTAATTGCAGCTGCTGAAAAAATTAAAGCTTCTGGTAAAATGGCTAACCCATATGCTGGTGCTTTTAAATCTGGATGGAACTTAGGTCAAGAGTTCGTAAATATGTACCTTGGTCATGGAGGTGATTTCTTTAAAACTGGAACAGCTGAAGTTAGTGTAAATAACGCTAAAGGTGTAGCTGCTCTTAACATGCTTAAAAGATTAACAGAAGTAAGTAACCCTGATTTCTTAACTCAAGATACAAATGCAGTTAAAGAAGAATGGGAGTCTGGTAATGTGGCATTAATGCATATCTGGAATTCAGGTGCAGCTTCATTGTTAGATGATGAAGGTGATCAAGCAATTAAAGCTGATACTAGATTAGCTCCTTCTCCATCTGTCGGTGGTGGAAGTAAACCAGCAACAACCCTATGGTGGGATGGATTTGGAATTGCAACAAATACTTCTGATGAAAATGCAGAAGCATCTTTTAGAGCTCTTTTAGGTGCAGCAACTTCAACAGAAATGGCAAATGCTAATCCAAATGCAACAATTTGGTTGATTGATGGTTATTCGCCTGGAGATACAGCAGGACCAGTTGTTGATGCTGCTAACAGAGGTGCAACACCTTATCCTAGCTTACCATACATGAGTCTATTACATGGTGCTTTGAGTACAGAACTTGTTGAATTCCTTCAAGGAAATGAGTCTGCTGAAAAAGCATTAGCGGATGTAGAAGCTGCTTATGTAGCAAAAGCTACTGAGCAAGGTTTTCTATAAACCGTATAATTATTTATGATAAAGTGGAACATTATTATGTTCCACTTTTTTTTTAGCAAGAAATAGATGCCCCACAGAACATTTTTTTGGTTCTTCTTTCCAAGTGGATTGGCAATGCTATTATTTATTGGCCTTCCAATTATTTCTAGTTTTTTTCAATCTCTTCACATTGAACCTGAACAAATTTTAATGGAAGTAGAAAAATGCGATCCATTTGGATGTAAAACTGAAACTAAAGTAGATATTGAGGCCACTACAAAATTACAAGAAGAACAACCTCTTGGAAGATTTAATGGTTTAGGAACATACGGCGATAGAAATCATTTAGCTTTTGATGAAATTAAAGAGGCTTGGACTAATTCCTCATCGATAGCTGAGTTTACAGATATCTTACTAAATTTACCTTTTTACAAAGCACTTTTATTTACACTTACATTTTGTTTTGCAGTTACGCCACCAGTTGTAGTTTTAGGTTTCATTGTTGCTTTAAGTGTAAATACAATTACAAAAAGCTTAAAAGGCCCAACCATTTTTGGTGTTATACTGCCTATGATTGTAACACCATTGATTGGGTCTCTCGTTTTATTTTGGATGATAGATGCTAAAGGAATATTAGGTTCATTCATTCAATTCTTATTTGATGATCCAAATCTATCTCTAAAGTCTTCAAGTCAATTGACTTGGATTACTCTGATTATTTATGGGATCTGGCACAATACACCATTTGCTTTTGTTGTCTTTTATGCTGCATTACAAACTGTTCCTCAAGATCCAATTGAAGCAGCGATCATAGATGGCGCCTCAAGATATGAAAGAGTCAGACACATTGTTATTCCACATCTTTATCCGGTAGCAACATTTATTATATTAATTTGTCTAATGGATAATTTTAGGGTTCTTGAGCCAATAATTGGGTTCGCTGCTGAAGGAGTTGCCCAATCACTTTCTTGGATGATTTATAACGACTTAAGAAGTGAAAACAAAATGTTATTTGGGTCTGCAGGAGCAACATCTATGTTAACTATTATTGGTGTAGCAATTCTATTAACACCAGTACTTATAAGAACATGGAGAGAATTTAGGACAGAAAGATAATATGGAATCAAAAATTAACAGATACTCAAAACAACTAATTTTAATAAATAGTTTTTTTATTCTTGCTTGGTTAATTATTTCTGTGTTTCCTTTTATATGGACTTTTTGGGGATCATTTAAAGTAAAAGCCGACTTTTTCTCAAGAGCTGATTGGATGTTTGCAGTCACAGGAGTTAATACTTTGATAGAAACAGGAGATACTTCTACAGTTAAGGCATATGTAGAGTCTTGGACTGAAGGTGAATTTTGGAAAGCAACAATGAATACAATTATTATCACTGTTTCAGTTGTTACGATCTCTTTATTTTTAGGAACATTAGGTGCTTATGCCTTGTCTAGATCGACATATAAATATACTTTTTGGATTTTAATAGCTGCCTTGATTTTTAGAGCGATGCCACACATAACATTGGTTTCAGGTTATCTGTTTCCTTTCTTCCAATTGAACGTTTGGGGCATACTTCCAACTACCATAATTGTTTTAGTTGCAATCAATCAACCCTTTACATTATGGTTACTTTATTCCTTCTTTAAAACAGTTCCTAAAGAGTTAGATGAAAGTGCACTAATTGATGGCTGTTCATATTTTCAAGCGTTTCGCTTTGTTATAATGCCTGTTATGTGGCCTG
Organism: uncultured Alphaproteobacteria bacterium; assembly: GCA_902541215.1. GTDB lineage: Bacteria > Pseudomonadota > Alphaproteobacteria > HIMB59 > CACPNW01. Next base: position 26,169 of record CACBPV010000011.1, on the reverse strand, counting down.
GAGTTGTTACAGCAGGTTTATTCAGTATGATGTTAGCCTATAATGATTTTACAGTTACTTCACTTCTTTTAAATCAGCAGAATTATACTATGGTTCCTAAAATTAATGCTTATTTGGGCACAATTGAACATAGTGGAAATTATATGTGGGCAGTCTCAAGTGTTGTTTCAGCAACTGCGCCACTTTTTATGATAATCATGTTTTTCCAAAGACAATTAATAAGTGGTTTAACTGCTGGAGCAGTAAAAGGTTAATAATAAATTTCTAATCTTATGAAATATAAAGCACTTATATTTGGATCTATCGGGACACTAATTGAGTCTTCTAACATTCAACGTAACTCATTTAATGAAGCTTTTAAAGAAGCTGGACTTGATTGGTATTGGGATGAGCAAGATTATAAAATTTTGTTAAAAAAATCTGGCGGGACAAAAAGGGTAGAAGATTTTGCTGAAAAAAATAATACTAATGTAAATGCTTCACAAATTAGAAATAGAAAAACAGAAATCTTTAGCTCTTACATTATTCAGAATAAACAAAAATTAAGAAAGAGCGTTGGTGAAATAATTAAGTATACAAAAGATAATAATATTAAACTTGCTTTCTCAACTTCTACAACTTTAAATAATGTCGATGCAGTATTTGAAAGTCTTTCTGGTCAAATTTCAAAAGAAGAATTTGAATTCATTGGTAATAAATCATTTGTTAAAAATGAAAAACCACATCCAGAAATATACAAAGTCACATTAGATAAATTAAATTTACAGCAAGAAGATTGTCTTGCAATAGAGGATACTGAAGAAAGTAGTAATTCTGCTGTAAACGCTGGAATTAAATGTATTGGGTTCCCAGGTGATTACCATTTAGAAGATAGTTTTCAAATGTGTATTAAAAAAATGAATTTATTAGATCAATCTATTTTTTCATTATAAATAATCAGATCAAATGTTTCTAAAAAATTTTAATGTAAAAAATAAGACTGCTCTTGTGACAGGGTCAGGCAAAGGGATAGGTAAAGCATGTGCTATAGCATTAGCAGAAGCAGGCGCAAATGTAATAATTCTTAGTCGTACAGAGAAAGATCTTTTAATTGTTCAAAGCAAAATTAAAAAACTCAAAAAGAAATGTAGTTATTATGTGTGTGATGTAACTAATTTAAAAGAAATAAAAAAAATATTTTCTGAAATTAATAAATTAGACATATTAGTAAACAATGCTGGAACAAATAGACCTGAATATTTCACCAAAATTAAAAGAAAAGATATGAGTGAAGTGGTTGATCTTAATATTAAAGCATCATTCGATATTGCTCAATTAGCTACAAAAGTTATGCTTAAATCAAAAAATAGAAAAAAAATTGGTGGATCAATAATAAATATCTCTTCTCAGTTAGGTAAAGTAGGAGCCCCTCTTAGAAGTGTTTATAATATGACTAAGTTTGGTGTTGAAGGTCTTACCAAAGGGATGGCTATTGATTTGGCTAAGCACAACATTAGAGTTAATTCTGTTTGTCCTACATTTGTGGAAACCCCAATGGTCAAAAAATTTTTCAAAGATAAAAGTTTTAAAAAATCTGTTATTGAAAACATACCTTTAGGAAAAATAGCAACAGAAAGTGATATTGCTAGTGCAGTAGTGTATCTTGCTTCAGATGCAGCATCAATGATGACTGGTTCATCCCTAGTAATTGATGGAGGGTGGATAGCTAAATAATCAAAAATTAATTTTCTTTATTTATAAAATAAGTTGCTACTATTACAATCATACCACCAATAAAAGTAATTAAAGTTGGTATTTCATAAAAAATTATAAATGTTAACAAAACACCAAATACAGGAAATAAAGCATAAAATGGAAATACTCTATTAACAGGATACATCCTATATAAATAGAACATCGACATGTGAGCAGCGATTGAAACAAAGATGCCTGAATGCAATATTAATAACCATGACTGAAAACTAATATTTTTTATTTCATTTATTGTTTGTCCTTCAAATATTGAAGATGAAATAATTAGTAATACAAATCCAACTAGTCCCATTACTGCATTTGTGAGAGTGACTTCTAAATCTTTTAGGTACCTAGAAAATACTTGTGCACTAGCATAGAAGAATGCCATTAACGTAATTAAGAATAATGCAAAAATTTCATTTCTTATTAATGGATCAAAGCCCAATAAAATAATTCCAAAAAAAGAAATAAATATAAGTATCCATTTTTTAATACTTACTTTTTCTTTTAAAAAAAATGAGCTTAATAGTATTGCAAATGGTACAGCCAGTTGAGAACCAATAATTATCGGAGAAACTATGTTTGCTTCATTTAAAGATAATGTCATAAAAACATTTGCCAAAAAACCCATAGTAATTGAAAAAAAGAGAAGTGGTAACCAGTATTTTTTTTCAGGAATTCTAAATCGCCAAAAAGGCAAAAGGCATATGAAAACTACTAACATTCTTAAACTTCCCATTAATAATGGGGGTACATTTTCATTAAAAATAACTTTCTGAACAGGGTAGGCACTTCCAAATAAAAAAGTGATTATTAAAATTAAGAAGTAATGTCTTAAAAGCATTCGAGCTAAAATTTATTTTCTAATTACTTATTTGTAGCAACTACAGCTGCCATAATTGATGCAAGTTTAGAATTTTTACTATCTGCTCTGCTAGGGACTACAACTGGTACTTTACCACCAATTACTATTCCTGCCGCACAAGCATTCATAAAATAAACCATTATTTTAGACAAAGAATTTCCAGTTTCTAAATTAGGTACTAATAATACATCAGCATCACCAGCAACATCATTATTGATTCCTTTTATTTTAGCTGCATCCTCAGAAACAGCATTATCAAAAGCAAGCGGTCCATGAATAAAAGCATTAATTTTTTCTTCTAACGCAAGTTCCATAACTTTTTTGGCATCAACTGAACTTGGCATACTGTCAATTGGATCTTCTGTGCCTGATAAAATTGCAACTTTTGGTTTACTAATATTTAATTTATTACAAAATTGAACAGCATTTTTAAGAATTTGTAATTTTATATCAACTCTTGGTAAAACATTTAAGGCGCCATCTGTAATAAAAAGAGGTTTTTTAAGCTGCGATGAAGTCATATGCCAAATATGACTTAATCTTTTACCATCAAGTAAATTAAATTCTTTTTTTAAATAAGAGCGCATTAAAATATCAGTATGAAGATTCCCTTTAATTATGATTTTACTTTTATTTTCATTAGAAATTTGGCAAGCAATTGAAGCACTATCCTCTTCATCTTTAGCCTCTACAATATTAAAATTAGAAATATCCAAACTTAATTTTTTCGCTGTTTCAGCAATTAAACTTTTATTTCCAATTAAAGTTGGATCGATGAGGTTCATATTTTTACCTTCAATTACAGCTGATAATATGCTTTCTTGATTGGGGCACACAACTACTGCTGGTATGTTGGGAGTCTCTAAAGCTTTACTTTTAAGGTCTTCTGGTAATGTGCTCATATTTGGTATTCTCTCTATACCACTGCTACAATTTTTCCTATGATATTTCTTTATTTTGTAAGAAATATTCTTTGATTTATCGATAATTTCATATACTCAATTTCTATTAAGAAAAAAAATGGACTTAGAAAAAAGAACTGAAATACCTAATTCATTAGAAGAACATTGGATGCCATTTACATCTAATAGAGACTATAAAAATAGTCCAAGATTAATGGTTAAGGCAGAAGGTGTTTATTATACTGATCATTATGGAAATAAATTAATTGATGCTAGCTCAGGATTATTTTGTAGTCCAGCGGGTCATTCAAGACCAGAAATAAGAGAAGCAGTATCTAAACAATTAGAGCAATTAGATTATGTTCAACCATTTCAACAAGGTTTTGGTGGTTCATTTGATTTAGCTAGAAAAGTTTCAAAACATACGCCCGAAGATTTAAATAAAATATTTTTTACTATTTGTGGTTCATCAGCTGTAGAAACAGCAATTAAGACAGCCATAGCATATTTTAAAGCAAAAGGAGAAGGTCATAGATCTCACATAGTAGGAAGAGAAAGAGGTTATCATGGAATGAATATTGGAGGAATTTCTGTTGGCGGAATGATTGCTAATAGAAAAACTTTCTCAAATATTCTCATGCCAAATGTACATCATCTAAGACATACTCATCTACCTGAAAATTTATTTGTAAAGGGGGAACCTGAAACAGGTGCTGATCTAGCAGATGATCTTGAAAGGATTGCTGGTAACATAGGTGCTGAAAATATTGCTGCATGTATTGTTGAGCCAGTAGCAGGATCAACAGGAACTTTAGTTCCGCCAAAAGGATATTTAAAAAGACTAAGAGAAATTTGTGACAAACACGGAATTCTTTTAATTTTTGATGAAGTTATTACTGGCTGGGGAAGAATGGGCGCCCCATTTGCAGCTCAAGCTTTTGATGTTTGTCCAGATATCATGACAATGGCTAAAGCAATTACTAATGGTGTTGTACCTTTAGGAGCAGTAGCTTCACGTGATCATATCTATGACACTATTGTTGATGCTTCACCTACAGGAGCTATAGAATTTTTTCATGGTTATACTTATTCTGCTATACCTGTTTCAATGGCAGCAGGTTTAGCAATGCAAGATATAATCGAGAAAGAAGATTTATTTAATAGAGCAAAAGATATGTCTCCATATTTCTTAGATGGTTTATTTACTTTGAAAGACTTAGATATCATTACTGATATAAGAGGATATGGAATGATGGGAGGAATTGATATTAAAATGGATGAGCGTTTAGGCAAAGCTGGATATGCTTGTTTTAAAAAATTATTTGAAGCAGGCTTAAGCTTGAAAGCAACAGGTGATTGTTTAATTGTTGCACCTCCATTTACTTGTGAAAAAAAACATATTGATGAGATAATTGAAAAATTGAGAACAGGTATCTCAAACTATATGCATGACAGATAATGAAAATAGGTGTTCCCTCTGAGATTAAAGCTCAGGAGTCTAGGGTTGGGCTTACTCCGCAAAGTGTTAAAGAATTAGTAAAGAATAAACATACAGTACTAATTCAAAAAGATGCCGGTATTGGCGCTGGATTTTCAAATAGTGATTATGAATTATCAGGTGCAAAAATTGTAAATTCAGCTGAAGATATTTTCAATGATTCTGAAATGATTGTAAAAGTAAAAGAACCTCTAATGAATGAAGTATCAATGATAAGAGAAAACCAAATTTTGTTTACTTACTTACATCTTTCAGCAGCTCCAGAATTGACAAAGGGTTTAATTGATTCAAATTCAATTTGTATAGCTTATGAAACAGTAAGTGATCATAATAATAAATTACCACTTCTTGCACCTATGAGTGCTGTAGCCGGTAGAATGTCGATTCAAGCTGGTGCGTATTCACTTGAAAAACATAAGGGTGGAAGTGGTTTACTCTTAGGGGGTGCGCCCGGGGTTCAACCTGGAAATGTCTTAATTTTAGGTGGAGGTGTTGTAGGTGAAAATGCAGCAATAATTGCTACAGGCATGCAAGCAAAAGTTTTCATCGTTGATAAATCAGAAAAAAGATTAGAAGAATTACAAGAAAAATTTGGTGATAGAATAGAACCACTACACAGTGATAAAATAAATCTAAAAGATTATATTTCTGAATGTGATTTACTAATTGGTGGTGTGCTTGTTCCAGGCTCTAATGCTCCAAAGATTATAACTAAGGACATGATCAAAGAAATGAAAAGTGGATCTGTAATTGTTGATGTTGCAATTGATCAAGGTGGTTGCGTTGAAACTAGTAAACCAACAACTCATGCAAACCCTACATATGTTGTTGATGATGTTGTTCATTATTGTGTTGCAAATATGCCAGGGGGAGTTCCTAGAACCTCCACTCTTGCTTTAAATGCAGTCACTTTGCCATTTATTCAAAACTTAGCTTCTAATGGTTTTAAAGATGCGTTGAAAAATGATAAAAATTTTATGAATGGTTTAAATATTTTTAAAGGTGCCGTTACATATAAAGCTATTGCCGAAGATTTAAATTATGATTATGCTAATCCAGAAACTTTAGTACACTAAAAACTATTAGAAGCCTCTACCATTATCTTTAATTTTATTTTTGCCAAATCTCGAGGTAAGTGACCAAGCCCACAATCAGGAGCAACAATTAATTGTTCCTTATCAATAAACTTTAATACATCATTTATTCTTGAGACAATTTCTTCTTTAGTCTCAACTTGAGAGCTTGCTATTTTTACTAAACCAAAAATGACTTTTGTTTGTTTAAAATTTTTTAAAAAATTTAAATCATTATATCGATGAGCATCTTCTATAGAAACTGTATCTATAATTGTTTCATCTAAAGCTGTACTAATTTTACTGTAAGAATCTAAAGGGGCTTTTGGATAATCTACTGCATCTAATTTATCAGGATAGCCACAACAAATATGAGTAATTTTTTCAATACTTTGATTATTTATATCCTTAAAACATCTTTCTAGGTTTTTGATTCCAAAATTAAGAGCATTTTCAGGTTTTCTAGCAAACAATGGTTCATCGACTTGAATATATTTACATCCTGCATCAACTAATCTTTTAATTTCTACATTAATAGCATCAGCTAAGTCTTCACCCATATGTTCATCTGAATCATAAAATGTATTTGCTATGGTGTCTGTTATAGTCATTGGTCCAGGAATAGTAATTTTTAAATCATTATTTGTTAAACTCTGATTTTTTTTCCATTCTTCAACTAAAAAAGATTCTTTTGCTTTAACTTTTGAAGTTATTGTTGGTAACCAGCATTTATAATTCCCTGTCCTAGCAACTTTTTCTGTGAGATTTGCAAAATCAATTCCTTCTAAATATCTACAATGATAGTGAATATAATTTTCTCTTCTAACTTCACCATCGGTTAGGATATCAATACCGCATTCTTCCTGATCACTAATTATTTCTTTTGTAGCTTTATTAAATAACTCTTCAACATTATCGCCCATTTTCTTTATTTCATCTTCGTAAAATTTAGTTGGATATTCTGTATCTGTACCACCAGAAGCATTAAACCAATCAGTTATTTTTAAGTAGCTTGGTTTTGGATAGGCGCCTATAACAGTCGTTAGCATATATTTATTATTCCATTTTCCTGCTAAATGGTCCAGAATTTATATTAACACCTGAACTGGAAAGTTTAGTGTTTGATAATTGTCGCTCCTGATGAATCATGCGGTGACTTAACAATTTTGATACTAGTTCATGTTTTATATCTTGAAATTCTCTTAAGTCTGATAGATCATTTATTTCCTCAGGATCTTTTTCTAAATCAAATAATAAACATGGCAATGAAGGAAAATGAACATATTTCCATTTATTATTTCTAATGACCGATAGATTACATTGTTCGGGTGCTAATTTTTTATCTTTAACAAATGAAGTACTCTCTCTAAAATCAAAATCAAAAACAACATATTCTTTTTTAGGTGATTTTTCGTATTTATGATTGATATTTTGCATAAGTGATTGACCATTCCAATCAATAGGTATGTCACCACCAAGCCATTCTAAAATTGTAGGAGCAACATCTACAGATTCTGTTAAATGGTTAATTTCTTTTGGATTGTTTTGAGGCACATAAATAAATAATGGAATTCTATAAGAAGAGTCCCACCAACCTAATTTCCCCCATAAATTATTTTCATTTAACATCTCTCCATGATCACTAGTAAATATTATCATTGTATTCTCTTCTTGCCCTGATTCTTTAAGAGCATTCAAAATTTTACCAATATTAAAATCAACTTCAGCGCACATAGCAAAATAGACACTCATAATATTTTTGATATCTTGATCTTTTAAAAGATCATAATTAATTTCAGAATAATTTTCTTTTAATAAAAATTTTTTACATAACTCTTCAAGTAGTGGATGTTTTTTTGATAATTCTTTCAGTGAAATATCATTTTGAGGTAATTTAATATTATCTGGATTAAATTTACTAAACCATGGATCAGCTACATGAAAGGGTGGATGTGGTTTTAAAAAAGATACATGCATAAAAAATGGATCTTTGACTTTTTTTAAATCGTAAACAACTTTGTCTGCTAAAAATGCAGTGTCTGAAAATTCAGTTGGAATATAATATGGTTCATAAATATACGCTTGATCATCTTTAGGCTTTCTTCCTTTGTACAAATCTTCTGCTTTATTAATTTCAAAACCATTTTGATTAAGATGTTTAGCCCAGGGTTCTGGTTTTCCTCCTGGTAAAACACAACCATCATCAAACCCTTCCATTGGTGATTCGTAAGTAAAATTTTTTTTATCTTTTGGATCCAAATATCTTGGATCCCAAGAGGTATCAGTGTATCCGTAAAGTCTTGGATTATAATTTAGTTTACGAACTTCTTTAGCTATATTTGTAAATCTTTTATCAAGAGGAGCACCATTATATACTGAACGATGTATAAATGGATATAAACCTGTAAGCATAGTAGTTCTAGATGGACCACATGGAACAATACCTGCAAAGTGTGATTTAAAAATAACACTTTTTTTTGCTAATTTATCCAAATTAGGAGTGAGAGCATATTCATGATTTAAAAAACTAAAGCAATCGAAGCGCCACTGATCAGCACATATAAAAAGTACAGATTTTTTGATTTTCTTCATATTCTACTAAATACTAAAGTAATTGAAAAGAAATACACAATTTTTTGAAAAAAACGTAATAAATTTGTCAATTATTTTTGCTAAAAACTTAAATTTGTATAAAAAAAATACATACGATAAATTTATCTTATAGGAGAAAATATATGTTAAAAAAAATACTCGTAGCATTGGTATTTTCTTCCGCAATGTTTGTATGGAGTGGAAGCTCTTTTGCAGGCGGTCATTGCGTAGGCTCAACCATGAGCGATGCATATACCGGCGGAAAATATCCACAGCAATATGAGTTATCAGAATACGAAAGTGCAGCTAGTTGTACGATGAAGTTTTCAGAGAACCCAAGTATTGCTAGTATTAATGCAACAATTCAAGGGAACCCAGGAAGCCTACCTCCGGTTGAGGATAGATTACCTGATGAACCACTTGTTGTAGTGCCATATGAATCAATTGGTAAATATGGAAACACTATTAACTTCTTATCTAATGCAACTGAAGCTGGTACTTCAGATATGCTTTCTACTCGACATGTTAACTTAGTTCGTTTTGCTGATGACTTGTCAACTGTAGTTCCAAATGTTGCAAAAGATTATGAATGGAATGATGATTTTACTACTTTAACATTCATGTTACGTAAAGGTCACAAGTGGTCAAATGGTGAACCTTTTGTAGCTAGAGATGTAGAGTTTTGGTACGAAGACTTGATGATGAATCCAAAAATTCGTGAAAAACCATATCCATATCTATTAGTTGGTGGTGAGCCAATGACTGTTGATGTAATTGATGATCAAACAGTAAGATTTAACTTACCATCTCCGTTTCCTGGTTTACTTGCTACTTTAGCTACATCTTATAACCAAGCTTTTATGCCGTCACATTTCCTAGAACAATTCCATCCGGAAATTGATTCAAATGCTGATGCGAATGCACAAGCTTTAGGTTTCGCAGATGGCTGGGATGCTTTAGCGGCTTATTATGGTAACTCAGGTTGGACTGATACTCCAACTCCGTTATTAAGAAATCCAGAGTTAGTAGATGGTTTACCATATGCTGCTTATCCTTCTTTAGAAGCTTACATGACTATTGAAGATACTACTGAAGGTAGAGTATATGCTGCAAACCCATACTTTTTCCAAGTTGATACAGCTGGGAATCAATTACCATACATTGATTATCAAAATGAGAGATATATCAATGAAAATGAAATAAGATTATTGAAACTTGTTAATGGTGAAGTTGATTACAAATCTCAATCTGTACAACTTGAGTCTGCGCCTCAATTATTAGATGGAGCAGAGTCTGGAGGCTATAATATTCAAATTAACCCAGGTTGTGGCGCAGCACTATTTAGCTTCAACGTCACTCACCCAGACTTAGAAAAACGTAAAGTTTACGGTGATATTCGTTTCCGTCAAGCAATGTCAATTGCTCTAGATAGAAATGAAATTAACGATGTTGCTTACTATGGTATGGGTGTTGTAGAGCAGTTCACAGGTATGTCACCAGCTCCTGATTTCGTACGTGAAGATATGAAAATGTATATGACTCAATATGATCCAGATGGTGCTAAAGCACTTCTAGATGAAGTTGGTCTTAAGGACGTTGACGGTGATGGCTTTAGAGAACTCCCTAATGGAGACCCTTTTGCTATGAACATTGACTATGCTACTCAAGGTATAGGTGGTGTAGAAGTTGAGTTAGTTGCTCGTATGTGGAACGATGTAGGAGTTAAAACTTCTTTTAAAGAGGTAACTCCTGATGAATATCGTGGTTCACAATCTTCAAATGCATTAGATGTCCATGCATGGGATAAAGGTCAACCATTAGCAATTATTGCAGGTGATCCTGAAACATTCAAAGCGCCTTTTGGAAACTACTTTAACCATACGCAAGGAATGTTGTGGGCAGCTTACATTGATAGTAACGGTGATGAAGGTGTAGAACCTCCTCAATGGGTTTACGATTTAAGTGATGGTATTGATAAATTTCAATCATATGCTTTAGGTACACCTGAATCAAATGAGTGGGGTGAAAAAATTACAACAATGTTAACAGAGCAAACTTTGTTAATTGGAACTGTAAAAGCACCTTTCCCAACATATCATAGAAATGCTTTGAAAAACTTTACACAATTCAAAACAACTTCTTATGAATATTATAGAACTTATCCATATTTAGCTACTCAGTGGTGGTTAGACGAATAAGTTAACTATAAATATACTTAAAAGCGGCAATTTTTTATTGCCGCTTTTCTTTTTTCTACTATTCTTAAATATCAATTAAGAGAAATCATGCTATGATTAATTTTGTTCAGTTTACATTTACAAGAGCATTTTTAGCTATTGTAACTTTATTAATTGTTTGTTTCATTGTTTTTTCTTTAATGGAATTAGTACCTGGAACTTGTGCTGAAAGATATTTAGCTTTTAAAAATACTCAGGGCTCTCAAATTACTTATGAAGATATTGAAGCAGAAAAAATTCGCTTAGGCTTAGATAAACCATTCCTTTATAGGTATGGAAAGTGGATTTCTGACATTGTTATCAATCAAGATTTTGGTGATAGTTGTATTCTAAGAATGAATATTAATGAATTATTAAGTGGAAGATTTACTTTATCTCTAACCATATGTTTAGTAGCATTAATATTTTCATATTTAATTGCTATACCCGTAGGCATTATTTCAGCCACGACAAAATATGCATCATTAGATAACACTCTAAAGTTTGTTAGTTACCTTGGCATAGCATTGCCAAATTTTTTAGTAGCACTTTGTATAATGCTTTTTATGACAATCTATTATGGAGATACGATGACAGGATTATTTTCTCAAGAATATGAAAATGAACCATGGTCATCAGCAAAGTTAATGGATTTTTTAGGTAGAGCATGGCTGCCTATTTTTGTTTTAGGATGGAATGCAACTGCCTTTGCGTTGCAAACTGTCAGAGCTTTAATGTTAGATGAAAATGACAAGTTATATGTAATGGCGGCAAGAGCAAGAGGTGTATCAGGGATGAGTTTGCTTTGGCGATATCCAGCAAAGCATTCTTTAGGACCTGTAATAAATTCTATAGGATTTGATTTAAATAGAATTTTTAGTGCACTTCCAATAGTTGCTCTGATTTTAATTTTGACTGAGGCAGGAGCTTTATTAATAGAAGCTTTGGCTAGATCAAATGATCAGCAACTAGCTGGAGCAATAATATTTTTACTTACAGCAACAATCGTTTTTGTTAATTTTGTTACAGATATAATTTTAGCAATAATGGATCCAAGAATAAGAAAAGGAGTTATGGGTGGAGGTTAGTAATCAAAAAAAAGAAGCTTATTATACAGCTACACAGATGCAATTAGTAAGAACACGCTTTTTTGGAAATAGATCGGCAATGATTGCAGGTTCAATATTACTTTTCATGATTGTTTGTAGTCTATTCTCAGATTTTTTATCTCCATATGATCCTACTATTAATGGTCGGGACAAAGATTATGAAAATGGAGCACCTCAGGTTCCGATGTTTTGGGATGAAAATGGTTTTTCACCAAGGCCATTTTTACACACTTTAACAAAATATAGAGGAGCTGATACTAATTTTAGATGGGTCTATAAAACTAATACAGAAAAAAGAAGATATGTTTATTTTTTTGTTGAAGGTTGGGAGTATAAAGTTTTTGATTTTAATATAAATCTTCCAGGAAAAATTTTAGATTTTAAAATTCCAGGTTTTACATTCAATACTCATTTATTTGGAGTTGAAGAAGGTGGTATTCATATATTTGGAACAGATAAGGCAGGAAAAGATTTATTTAGCAGAACCTTGAGTGCAATTTATATTTCACTAGCTGTAGGGACACTTGGTGTTTTTATATCATTTGTACTATCCCTAATTATAGGTGGAATATCAGGTTACTATGGTGGATGGATTGATAGTGTATTGCAAATGTTTACTGATGCAATTCGAACGGTTCCGCCAATACCTCTGTTTATGTGTCTTGCTGCCTTTGCGCCATTAGAATGGAGTTCTGAATTACGGTTCTTTTTTATTTCCTGTTTACTTGGATTAATTTCATGGCCAACACTTGCTAGAAGAGTAAGAACGCATCTACTTAGTGAAAGAAGCCAAGAATATATTCTTGCTGCAAAACTTTGTGGAGCATCATCTACTCACATTATTATAAGACACTTGTTACCAAGTTTCACGAGCTATATTATTGTCGATTTAGTCATTAGTTTCCCATACATGTTATTATCTGAAACAGCTTTAAGTTTTATAGGACTTGGTTTGAGAGAACCAGTAAACTCTCTAGGTGTACTTTTACAAAATGCAACAAAGGCCGACGTACTTTTAAACTATCAATGGTATTTTATCCCTGTATTTTTCTTAGTCGTATTAATTTTAACATTTGTCTATGTGGGGGATGGATTACGTGATGCAGCTGATCCTCATAAGGTAAAATAATATGAGTCATTTATTAGAAGTAAAAAATTTAGATGTAAAATTTGATACTGATGAAGGTAGAATTACTGCAGTTGAAAATATCTCTCTTTCTGTAGATCAAGGTGAAGTACTTGGTATAGTTGGTGAATCTGGATCAGGTAAATCTGTGACTGCTAAATCGATTATGAAATTAAATCCAGGTAATACTTCTTATAATGAAGACGCAGAAATAATTTTAGACAACGAAAATGTTCTTCAATTTACCTCTAAGCAAGACTTAAAAAAAATAAGAGGTGGTAAAGTATCAATGATTTTTCAAGAGCCTATGGCAAGTTTCGCTCCAGCAATAAAAATTGGCGCACAAATGGTTGAGCAATTACTAATTCATAAAAATATTAATAAAGAGGAAGCAAAATCAATATCCATAAACATGCTAAAAAGAGTAGGCATAGCAGATGCAGAAAAACGGTTTAATCAATATGCATTTGAATTATCTGGGGGAATGCGTCAAAGAGCAATGATAGCTATGGCACTATCAACAATGCCTAAACTTTTATTAGCAGATGAGCCAACAACTGCTTTAGATGTAACAATTCAAGCTCAAGTAATTAACCTAATTAAAGATATTATTAAAGAATATCAAATGGGAGTAATATTTATTACTCACGATCTAGGTGTTATTGCACAGGTAGCTGATCATGTAGCGGTTATGTATTTGGGAAGTGTAGTGGAGAAAGGTCCAGTAAATGAGATCCTTAAAAACCCAAAACATCCTTATACAAAAGGGCTATTACAAGCTTTACCTGATATAAATAACTTAGACGCACCGTTATCTCCAATACCTGGAAATATTCCAAGTCCATTAGATAGACCAACAGGGTGTGTATTTAGAACTAGATGCCCCCATCATAATCCAGAAGGAAAAGATGGTAAAATAGAAATGAAATTAATTGAAGTTGAACCAGGTCACTGGGTTGATCAATGTGGAATTAAGTGTGGTCAAAATGGGTGATAATTTAATTTCAGTAAATAATGTTTCAGTAAATTTTGATTATCAAGAAAATTTTATTTCAAAAAAACAAAAAATACATGCTGTAAACAATATCAATATCAAAATTAAAAAAGGATCTTTTTTTGGTTTAGTGGGTGAATCTGGTTCAGGAAAAACTACTCTTGGTAGAGCAATACTTGGAGCTAATAAAATTAGTTCTGGAAATGTTATTTTTCATGACGATGAAAGAGATTATGATTTAACAGATATGAACAAACAAGATTTAAAAGAATATAGAAAAAAAGCTCAATTAATTTTTCAAGATCCTTATGCTGCTTTAAGTCCAAGAATGACAGTGAGGGATATTATTGCAGAGCCTTTAGAAGTGATGAAAATAACAAACTCAAGACAAGAAACTGATGAAAGAGTAAGAGACATTGCTTCAAAATGTAGATTAAATATTGAGCATTTAAGAAGATTTCCTCATGCATTTTCTGGAGGACAAAGACAAAGAATATCAATTGCAAGAGCCTTAGTAAGTAATCCAAAATTTATAGTAGCAGACGAAAGTGTTGCTGCTTTAGATGTATCAATACAAGCAGATATATTAAATCTTTTAAAACAACTTCAAACCGAGCTTAACTTAACTTATTTATTCATAAGTCATGATTTAAGTGTAGTAGCTCATGTATGTGATGTTGTTGCAGTTATGTATTTAGGGCACATAGTTGAAATGGGACCCTCAAGAGAATTATTTAAGAATCCAAAACATTCTTACACAAAGGCACTATTATCTTCTATTCCATCAATTGATCCAGAGAAAAGATCTGAAGCTATAGAACTAAAGGGAGAAATTCCTAGTGCATTAAATCCACCTCCAGGTTGTGTGTTTAGAACCAGATGTCCTAATCCTGGAGTAGATTGCAAAGGTGGAGAAATAAAAATGGGCCTTATTGAAGTTGAACCAGGTCACTGGGTCGATCAGTGTTGTGCTCTATAAGTAGTTTTTATAACTGTAATGAAAAATATAGCATTTATTGGAACCTCTCATATTCATACACCAAATTTTATTTCTAAGGTAATTTCAAACATTAAAATTAATTGTATTGGTGTTTGGGACAAAGACAAGAACAGGTCAAAAAGTGACTCAGAAAAACTGAAATGTAAGAATTATGATAACTATATTGATTTATTGAAAGAACCTAATTTAGATGGTGTTATTGTCTGTTCAGAAACTAATTTGCACTATGAATTAGTTAAACAGATTACCGAGAATAAAAAAAACTGTTTTATAGAAAAACCTTTGGGGATAGGAAAAAAAGATTCTTTTGAAATGGCAAATCTTATTGAGTCTTCAAATATTATTTTTCAAACTGGATATTTCATGAGAAGCAATCCTGTTTACATAAAACTTAAAGAATTAATTGCTGCTAATTATTTTGGCGAAATTTCAAGAATTCGACTCATTAATTGTCACGATGGTCTTATGAGGGATATTTTCAAAAACTATCAATGGATGACAGATCCTAAGGTTGCAGGCGTTGGAGCTTTTGGTGATTTAGGAACACATGTTTTAGATCTTCTTTTATGGTTTTTTTCTGATGTTGAGTCAGTGAGCGCAACCTTTACAAAAGTATATAATCAATATCCAGATTGTGAAGAAAGTGGAGAAGCTTTAATAAAATTTAAAAGCGGGTTGATAGCTAGTATTGCTGCGGGATGGATAGATGTAGCTCAGCCTTATACTATTATTGTAAGTGGAACGAAAGCTCACGCAAGAACAACGAATGAGCAATTAATTATAAATGAAAATAAGGAAGGTAAAAAAATAGAAAGAATAGAAGAAAATTTACCAGAAACATTGCCTCATGCATTTGATTTGTTTCTCAATTCATTAATTGATAACAATACTAAAAATCTAGTTACTCCTACAGAAGCAGCATTGAGAAGTAGTATAATGGAATCAATTTACCAATCAGAAAAAGAAAAAAAATGGATAAATACCTAAATTAAAAAATATAAATATGAGTAAAATAAAAGTTGGCATTATTGGCGTTGGGGGTATTGCAAAGTTACATGTACCTGGTTGGCGCATGTCAGAACATGCAGAATTAATAGCAGGTTCCGATATAAATAATTCTATTCTTGAAGATTGGGGCAATATAAATCAAATAAAAAAATTATATCTTGATCCCTTAGATATGATTAATGATCCAGATATAGATGTAATAGATATTTGTGCGCCTAATAACTATCATTGTGATTTAGCAATCAAAGCAATGCAAGCAGGCAAAGATGTTTTATGTGAAAAACCCTTAGCTCCAAATGCCTCACAAATAAAAAAAATGATTGAAGTAAGAGATCAAACGAAAAAAAAATTAATGTGTGCTCAACACTTTAGATTCAGAAAAGATTCTCAATTAATAAAAGATCAATCCAAATCAATTGGTTCGATATATCATGCACGTTCTTGGATGCTTAGAAGAAATTTTTTACCAGTCTCACTTGGTTTTTTAAAAAAAGAAAATTCAGGAGGAGGGCCTTGTATTGATATAGGGGTGCACGTATTAGATTTAACTCTTTGGTTTATGAACAATCCAGAACCACTTTCTGTGACGGGTGTATCAAAAACAGAATTAGCAAAGCGGCCAAATTCTTTTAGTTACAATGGAGAGTACGATAAGGAAGCAATGAACGTTGAAGATTTTGCAGCTGCGTTTGTTAGGTTCAAAAATGGTGCAACCTTGATGCTTGAAGTATCATGGATGCTTCATCATAAACTACCAGAAGATAAAATAGAAGATATGCAGGTATGGTTATACGGAAGAGAAGCTGGTTTGCATTGGCCTAATTGTGAGATTATAAAAAATGATATCAATTCTCAAACTCACATAACTAAAAAAATTGAAGGAAATTTAAAAGACACTATTGAACCTCATGCCAAAGAATGTATCGAGTTTGCAGAGTTTGTTGCAAACGATCAACCAGTTACTATTCCGGCTGAACACTCTCTACAAGTAATGAAAATTTTAGATGGAATTTATAAAAGTCAAGAAGTTGGAAAAGAAATTATTTTAGAATAACAGATTATGATTAATGAAAAATAATTTATTTTTAGCTGTTATATTATCACTTTCAGGTTTGTTTTTATTGGATTGTATGGGGATTGCGATAAAGTTTTTACGAAACGAATATCCAGCAGCTCAACTTTCTGTTTTTAGAAATTTATTTGGAATGATCCCATGTGTTATCGCTTTATATTTTTCACATGATTGGCATCGAAATGGTAGAAAAATAAAAATAACGCAATGGAAGTTAGGATTATTCCGCGGAGTATTTGTAGCATTGGCTCAATTATGTCTCTATTCTTCTTATGCTTACTTACCTTTTGCTTTAGTCGCTACCATGGAATACACTGGGCCCATGATGGTCACCCTACTTGCTATTCCTTTATTAGGTGAAAAATTTGGTTGGTACAAAATGAGTGCAGTAATTTCTGGTTTTGTAGGTATCGTTTTAATTATGCAACCTTGGTCATCAGACTTTAATTATATGTTATTACTTCCTATACTTGCTGCTTTTGGATATTCATTAGCAAGGGTAACATCCTTAAGTTTTGAGGATCATGTTCCTTCACCACTTATCAACTTGTATGGTCAAACAGGGACAATCATAGTTGCATGTATGTTAGTAGTGTTTTTTGGTATGTGGGAAAATTTCAAAAGTTTAAATGATTTCTTAGTAGTTTGTGTAATGGGGATTGCAGGAGGATCTGGAACTTTACTTTTAATATATGGTGCTAGAAAAGCAGAACTTAGTAAAATTATGCCATTTGATTATATCGAGATATTTTTTGCACTTATTTTAGGTTGGATATTTTTTGCAGAATGGCCAGTTGATCAACTCTTTCCAGGTGCGTTTTTCATAGTTTTAGGCGGATTAATCATTTATCTTCAACAAAGAAAAAATAATTTTCAAAGATTAAGGAAAACATAATGGAATATAAAATTACCAAACTTCAAAATGATAAAGGTTTAGATATTGACATAGTTAATATTATTAACTCAAACAATTATAGTTTTAGTTTTTATACTTATGGTGGTTATATGAGTGAAGTTTGTATTCCAACTTTTTCGAATGTTTCTGAAACAGAGGATGTTTTATTAGGTTATGGTAGTTTAGATGATTGCCTGGAAGCTCATGGATATTTCAATTCAATTATTGGAAGAGTTTGTAATAGAATAGGGCAAAGTAAATTTAATCTTAATGGGAAAGAATATAATTTATATTCTAATACCGAACCTGATCATCTTCATGGTGGAGACATAGGTTTCAATAAAAAGATTTGGAAAATAGCCGATATTAAAAAAACAAGCCAAAGTATAAAAGTAGAGCTCAGTTATGAGTCTAAACATTTAGAAGAAAATTATCCAGGCAACTTAAATTGTAAAACTATTTACGAACTTAATAATAATAACGAAATTCTAATTTCTTTTAATGCTACTACAGATCAAGATACTATTGTTAATATGACTAATCATAACTATTGGAATTTCCATGGCCATAAAGATAATTATAAAAATATTACTGACCATGTTGTAAGAATATCATCTAATCAAATTTGTGAAACTGATGAGGGATCAATTCCTACTGGTAAATTATTTGATGTAGTTAATACAAAATATGATCTTAATAATTCATTTGAAATAAATAAATCTTTTTTAGAAGACGGTGGTATTGATCACAATTATGTTCTCAAAGATCATTCTATTGATCAATCTATAGCTGCCATCTACAGTAACATTACTGGTATGGGAGTTGAATACTCGACTAATCAACCTGGAATACAATTTTATACTGGTAATATGATGAAAGATTCATATCATGGTAAACATAATCGAAATTATGGATTACAATATGGTATGTGTCTAGAGACGCAAATTTTTCCAGATGCTATTAATCAACCAAATTTTCCATCAACTATATTAAAAGTAGGTGAAACTTATAATTCAAATACAAAAATAAAATTAAGAAATGATTTTAAATAAATTAATTTATTGTTTTATAATTTTATATCTATAGACATTCGCATAAATGAAAATCAGTAAAAAAATCATCGATAATTTAAAAAAAGGTGGAGTTGATTTTTACTTAAGTGTTCCTTGTAAGTTATTAGCTAACATGATTGATATTCTTGAAAATGATAAAGATGTTTATTATTCGGCTGTACCAAGAGAGGAAGAAGGTATGGGTATTTGTGCTGGAGCTTATTTAGGAAATAAATTCCCGTGTATAATGATGCAGAATACAGGAATTGGAAATTCAGTGAATGCAATTGTTTCTCTATTACAATTATATCAAATGCCTGTTGTTTTTCTAATTAGTTACAGAGGTACACCTGGTGAGCCAGTAGGAGCGCAAGGTGGAATGGCGAAAATTACTGAAGATATTTTACAAACGTTGAGAATACCTATGTTGCATTGTTCTTCTGAAAAAGAATTAGATAAAATTTCAACATTTAGCAAACATGCCAAAGTTGTTGAATCACCAGTAGCTATTTTATGTGATTTCAATTTAATGAAAGATGATAAATGAACCGTTTTGATTTATTAAATAAGGTACAAAATATTCTTAAAGATAACTTGGTTATTTGTAATATAGGTCTTCCATCACAAGAATTATATAAAATTAGTGATCAACCAAATTTTTTTTATATGTTAGGTAGTATGGGCTTATCATCTTCTATTGGCTTAGGCTTGTCACTATCCCAAAATAAACACGTTATTAGTATAGATGGTGATGGATCAGTTTTAATGAATATGAATACCCTAGCAACAATAGGTAATAGAGCGCCATCAAACTATACTTTATTGATAATTGATAATGGTTCTTATGGATCAACAGGAGATCAACGAACATTTACTGATGAGAAAACTTCCTTAAAGGATGTTGCATTAGGAGCTGGCTGCAAAAATGTGATTGAATGTTCTGGCGAGGAAACAGTTAATGAATTGAACAAAGCCATTGATGATAAAGATAATTCATATGTAATAATTTCAAAGATCAATTCTGGAAATGTTAAAATTGATCCCATTCCACTCAATCCTATAACTATAAGAGATAGGTTTAGAAAGTTTATTGGTAAAGTTAAATACCTTTAATTAATATTTTATGATCATTTGCGCAGGATCAATATTTACAGATTACATAAGTAGGATTAATAAATTTCCAAAAAAACCAATTAAAGTTTTATCTAGAGGTATTGATAAAAGATTAGGTGGTTCAGCAGCAGTATCGGCATTTACTGTAAAAATTTTGGGTTCTGAATCAAACTTCATAGGAAAATTTGGAGATGATGATTCATCAGTCTTTTTAAAAAATGAATTAAAAAAATTTTCTATTAATACTAGTAAATCAATTTTTATTAAAAAATGTCAGTCTTCGCAAAGCTTTGTAATTGAGGATACAAAAGGTGAAAGATTACTAGCAGCATACAATGATCCAAAATTACTTGATTATAAAAAAATACCCAAATTAAATTTTAAAAAAAAGGATATTTATTCAATAGATATGAGATGGACAGATATGGCCTCTTATATTGCTATTAATACAAATAAAAAAAATATTAAATGTGTTGCTGATCTAGATAATTTTAAAAATTCTAATAAAATTTCTGAAATTGTTCACAAAGCTTCACACCCTATATTTTCTGAAGAAGGTTTGAAAACTTATAAAAAAAACATCAATATGCAAAAGGCTCTTTTTCAAATATTCAATGAAACAAATAAATTTGTTGCAGTTACTATGGGATCAAAAGGTGTTTATTGGGTTGAAAATAACTCATTATATCATTGTAATGTTCCAAAAGTAAAAACAGTTGAAACGAATTGTGCAGGAGATGTTTTTCATGGTGCTTTTGCAACAGCTCTATCATTAAATAAATCAAACTCTCAAAGTATTCAATTGGCAGCAGCTACTGCAACTTTAAAATGCATGAAAGCTGGAGGCATATATTCAATTCCAAATTTAAACAACGTAAAAAAGTTTTTAAAAAAATTAAAAATTAGAAAAATTAAATGACAAAGATTTTAATTACAGAATTTATAGATTCACAATCATTGCAAAATATAAATAAAAAATTTGATGTAATTTATAAAAAAGATGCCTGGCAAAATAAAGATTTTTTAGAGAGAGAAATTCAGAAATTTGATGGCATCATCGTAAGGAATAAAACAAGTTTAGATAAGAAAATTTTAATAAATGCGTCAAATTTAAAGTTTATAGGAAGATTAGGTGTTGGTCTTGATAATATAGATACAGAATACTGTAAAAAAAATAATATCATTGTTCAGCCAGCAACAGGTATGAATTCTCACTCTGTTGCAGAATACGTTGTGAATTCTTCTCTTACATTATTAAAAAAAACTCACATTATTAAAGAACAAACTCTACAAGGCAAATGGCCAAGGACATCAATTGTTACAAAAGAACTTAAAGGAAAGACTCTTGGTCTAATAGGTTTTGGGGATATTTCAAAAAAAGTTTTAAATCTTCTAAATGTTTTTGATGTTAGCTGTATTGCATATGATCCTTTTATAACTTCGAAACAAATGGAGGCAGAAAATGTTAAGAAAGTTTCATTCGATGAAATTCTTAATTTGGCCGACTTAATTTCTATTCATGTCCCATTAAATAATGAAACAAAGTATCTATTTGACAGACAAGCTTTTATTAAAATGAAAAAACAACCAATTATAATTAATTCTTCTAGGGGTGGCATCATCAATGAGAAAGACTTAATTGATGCTTATAAAAATAAATATATCTCT
The DNA here is from genome assembly GCA_902541215.1 of uncultured Alphaproteobacteria bacterium. Lineage (GTDB taxonomy): Bacteria > Pseudomonadota > Alphaproteobacteria > HIMB59 > CACPNW01. The sequence continues at coordinate 4,252 of CACBPV010000011.1, read as the reverse complement.
GGTTTCGCATTAGATGTTTTTGAAAGTGAACCAGTAAATGAAGCATTTTATAACAATATTACAAATGATATGAATTGCATCTTAACACCTCATATTGCAGGTGTAACTGCTGAGTCAAACGTTAGAGTAAGTAATTTTATAATTGATAAAACAAATAAATTTTTTGAAAATTTTAAAGATTAAATTCACTCATCTTAACCACACGATTTTCTTTTATTGATTTCTCTGCTGCTTCTCCAATAGCCACTGCATGAAGACCATCGTTTATAGAAACTTGTGGTTTTAAATTATTATTAATTGTTTTAATAAATTCTAAATGTTGATAATAAGTCGATCCATGATGTTGCCCAGCTGATAAAATTTTTTTATCTACCTCAACTAATTCTTTAATTGCATTTTTAGAGTTTCTTAAACCTATTCTAACTTCTGAAGAGTTTTTTCCAGATGCATCAGCAGGCACACCTGTTTCTATTTTACCCTTATCTCCAACAACACATAACTCTTCTTGCATTTCTGAATTTTCTGCAAACATACAAAGTTCTAAAGAACTTCTTATTCCATTTTTAAAATCTAAAATTACAAATGCATTGTCCAATATATCAGGAACTTTTCCATTATAATTTTCATTAAGATGATTTACACTTTGGTCACCACTTGCATATACTTGTGTAACTTCACTATTTGTAATTAGGCGCATTAAATCAAAAAAATGACAGCATTTTTCTACTAATGTTCCACCGGTGTTTATTTGGAATCTATTCCAATCATCTACTTTTTTTAGAAATGGAAATCTATGTTCACGAATTGAAAGCATTTTAAGCCTACCAATTTTATTACTATCTATTTCTTGGATCATTTTTTGAACAGGTGGCATGTACCTATACTCCATAGCCACCCATATTACTGATGGATATGAAGTTGATAATTTTTTAATTTCAAGACAATCTTCTAATTTTGTACATAAGGGTTTTTCAATTAATAAATGTTTTTTTGTTTTTAACGCTTCTTTAATAATATCATGATGGGTAAAATTGGGAGTCGAAATAATAAAAGCATCCACTTCATTATTTTTAAAAATTTCATTATTATTTGAATAGATTTTAATATCATTTGAGATAAGATTTTTAGCTTTTTTTATTGAATTTTCATTACTGTCTGAGATGGCAACTACCTCAGCTGAATCTATAAGATTAATATTTGAAATATGTTCACAACCCATTAGTCCACTTCCAACAATTCCATATTTAATTTTCGTTTTCATGTTGTGTAAATTGGAATATTTAATTGCGCACTTAGTTTTTTTATTTCTGAATATACATCTCCATATGTGAATGCTAGATGATGTTCGATACCAGACGTGAATAATCTAACTAATTTTTGATAGGTATTTGTTTGAAATCTCACAACACCCGAAGTACCTGAAAATGAATTTTTTTTATCTAAAACTTCACCTTTAATAACAATAAATTTTAATTTATTTTCTGATTTTGAAACTCTAAATATTGTTATTTTTCCAGGTCTAAATGCAAAATCATGAAGCAATGCTTTCCTTCTATTAGAATGTACAGTTGCACTTGCTGTATTTTTTTTTGCCATACTAATTGGAGCTAATCCACAATGCCAAAAAACTAAAGTATCAGTTTTGGGATCACAATCAACAACATCTACTAAAAGTGACGGTCTGTTATTTATCTTATTTAAAATATCGCAACTTATACTTCCTAATACATCAGCTTCACATGCACTGCTAACTCCCTTTTCATTCATCATAGCCATTGGACCACATGATGCACATCCAAATTGAGTAAACATTTCAGGCCAACACTTAATTGCAAAAGTATCAATTTTGTTATCATTTTTTATTTTTTCTAACCCATGAAAAATTGAAATACTTTTATTTAATTCATTTGCATTCAACTTAGAGACTGATTTCAAATCTTTTTTTATTTGATTTTTAGTTTTTGTAATATCTTTAGTGCTAACATTTTTAGAAATATTAAACAAAGTTTCTAATTTAATTTTCTTAAGACTATAATTTAATTTTTTTTCTATTTCTCTATTATCATAATCACAGGTAAAAAATCCATCTGGTCTTTTTCCAACAAGTCCTAAATTCTTTTTTTTTGAAAAAATAATGTCATCTTTCTTTTTAGAATTTTTTATTTTTTTCAATGTATTATTTTTTAAAATTTTTTTATTTTTTAAAAAATTATTAATTTTTTCCATTTCGAATAATTTATTATTAATAAATATTGAAAATTCTGGCTTATATTTTAATTTGATTAAAGAATGCATCGCAAGATTTACACCACATAAAGAGTTCAATCTTAACCGCTTACCTGTTCTTGGCTCTTTAAAACTTATTAAATGTATTGGTTTATTAAATGTTTTAGCAAAACTTGTTATAAATTTTGCATCAGTGAAAGTTGTTTGAGCAATGATATATTTGCTACAATTTAGTTTTTTAAAATATCTAATAGCTTTTTTTCCTGTTTCATCATCTGTAATTAATTCTTTAAAATGTGAGTATTTAAAGTCTAAAATATCTATAAATTTTTCAAACCTTTTTTTATTATCTAAAGCATAATTTATATCAAATGTATCTCTTGCTAATGCTAAATAACCAATCATTGAATTTTGATATGTTTATAATATTTTTTAACAAAATATTATTATTTAATTTCAAAATTTGCCATTATTTCTAGGTTTTTATTACTTGTATATAATAATTTAATATGTTTAAGTCTGAAAAAAATTGGAGGATAAATGATGAACTTTAAGTTTATTTTAAAAGCAATATCTGTAGCTTTAGTTTCATTCTCATTAACTTTAATTTCTGCAGTTTCTTTTGCTGCCACAGATGTACGTATTATGTGGTATGGAGATGGAGACAAAGAAAATGTGCCAATTGCAGCACAAATTGATGAGTTTAACGCAGCTAATCCAGATATAAATGTAATTTTAGACATTGTACCATACGATGCAATAATGAACACTCTACCTATTCAGCTTGCTGCTGGTGAAGGTCCTGACATTGCTCGTGTTACTGATCTTGGTGGATTAAACAAATATTATGCTGATATTACGCCTTATGTAGCTGATCCAAGTTACTATGAAAAAAGCTTCGGTCCTTTTTTAAATTGGTATCGTAAGCCTGGAGATACAACTTCAATTCATGGTTTTCATTCTACAATGACCGTTACTGGTCCATATGTAAATAAAACTCTATTTGAACAAGCTGGTGTAGATCTATTAGGCCCTGGTGCAACTTGGGAAGAATGGGCAGCAGTTTCAATTGAAGTAGCAGAAAAAACAGGTACTCCTATACCAATGGCTTGGGATAGATCAGGTCACCGTGTATCAGGTCCTGCGATTTCTATGGGTGCGAAATATTTTGATTCAAATGGTGATCCAAAATTAGTCGATGATGGATTAAAAGCTATGACTCAAATGCTTTATGACTGGCACCAAGCAGGTACAATGAGTAAAGATCTTTGGGGATCAGTTTCAGGATCTAAATATCATGCTCCAAATGATTGGTGGAATGCTGCTGAGGTAGTTTTCATGATGAGTGGTTCATGGCAAATTGGAAGATTTGCAAATGAAGTAGGAGATGATTTTGATTGGTGGGCTGTACCAGCTCCATGTGGTCCTGCTGCATGTACTGGAATGCCAGGTGGAAATGCACTATTAGCATTCAATGCTAATCCAGCTGTTGGAAAGGTAATGGATTATCTTTCTAGTAAAGAACAACTAAGTAGTTTTATTGGTCAAGTTCTTGCTATCCCTGGACACTTAGATCTACAAGTTGACTATCAAACTGATGATCCAAACGCAAAACATGCATTAAACACTTTTGCTGGCGCAGTGCCAACTATTGATCAAGTCGCTTTTGATCTTCAGGCACACGTTGACAACCGTATAATGTTTAACGCAATTATCTCAAGATTAGGACAAGCTATTGTTGGTGAAATGACAATGGAAGAAGCTTGGACGCGTATGGATGAAGATGTTGAAAAACAACTTAAAGAAAAATACGGCGGATAATTACATCCAAAATAATAATATAAAGCTGCTCATTTTGAGCAGCTTGTTTTCGAAATCATTTAATGGAAAATATTAGAAATCAAACAAAAATTTTTTTCCTTAGAATTTTAAACATCCCCTTTGCATTTTTAATGCATGCTATTGATTTAATCATGTGGCCAATTCAAAAAATTATTGGTGTAAGAAATATGCCATATATTTTTTT
>CACBPV010000010.1 GCA_902541215.1 uncultured Alphaproteobacteria bacterium | reverse complement strand
TTTCTAAAATTGTTTACAATTTTTTTCTTTGTCAATCCTTTAGGGTATATCTCTTGAATGTCAGGTAAGAAGAGTGCATTACAACCAATATTTTCTAATTTAGAAATATCTTCATCAATTGTCTTTGGATAAGAATTGAAATCATTTTCATTGTTAAATTGAGTAGGATTAATAAATATTGAACAGATCACAAATTCGTTATGTAATTGTGCTTCTCTAATGAGAGATAAATGTCCATCGTGTAAGTTTCCCATTGTTAAAACTAAACCAATAGACTGACCCTTGTCTTTGATTGAAACTAAATTTGGCTCTAATTCACTAGCTTTTTTGAAAATTTTCATCGATTACATAAGTAAATATTTGACTTATATATAATGAATTCGTATTAGGCCCAGAGATTTATTATGAAACGCACTTACCAACCTAGTAGAGTAATTAGAAAAAGAAGACACGGTTTTAGAGCTAGAATGGCAACTAAAGCAGGTCGTCAAATCATTAATAGAAGACGTGCGAAAGGAAGAGCTCAATTAAGCGCTTAAAAAGGCCAAATGGCCCAAAAATTATTTACAATTAAGAAAAGATCGACTTTCGTTATGATACGAAACCAGGGAGAATTTATAAAAGGTAAAAATATGAATATCCAAATTTTACACAATCAAGATCTAGAAAATTCTATAGGTGTAGGATACACAGCTTCCAAAAAAATTGGCAACGCAGTAAAAAGAAATAGAGCAAAGAGAATAATGAGAGAATTAGCTAGAAAAATTATTATTAATGGTAAAATTAATTCATATTATGTGTTAATAGCTAAAACGTCATTGCTGGAAGAGAAATTTGATAAACTTTTATTAGAACTTAAGGGAAAGATAAATGGTTAGTAAATATATTTCATTACCTTTAATCATAATAATTAGATTATACCAGTTATTGATTTCCCCAATACTTGGGCAGAATTGTCGGTATTTACCAACCTGCTCTGAGTATTCTATTAAAGCATTAAAGGAACATGGGTTATTTAAAGGATCAATTTTATCGGTGAAAAGAGTTTCAAAATGTCATCCCTGGGGTTCCCACGGATTTGATCCAGTACCAAAAAAATCTGAGTTAAATAAATGAACGAACAAAGAAATTTATATTTGGCTATTGGTATTTCAATTGCGATAATTATTTTTTTTCAATTATTATTTCCAACTCAACCAATTCAAACAACATCCTTTGAAGAAGATGAAGTATTAGAGCCTGCAACATCCATTGACGGACAAAGCAGCCAAGTTGTTTCAGAAATACAAAGTAGAGATGAAGCTTTAATTCAAACCGACAGAGTTATTTTTGAAAATGCATCTATTAAAGGTTCTATAAATTTAAAAGGAGCAATTTTAGATGACCTCATATTATCAAAATATAAAACTAGCTTAGAACCTGATTCGAATAATATACAGCTTTTGTTACCGGATGGGACTGCTAATCCATATTATATTGAAACAGGTTGGAAAGAGCTAAAAAATTCTAACATTGAATTACCTAATTTAGAAACAAATTGGAAAACTAACTCTACCACTCTAAGCCCCTCAAGCCCTGTTACACTTAGTTGGACGAATAATAAAAATATAACTTTCAAAATCAACTATCAAGTTGATGATGAGTATATGTTTACAATTACACAGGAAATAGAAAATAACAGTGGTGAAGATATTGAAGTTTTTCCATACAGATTAATCAAAAGAATAAACACACCAGATACAATTAATTTTTTTATACTTCACGAGGGTTTAATTAGTCTAATAAACGACGAATTATTGGAAAAAAATTATGATGATATTGCCGATGATTGTAATTCATCAATGCAAACAAAAAAAGAGTTTTGCGATAATAAAACACAAGGAGGTTGGTTAGGTTTTACAGACAAATATTGGATGTCTGCTTTAATTCCTGATGCTGACCAATCCATTAACGTCAATTATAGATACGGAAATAATGGACGTGATAGCTATAGGGCAGGTTATGTTGGTCAGATATATAAAATTAATTCGGGTGAAAATATATCTTACGGCGGAAAATTATTTGTGGGTGCAAAAAAATTAAATGTCTTAAGTGCTTATGATGAAAATCTCTCTATACCAAGATTTACTGATGCAATTGACTGGGGCTGGTTTAGTTTTTTAACTAAACCTGTTTCATATGCCATTAATTGGTTTTTTGGTTATGCAGGTAATTTTGGTCTAGCAATAATTGCCTTTACCATTTTAATGCGTTTAATTTTATTTCCACTGGCACAAGCATCTTTTAAATCTATGGCAAAGATGAAAAAACTTCAGCCTGATATGCAAAGATTAAAAGAAACATATCCAAATGACAGACAAAAAATGCAGCAAGAACTAATGGCCTTGTATAAAAGAGAGGGAGCTAATCCTGTTGCGGGTTGTCTACCAATTTTAGTACAAATACCAATTTTCTTCTCTTTGTATAAAGTGTTGTTTGTTACGATAGAGATGTATCACGCTCCTTTTTATGGATGGATTCATGATCTATCTGCGCCAGACCCATTAGGCTTAATGACAATATTTGGATTAGTTCCTTGGGATGTGCCACCTATACTTTCAATAATTGATATTGGTATTCTTCCTATCATTATGGGGTTCACTATGTGGTTACAACAAAAACTAAATCCTGCTCCCGCTGATCCAACACAAGCTAGAATTTTTGCATTACTTCCATTTGTATTTACTTTTGTACTAGCTGGTTTTGCAGCTGGTTTAGTTTTATATTGGTCAGTGAACAATATTTTATCAATTGCACAGCAATGGTATATTCAAAGAAGAATTTTAGCCAAAAATGGCTAGCTTAAATAAAAATTTAAATAACTTTTTTAATAATAATAAGTTTTTAGGTTCCTTTCAGTCATTTAAAGAAATTCCTTATTCAGATATAAAAAAAGAATGTTGTTTTATAGGTAGATCTAATGTTGGAAAATCTAGTTTAATAAATTCGTTAACTAAAACAAAAAAATTAGCAAAAACTAGTAAAACTCCAGGAAGAACGCAGGCTATAAATGTTTTTTTAATTAGTGAAAAAATAAATATGATTGATTTACCCGGTTATGGTTTTGCCAAAGTATCAAAAGTTGCACGAGAAAATTTAATGATCTTGATTGAAGAATATATAGAAAATAGAGATACACTTGATCATGTTTTTTTACTCATTGACTCAAAAGTTGGTATTAAAAATTCTGATATTGATATGTTGGATTTATTGAGCGATTGCTCAAGAAAATTTTCCATAATTTTAACTAAAATAGATAAAATATCTAATAACCATTTAGAATATCAAAAAAAATCAATTTTAAGTTTAATGCAAAATTATAAAAAATCATTTACGAAAATATATCAATCTGAGACCAAAAAAAATAATGGTATTACAGAGATTCAAAGATCTATATACGGGTTATCACAATAAATATGAAATTTGATTTTTTATCAGAGAGTGATCAGGCTTATTTTATACATAAAGCCTCAACCTTAGTTGAAGCTCTTCCATACATTCGAGAACATAGTGGTGATACCATTGTAATAAAATACGGTGGACATGCAATGGGAGATAAAAAACTGTCTGAGAGTTTTTCAAGAGATATTGGATTATTAAAAGAAGTAGGTGTGTCACCAATTATTATTCATGGTGGAGGACCTCAAATTGGCGAGAGACTTAAATCAAAAAATATATCAACACAATTTGTTGAAGGATTACGAGTTACTGATAAAGAAACAATTAAGGTAGTTGAGGAAGTTTTATCTAAAGATATCAATTCAGAAATAGTAGAATCTATAAGTGCCTCTGGAGGAAAAGCGATTGGAGTATCTGGTAATGATAACTTAGTCACTGCAACTAAATTAAATGTGGAAATTAAAGATAGTGATTCAAATATTGAAAAAATAGTTGATATTGGTTTTGTTGGACAACCAAAAAAATTAAACAAAGATATGCTAACTAGCTTTATAGAAAATGGTCAAATACCTGTCATATCTCCTTTAGGTAAGGATGAAAATAATTTTACATATAATATTAATGCTGACACTGTTGCAGGTTTTATAGCAGGTGAGTTACAGGCAAGTAAATTACTATTACTAACCGATGTACCTGGAATTTTAGACAAAGATGAAAAATTAATCTCATCAATAACTTTAGAAGAAGCTAAAGGTATTGCTAATAAAGAATATATTTCTGGAGGTATGAAGCCGAAAATTAATACATGTATTGATGCAATGAAAAAAGGTGTAAAAAAATCTACTATTTTAGATGGAAGAATTCCTCATTCAGTAATATTAGAGTTATTCACTGAACATGGAATTGGTACACAAATAACAAGTAATTAAATGAGCTTTAAAGATAACATCAATACCTGGATATTTGATCTAGATAACACACTGTACTCTGCAGACAGTGGAATTTTTCAGCAAGTACATAAGTTAATGGGTGAGTTTGTAGCTAAAAATTTAAATATGGAATTAGCTGAAGCAAAAAAACTACAAGCAAAATATTACAAGCAACATGGCACTACATTAAGAGGTATGATGGATAATCATGGTGTAGATCCTGATTATTTTTTAGAAGAAGTTCATAAGTTAGATTACTCAATTGTTGGTCCAAATCAAAATCTTAATGATGAATTATATAAACTTGAGGGAAGAAAAATTATTTATACAAATGCTAATAAGCAACATGTCTTAGATGTGTTAGAGAAAATAAATCTAACAAACTTTTTTGATGAAATATATGATATTAAAATGGCTAATTATATTCCTAAGCCAGAAATTTCTCCCTATGAAAAAATTATCGACTTATTTGATATCGAAGCAAATAAATCCGCAATGTTTGATGATATTGCAAAGAATTTAGTTCCAGCAAAAAAAGTTGGTTTTACACCTGTCTGGGTTGATGCTGGTTATGAAAATTTTTCTGATGATATTGAAGCATCTAAAGAATATTTAGATTTTCAAACAAGAGATTTGAGTTTATTTTTAAAAGATGTAAATGAGGGTAAAATATGAGTGATCTGGAAAGAATTATAAATGATGCCTTTGAGGAGAGAGATAATATTAATGTTAATACTGCAGGTGATATTAGAAATGCAGTAGATGAAACTTTAAACAAACTTGATAGTGGAAGCTTAAGGGTTTGTGAAAAAATTAATAATGAATGGCAAGTTAATCAATGGATTAAAAAGGCAATTCTTTTAAGTTTCAGATTAAATGATAATGAAATCATTAAAGCATCTCATGCTACTTGGTTTGATAAAGTAGAAAGTAAAACTGCAAATTGGACTAAAGATGATCATCTGAAAGCAGGATTTCGATATGTACCAGACGCTGTTGTAAGAAAATCTGCATTTATTGCTAAAGGTGTGGTTTTAATGCCTTCTTTTGTAAATCTTGGTGCATATGTTGACGAAGGAACAATGATTGATACTTGGGCAACAGTTGGTTCATGTGCGCAAATTGGTAAAAATTGTCATATTTCTGGAGGCGCTGGTATTGGCGGTGTACTTGAACCACTTCAAGCAAATCCAGTAATTATTGAAGACAATTGCTTTATTGGAGCAAGAAGTGAAGTGGCTGAGGGTGTTATTGTTGGTGAAGGTGCTGTTTTATCAATGGGTGTATTTATTGGAGCGTCTACAAAAATAGTCGATCGATCAACTGGAGAAATTCATATGGGAAAAGTTCCTGCGTATTCAGTTGTAGTACCAGGTACGTTACCAGGAAAAAAAGAAAGGGATATTAATCCTTCTTTATACTGTGCTGTTATTGTTAAAAGAGTTGATGAAAAAACCAGAAGTAAAACATCAATCAATGATCTTTTAAGAGATTAATGTCAGAAATTAATTTTGATCCAGTTAATCTTACACAATCCTTAGTAAAATGTGCAAGTGTAACTCCAAAAGATGAAGGCGCTTTAACAGTAGTTGAAAATCATCTGAAAGCTATAGGATGTGACTGTCATCCATTAACTTTCTCTGGAAACAATTCTTACGAAGTAAAAAATTTATTTGCAACAATAGGAAATGAAGGAAAGCATTTTGCTTATGCTGGTCATACAGATGTAGTTCCTGTAGGCAATGAAAGTTCATGGAAGTACCCTCCTTTTGCTGCACAAATAGATGGAGGTAAACTATATGGAAGAGGCAGCGAAGATATGAAAAGCAGTGTTGCTTGTTTCATCAGTGCCTCTAAAAGATTTGTTGATAAATATAAAGATTTTCCCGGTAAGATTTCTTTTATAATTACAGGTGATGAAGAAAGAGATTCTGTAAACGGCACACCAAGAATTCTAGAATGGGCAAGTAAACAAAATTATAAGTTTGATCATTGTCTCGTTGGTGAACCAACTTCTAAAAATGAGGTCGGCGATAAAGTAAAAATTGGAAGAAGAGGATCAGTAAGTTTCTTTTTTCAAGTAAAAGGTATTCAAGGACATACAGCTAATTCTCATTTAGCTGAGAATTCTTCACATCACTTAGTGAATTTATTAAATAGTATATTAGAAGAACCTCTAGATGAAGGTAATGAAAACTTTTTACCTACATCTGTTCAAATTGCTACAATTGACATTGGCAATCCTGTTCAAAACGTAATTCCGGAATTAGCTAAAGCAACAGTTAATATTAGATTTAATGATATGCACTCATCTGAAACACTTATAAAATGGGTAGATAATAAAATAGAAAAGATTTTCTCTAAATTGAAAAATGCTAGTTGCACTTATACATATGATGCAACAGCTGAATCATTTCTAAATAAAGCAGGTGACTTATATAATATTATTTCAAAATCAATTTCTGATGTCACAGGGAGAAATAGCCCACCTGAGCAAGCAACCGATGGTGGTACTTCTGATGCAAGATATATAAAGAACTATTGTGAGGTAGTAGAGTTAGGTCTTAGAAATCAAACTCTTCATAAAGTAGATGAATTTGTTTTTGTTGAAGATATTATTAAATTAGAAAATATTTATTTTAGAATTTTAGAAAATTATTTTGATGTTAATTAATATCCATCAGATGGATTAACATCTGATTTTATATTTTTATTTTTTTTTAGTTTTTTATATTTGGAGTACATATATTTAACAGATGACTCTATAGCTGTTACACCTGCAACGTGTGGAGTAATAGTTACATTTGGCAGTTTCCAAAATTGACTACTTGATTTTAAAGGTTCATCTTTAAAGACATCTAAATAAGCATAAAAATTTTTGTTTTTCTTTAAATGATTTAGAAGATCTTTCTCTTCAATTGCATTTCCTCTGCCTATATTTATTAAACAAGAATTTTTTTTCATATTCTTTAAAAACTTTTTATCTATTATGTTATTTGTTTGAAGTGTTGATGGTAGAATAGAAATAATAACATCAGAACTTTTAATAAAACTTATAATTTTTTTACCCGTATATATTTTTACATTTTTTACTTTTCCTTGATTTTTTTTATATGCAATAACATTATAATTTAATTTATTTAGTAATTTTGCAATATGATTTCCAAGAAAGCCTAGACCTAAAATACCTACTGTTAAATTTTTATTATCAATTGGTGTCCTTTCTCCAGACCAGTATTGTTTGATTTGAGAATTTTGAAAAATTTTAAAATTTAATTGATAATTTAGTATTTGAGCTAAAGAATAATTAGCAATTCTCTCACCCATTTCTTCATCTTTTATTCTGATTATGGGAATTTTTTTATTATAATTTTTAAGTTTTAGAATGTGATCTACTCCAGCACCCATAGAGAAAATAACTTGGAGATTTTTTAGTCTTGAAAGAATATTATCTGGTAAATTCCAAATAATTGCACAATTTACATCATGAAAATTTTTATAATCTTTTATAGAAATTATTTTTTCATTTTTAAAATATTTTTTTATTGTTTTTTTCCAAACATCAATTTTATCAAAAGTTGTGTTATGAAATAAAATAGTCATTGAATATCATCTATTAACTTATTGTATTTTATTACTTGTTTTTCCCAGATTAATTCATTTTCTGCTCTATTTTTTGCATTTTGTCCTAATTCAATTCTATTTTGTTTGTTCTCAACTAAATTCTTAATTGATTCATCTAATTCATTAAAATTATTAATAATTAGACCTGTTTTATTATGCAATACAGCTTCAGGAGTGCCTCCAACATTTGAGGCAATTGAAGGAATTCCATATTGTGCTGCTTCAATGTAGGCGATTCCAAAACCTTCAATAGAATTTGCATGAGTTTCATCTATTGTCGGCATGATCATAATATCAGTCTTAGAAAAAATGAATTTTTTTTGATTTTCATTTATTGTTCCAACTAACTTCACATTTGATTCTAGATTATAATTTTTTATTTCTTTCTTTATATTCTCTAACTGATCACCTTCACCAGCAATTATATATTGAATATTTGGATAAATTTTTTTTAAATTAAAAATAGATTTAAGAATATACGAATGTCCTTTTCTTTTTTCTAGTCTGGCAAGAGTAAGCAACGTTGGATAACTATCATCTAAATCTATTACTTGTTCTATAATATTCTTAGTAGATTTCACACCTGGATAAATAACCTCAATTTTTTTAAAGTTTTCACTTATTTTTGAAAGTAAGTTTTTAGTATATGATGAATTGACCACCAATGCGTTTGCTAATTCTAAAACTTTCTTTATTCGTTTATGATGATTATCGTTTTTGATTATTATTTCGTTTCCATGAACAAGACTAATAATTGGGATTTTTTTTTCTTTTAAAAAATTAATTGGTAACTCAAGACTTTTCCAGCTATCAGTGATAACTACTTCAATATTATTTGAAGAACAAATATTTTTAAGTTGATTAAATTTATTCCTTTTTCTTAAAAATTTAAAACCCTTAAATCTTAATATTGAAAAATTTTTATTGTTTTTATCAAATTCTAAATCTTTAGCACTGTTTTGTTGGTCAGCTAAAACTTTTACATCGTGTTTATGACTTAAATTTAATGCTATGTCATACATCAGTGTTTCAATTCCCCCTACTCTAGATGGAAAACATTGTGTTAAAATTATTATCATTGAAAGTTATAATATTATAGAATCTATGAAGTATTAATGTACAAAGTCAATCAGGAACAATTAATTTTAATTATTATTAAATAATTTAAGTACATTTAAATTTTAAAATATTTATATATGCATTTTTTGCATATTAAAATTCATATTTTTATACTTTGATTGCATAGAATAATTACTATTTCTATAATTGAAAGGAATGAATAATGATTAATGTTTTTAACTTTTTTAACAAAGTTTACGAGGATTTAAGCGACAAAAACTACAATAATGATGAGGATTTAGTTAAATATTTCAAATCTGAATACGGAAAAGAATGGAAAATTGAATTAGATAAGCATCTCCTAAAAACTGAATTTGATATCAATAAGAAAGCCGCATAATTGGCGGCTTTAACTAAACTTCAGAAGTTACCTTTTTGAGCCAATCTCTTTCTTGATTATCAAGGTACATGTGCAATTTTTCATACACCTTTTTATGATATTTATTTAGCCAATGTATTTCAATTTGATTAAGCATGCTACTCTCAATAAGATCCAAATCTATTGGACACCACGAGATGTTTTCAAAATATAATTTCTTATCATTATTCTCTTTTATTACGACTAAATTTTCTGTTCTTATACCATATTCATTTTCTTTATAGTATCCAGGTTCATTGGATAAAATCATTCCTGGAAGTAACTCAACGCTATCAAACATTGATTTTTTTGCAATACGTTGTGGGGCTTCATGGACACTCAAAAAACTTCCTATACCGTGACCGGTACCATGATCATAATCTAAATTAATTTCTTGTAGACTTTTTCTTGCTAGATAATCAATATCAGTTCCTTTTGTTCCCTTTGCGAAAACATGATTTGATAATGCAATATGACCTTTAAGAACTCTTGTAAATCTATCTTTTTGTTCTGTTGTTGCTTCACCTAAAATTATAGTTCTTGTTATATCGGTTGTTCCATCAAAATATTGCCCTCCTGAGTCAACAAGATAAATATTATTATCTGAGAAAGATGATTTTCCTTCTTCAGTAACACGGTAATGAGGAAGGGCTGCATTTTGATCAATTGCTGATATTGTATCAAAAGATAGAGAATGAAATAATTCATTTTTTCTTCGCAGATTTTCTAAATGATGTGCAACACTTATTTCATCATTTGATTTGGGATCCATGATATTTTTTAACCAATAAATATATTTGGTAATACTAACACCATCTCTTATATGTGCTTTTTTTGCCCCATCAAGTTCAGTTTCATTTTTGATAGCTTTTAACAAAATACATGGATTTGCTAAATTTTTGGTATTTATTTTTTGTTTTCTTAAAAGATCTAAAAAATAAAAAGTAGTGGAATTAAAATCTAAACCAATTGATCCGGATGAATTAATGTTATTAAAAATAGATCCGATATTTTCAATATTATTAATATTTATTAGTGTTTCGATTTCTTTTTTTAGAATTTCTGGCATTGAAGACTCTTTAATGTACAAAGAGTGTTTATTATTTTTTGAAATTAGAAGATAAGAATAAAGCAACGGTGTATATTTTATATCATCTGCTCTTAAATTTAATAGCCAAGCAATATTATCAAGCCCAGAAACAAAGTAATGATCAATTTCATTTTGATCTAAAAATTTTTTTAAGATATCTAATTTCTCACTTCTGCTCTGTCCAGCAAAACTTGTTGGATGATCAAATATATCTGTATAGTGTGTTTTTGGTTGATTTTCCCATATTAAATCGACAAAATTTTTATCTATTAGTTCAAGTTGAGATTTTGAATTCTCTAACATTTTAACCACTTTTTCAATTTCTATAATTGAATGAAGAGTTGGATCTAATGCAATTTTATATTCTTCTTCTAATAAAATTTTTTCTAAATCTGTCCAAAAGCTATTTAGGTGTTTTGCTTGAATCTCTTTGGCGTTAATTTGAGTATTTGCTTGAAAAGTATATCTTCCATCAACATACAAGAAGGCATCTGTTGGTGTTATAATTGCTCTTCCTGCTGAACCAGAAAAGTTTGTTATAAAATTTAATCTTTCTGCATTTGGGGAAATATACTCATTTAAATATTCATCACTTCTATTAATGACAAAAATATCGGTATCTTTTTCTTTTAATAGATTTTGTAATTTTTTTAAATTTGATTGATTCATTATAAAGTATTAAATAAACTTAGATCGATATTACCGCCAGAAATCATAACTATAATTTTTTTATTTTTAACATCAATTTTATTATTTAATGCTGCTGCAGCTGCAACTGCTCCTCCTGGCTCCACAACTATTTTAAGTTGTTCAGCTAGCAAAATTATAGTTTTTGTTACTTCTTCATCAGAAACACTTAACCCTCCTTCAAGATTATTTGAATTAATTTGAAAAGTTATATTACCAGGTTGTGGTGCCAATAGTGCATCACAAAAAGATTTAGCATTTTTTTTATTTTTAATTAGTTTACCAGCTTCTAAAGATCTTTTTGTGTCATCAAATTCTTCAGGCTCTACAGAATATGATTTTATATTTGGGTAAATATATTTTAAGTATGTTGATGTTCCTGCAATAAGCCCTCCGCCTCCACAACAACATAAATACAGATCAGGTTCAATTGATTGCTCTTTCAAATCATTTACAATTTCGATAGCTGCAGTTCCCTGACCAGCAATTATATCTTCATCATCATAGGGTTTAATTAAAGCTCTATTATCCTTCTTTTGAATTTCATTTCCTATCTCTTCTCTACTTTGAAAGTAAGTGTCATATAATATTACCTCTGCTCCATAATTTTTTGTGTTTTCAATTTTTATTTCAGGTGCAGTTTTAGGCATTATTATCTTTGCACTAATGCTATTAATCATAGATGCATAAGCAACAGCTTGTGCATGATTACCTGATGAATATGCCACTACACCTGAATCTTTTACATTTTCATTCAATTTTGTAATTTTATGTGTAGCTCCACGCAGTTTAAATGATCCAGTATTTTGTAAATTTTCAAGTTTAAAATAAATTTCTGCTTCTAAAAGATTATTTATATAATCATTAGTTACTAAAGGAGTTTTTGTTACTTTTTGATTGATTAATTTATAAGCATTATCAACATTTAAATAGCTAAAATCAGTCATAATTTTAAAGTTTTATATCGTTTTAATGGAATAAACTAAAAAAAAATATATGTATATTATCATGGAACAGAACAAAGTAATTTCGCCTTGCATTAGCGTATGTAAAACTGACCCAATCTCAGGTTATTGCTACGGCTGTGGAAGAACTAATGAAGAGAAAGATATTTGGAAAGATGAAAATACTTCAAATGAATGGAAACAAAATAATTTATCTGAACTAAAATCTAGATTATCAGATTGGCAGTTAGAGGCATTTGAAGAATCTTATAAATCTAAGGTTGAAACAGGTTTATCTCTTATTAAGAAAAAATTAGCAGAAAATCGTAAAAATTGAGAAATTTAATAATTTTTATTTTTATTTTATTTTTTTCATTCAATCTTCAATCTCAAAATAAAATGATACTTGATAACTTAGAATCGCCTGGAATTTCTTCTCAAGGTCAAAATTGGGCTTTTTTTACCGATGGAGTAATGGGTGGATTATCCCAGGGTAAAGCTATCATATCAAAAATTAATGATGTTAATTGTTATCATATGACAGGAGATGTCACGACTGAAAATAACGGTGGCTTTATTCAAATAAGAAATCAATTAAAACCTTCAATATCAACAGAAGAGTTTGAGGGTGTTTATTTTAAAGTGTTTGGTAATAATGAAGAGTATTCAATTCATGTAAGAACCGCTCTGACGATGGCTCCATGGCAATATTATAAGTATAGTTTTAACACTAATTCTGAGTGGGAAGTAATAAAAGCACCCTTTAGTGAATTTAAAAAATCAAATGCATATCAACCTAAAAAATTAGTTGGTCAGAATATCAAGACATTAGGTCTGGTTGCTGGATTTAAAGATTTTCAAGCTGATATTTGTTTATCAGAGATTGGCTTTTACTAATAATCTATTTTCAATAAATACAATCCTTCAGGTGGCGCAGTAACTCCTGCATATTCTCTTTTTTTGGATTGAATAATTTCTGAAATAGATTTTTCTATTTTGCTAAGTCCTATATCAACCAGTGTACCGACCATGATTCTAACTTGAGAATGTAAAAAGGATTTAGCTGATATTAAAAAATTTATTTCATAATGATTAAAATTTATATCTAGTGAATTAATAGATTTAATTGGTGATTTTGATTGGCAATTTATTGACCTAAAAGCAGACAAATCAAATTTGCCTATAAATTGTTGTGATTGTTTTATTATTTTTTCAGCATCTATTTTTTTATGTACACACCAAACTTTGTTTTGCTCTAACGTAATTGGTGATCTTCTATTTAAGATCTTGTATTCATACCATCTCAATTTTGCTGAAAATCTTGAATTAAAATCTTTATCTACTTCTTCAGCATGTAAAATAGATATGGGTTGGGGTCTTAGATAATGATTAATACCATCTCTAATAGTATCAGTATCAAAATGTTGCTTTAATTCAAAATTAGCTACCTGTCCTCTTGCATGAACGCCTGCATCTGTTCGACCAGCTCCAAAAAGTGTTATTTTTTGTTTTGATAGTTTTTCTATTGCCTCTTCAACCAATTGCTGAATGGAAAGACCATTTTCTTGACGTTGCCAACCAACATAATTAGTCCCGTCATATTCTAATATTATCTTGTAGTTAGGCATTTATTATATCATTAATGTTAAAGCTATAACCTCGAAGAAAATCATCTTTAGAAATAGCATTTTTGCCTTCTCTTTGTAAAATTAGTGGTTCAATACTTCCGTCATTGCAACCAATATCAAAGGTCTTGTTAAGAATTGTCGATGCATTACCGTTAGAGTTTGATTTTCTTGCTTTAATGATCTTAATTCTTTCATTTTGTATAGTAAACCAAGCACCAGGTTTAGGAGAATGAGCTCTTATAAGATTTAAAACTTCATTTACAGATTTATTAAAATTAATTTTTCTGTTTAGTGAAGAAATTTTATTTGCATATGTTGCATCATTATCATCCTGATCAGAATAGGTAATTTTTTTATCAAATATAAGGGGAATAGTTTCCAGTAATAATTTGATTCCAAACTCTGTTAATTTTTGACTTAATTCATTTTTATTACAATCATCTTCTATATCTACTTTTTTTTGATTAATAATTGGTCCAGCATCTAATTTTTCGATTAGCTGTATTATTGATATACCAGTCTCTTTATCACCATTGATTAAAGAATGCTCTATTGGGGCTGCACCCCTCCATCTAGGCAACAAAGAAACATGGATATTAATACAACCAAATGGTGGTAAATCTAAAATATCTTTTGGCAAGATTTTACCGTATGCCATAACAATAATTAAATCAGGATTTAATTTTTTCACCGTCTCAATAGTATTTTTATCGAATATATTTGGACAAAAAACTTCAATGTTATTTGTATTAGCAAGTTGATGAACTTCAGATTCAATTATTTTCATTCCTCTAGATTTCTTTTTTGGGGGTTGTGAAAATACTGCGGAAATTATGAAATTACTTTTAATTAAAGCCTCAAGATAATCAGAGGCTATTTTTGGCGAACCCATGAAAATTATTTTCTTATTATTCATTATTTTTTGTTTTTTAAAAATTTTTGTACTTTTTTGATCATTATATTCCTTTTTAATGAAGAAAGATAATCTACAAATAACTTTCCAGAAAGATGATCAATTTCATGTTGTAATATTCTTGATTCTACTCCACTCACTTCTTTTGTTATTTGTTTGTTATTTTCATCTAAGTACTCGACTACTATATTTTGAGGTCTCTCTATTTCTGCAAATTGTTCAGGAAGAGATAAACAACCCTCTTCCATAACAATATTTTCTTGAGAGTAAGAAATAATATTTGGGTTAAATAATGTATATTGTGTTTCTTTTTTAGTCTCTTGATCTACAAAAAATATAGTCACAATTTGTTTTAGAACTCCAATTTGATTTGCTGCTAAACCTACACCTGGTGCTTTTATCATTATTTGCATCATTTTTTTGGCAATTTCTTTTTCCTTAATTCCAACAGACTGAATTTTATCTGCTTTTTGGCGTAATAGTGGATTTGGTACGTAAAGCAATTTATCCATTTTTATTTAAGTAATTTTTTTTCTAGATTGGAATGCTGTATTTAATGTGTTTTCATCTAAGTAGTGTACTTCTCCGCCCATAGGGATTCCTTGTGCAAGTCTTGTTACATTTAGGTCTTTAAATTTTTCTAGTTTATCTGCAATTACAAAAGATGTTGTTTGTCCTTCCATAGTTGTACTTAAGGCAAGAATAATTTCTTTAACATTGTTTGTTTCAATCCTCTTTAGTAGATGTTCTATTTTCAATTCATCAGTTCCTATACCTTGAATCGCTGATAATGAACCACCTAAAACATTATAGAGGCCACGATAAAATCCTACTTTTTCTAATGTCCACAAATCTGACACATCCTCAACAACACAAATTGTTACTTTATCCCTTTTGGGATTTGCACAAATATTACATGGATTTACCATATCTATATTTCCACATTCTGAGCACTCAATAATTTTATTATAAGATAAGTTTAAACTCTCAATTAAAGGAGATAGATTTTTATCTTTATTTTTTAATAAAAAAAGAGCAATTCTTTGCGCCGATCTTCTTCCTAACCCTGGAAGTTTTGAAATATCATTAATTAATTTATCTATTGGGGATTGCTCCATTTTTAGAAAGGAAGTTTCATTCCTGGAGGTAATGGTAGGCCACCTGTAAGATTTTTCATTTCTTCTTGGGCGGCGGCTTCTCCTTTTTCTTTGGCATCATTTACTGCAGCGACTATCAGATCTTCAAGTATTTCTTTCTCATCTTGTTTAATCAAGCTATCGTCAATTGAAATTCTTTTAAATATACCTTTTGCTGTAGCTGTTACTTTAATAAGGCCTCCTCCAGAAGTACCCTCAACTTCAATATCATTTAGTTTATTCTGTGCTTCAGCCATTTTTTTTTGCAACTGTTGAGCTTGCTTCATCATATTACCTAAATTAACCATTATTTCTCCCTTTTCATCTTTATTTGATTTATTTCTGTCTTATCATCATTTATTTCACCTAGATCTGTAATAGCGTGAATTTTGCTTTCAGGAAATTCTTTTAATATTTTTTTTACTTCTGGATGATTTTTCATTATTTCAATTTCTTTTTGTTGATTAATAATATCCTCATCATGTAAACTTTTTCCAAGATTACTTGTAGATGAATGTATCTGCCATATTCTTCCTGTCCATTTAGAGATTAATTTTGCAATAGTTCTATTGAAGGCAGTGTCATTAATTTTAGACGTATTTAAGGTAACTTCTCCCTCTTTAAAAGAGACTAATTTCACATCATTGTATAGCTTAGTATGAAGTAATCCTTCTCTATTTTTAAAAAACATATCGACAAAATGTCTGAAGTCTTGAACATGTTTTATATCTACATTTTCTTTTGGTAAAATTTCTTTTTTATTTTCATTAAAGTTTAGTACTTTGCTACTTTCATTAGTTTCATTTTGCAATTCAAGATCTTTTTTTAATGGTTCTTTTTCGGCTACTTCCTTGTCCAATTTTTTAATTAGATCTTCAGGACTTGGGCCATCGTGTAAGTAAATAATTCTTAAAATAATCATTTCACCATGTTGATATAAATGAGAACTATTTTGCAGTTCTTGATAACCTTTGAATAAAATTTGCCATATAATATTCAAATTATTTAATGTCATTTTTGATGACAACTCAGCTCCCTTATTTCTTTCAAATTCAGGAATATAAATGTCATCTTTTAAATCTGGTGCTATTTTTATTTGAACAAGGAAATGTACTACGTTTAATAGTTCATCAAATATCATTGCTATATCTGCTCCTAATTCATACAATTCTTTATACTTGTTCATTGCACCAAGCGCATCTCCTTCTAAAATAATTTCAACTAAGTTAAATATTTTTTCTCTATCAGCTAATCCCAGCATGCTTATTACAGTTTGCGAGTCAATTTTTTCATTTGGGCTAGTTATTGCTTGATCTAATAGACTAAGACCATCTCTTACAGATCCATCTGCCGATCTAACAATTAACGAAATAGCGTCTAAATCAATATCAATATTTTCTAGTTTGGAAATTTTTAATAAATGATCTGATAAAATTTTATTTTCTATTCTATGTAAATCAAATCTCTGACACCTCGATAAGACAGTTATTGGTACTTTTTTAATTTCTGTTGTGGCAAAAATAAACTTAACATGTTCTGGTGGTTCTTCTAAAGTTTTAAGCAATGCATTAAATGCACTTTTTGAAAGCATATGAACTTCATCAATAATAAATATTTTATAATCACTGATAACAGGTTTATATTTTACATTGTCAATTATTTCTCTAATGTCATCAACGCCAGTATTAGACGCTGCATCAATCTCAATAACATCAAGATTACTGTCCGAAGTTGTTGATTTGCATGAATCACAATTTCCACATGGTTCACAATTTTTTTTATCTCTATTCTTACAATTAATACTCATCGCTATAAGTCTAGCAGTGGTAGTTTTTCCAACACCTCTGACACCTGTAAGAATATATGCGTGAGCTAGCCGGTCATTATTAATAGCGTTTGATAGAATTTTTACTAATAATTCTTGACCAATTAAATCTTCAAATTTTTGCGGTCTGTATTTTCTAGCTAAAACTTTGTATTTTTTTTCTTCTGTCATTATAATTAATGGAAGGAGTTGAGACCCAAACAAGATTGTTACAGCTGCTTCTTTTCAGATCTGACTGGATTAGCAATTTATTTGCCCTCAATCCTCCCTGTAGCAATATAACATTAATGTAAATAAAATATAAATAGACTTTTTAAAAAAACCTATTTTTTCCTGAATGAAGATTTCTCATATACTCCAAGGATTTCTATCTTCTTACAAAAAAATTTCATCTCTTCTAGTGCTAATTTTACAGATGTATTCTCAGGATGTCCCTCAAAATCAATATAAAATTGTGCAACATCAAAACCCTGTGGGTGAATGTAACTCTCAAGCTTAGTTATATTAACACCATTACTAGCAAATCCACCAAGACATTTGTACAAAACTGCTGGAATACTTCTAACTGTAAATACTAATGTTGTAAGGATATCCTTTGTTTCTAGATTTATATCTGATAAATTTTTTTGCATAACAAGAAATCGAGTTACGTTATTTTGAGTATCTTGGAAATTTTTTTCCAATATATCAAGATCATATATATCAGCAGCAAGTTCAGATGCGATAGCTCCATCTTCAATATTATTTAACTCTGAAATTAATTTAGCAGATCCGGCTGTATCAGCTTCAACAATCATTTGCTTATCTAGTTTTAAAATTTTGTTTCGACATTGGGCAATTCCCTGTTCATGACTTCTTATTCTTTTGATATCTGATATTTTTGCACCTCTAATTCCAAGTAAGTTATGATTTACTTCATGAAAATATTCATAAGTTATTTTTAAATCAGAGTCAGGTATCAATCTTTGAGTATCCGCTACTCTTCCTGCAAGTGAGTTTTCTATTGGAACCATTGCTGCTTCAGATTTTCCAGATCTAACATGTTCAAACATATCTTCAAAAGTTGCACACGGTACACTTGTTGCGTTTGGAAAAATATTTTTTCCAGCTTGTTCACTATAAGCACCATTTACACCTTGAAATGAAAATCTATCAACTTTTATCATTGTGCTCTCTTATATTAGTTTCAATATTTATTAAATCCTCTTTTGTATCTACACTCATTGGAACTTCAGGAACATACGTAACTCCAATTGGAATTTTAGAATCCATAGCTCTCATTTGTTCTAAACTTAGATCTATTTCATTTTTTGATTTAGGTAGATTGATAAATGTATTAATTGAATCTGGAGTATAACTATAGATACCAACATGATGGTATAAGTTTTTATTTTCTATCGTAACTTCTCTGTAAAAACTTAACGCCTGCGCTGTTTCATTTTTTTTAAAATTAACTTCAACTTTTGTTACATTGGGATTATTTAATTCATTATCATGTAAGTTTGTTGCGAGTGTGCCAATGGTAAAATTTCTTTTTATTGGGTTAATGACTTTAAGAATATGTTCTGGATTTATAAGAGGCATATCACCTTGTAGATTGATTATAACATCAATGTCTTTGTTATTTTTTATCTTTAAATAAGCGGAGTGAACTCTATCAGTTCCAGAGGGAAGATTTGGATCTGTCATAATGGCTTTGCCACCACAACTTACAATTAAGTCGTGCACTTCAATTTCAGAGCATGCAACAAACACTTCTCCAATATTTGACTCAATTGCTTGTTGCCATACTCGTTGTATCATTGGAATACCATCTATAGCCATTAATGGTTTGCCCGGCAGTCTATTGGAAGCCATTCGTGAAGGTATAATTACAACATTTTTCATAATTTATGCGACAATTAGGCAAGAGAATTTAAATTTCATACTTACGACAAATATATTCTTTCTTCTAAAAAATCTGTATATGTACTTATACATGTCTGGGCTTGAAGTTAATAAAATTTTAGCATCTATTATATTAGCAGTCTTAATTGTTACCCTTATCGGGCATTTTGGAGATTTAGTCATTAATATTGATCATGATGAAAAAAAAGAAACAGCTTATAAAATAGACATTCCTGAGGATTCTACTGCCGTTGGAGTAGTAGAAAAAAAAGAAGAAGTAATAGAGCCAATTTCAATGTTATTAGCAAGTGCTTCCCTCGATAATGGAGAAAAATTATTCAAAAAATGTGCTACGTGCCATAATTACGAAAAAGGTAGTGCAAATAAAGTAGGTCCACACTTATGGAACATCATAAATAGACCAAAAGCAAATGTTGAAGGTTTTGCTTACTCTAAAGCTTTAGCTGAATACGGTGGAGAATGGGGATATGAAGAATTAGCAGAATTTTTATATAAACCAAAAAAATATATAAAAGGTACAAAAATGAACTTTGCAGGTTTGAAAAAAGTAAAAGATAGAGCAGACTTAGTTTATTTCCTAAGAGAACACTCAGATAATCCAGCACCACTTCCATAAACTAAAGTAATGATCTTAGATACAGAAGAGTTTTCAAAATTTGCAAACTCTTTAGCTGATGATGCATCTAAAACTTCGATGCATTATTTTAGAAACAAAATTGAAATAGAAATTAAAGATGATGAAAGTCCTGTAACTTTAGCAGATAAAGAAACAGAGCAAGTATTAAGAGAGAAAATAAGAAAAGAATATCCTGATCATGGAATTTTAGGTGAAGAGTATGAAAATGAAAAAATAGACTCTGAGTTTTTATGGGTATTAGATCCTATAGATGGAACAAGAAGTTATATAGCTGGACATAAAGATTTTGGTAATTTAATTGCATTACTTCATAACAAAAAACCGGTTTTAGGGATTATTAATTGTCCAGCACACAATGAGCGATGGATAGGAGTAAAAAATCAAAAGACAAAATGTAATGGAAAAGATGTTCAAACTAGTGCGATTAAACAAATTAAAGATGCCTATCTTTTTACATCTGGATTATATTTTGATGAACCTCAAATCAGAAAAGGATTAGAATCACTAAAAGAAAAAACAAGGTATTATAGACTGGGTGGTGACTGTTACATGTATGGAATGTTAGCCTCAGGTTTAATTGATATTGTTTTAGAAGATACATTAAAAGTGCATGATTATATGGCTCTTGTAAATGTAATTGAAGGAGCTGGTGGAGTAATTACGGATAAGTTTGGACAAAATATATCTTTAGACTCAGATGGCAGTTTAGTTGCTTCTAGTACAAGTTCACTTCATGATGAAATAATTAAATTAATAAACTAAAATTTATTTTAATTTTTTATAAATCGACATATATTACATGTATGAAAATACTCGCTTTGATCTTTACGTTTACTCTAATTTTTCAATTAAAAGCACAAGCAAATACTAATATATCACATGCAATTGCAATGCATGGTGAGCCAAAATACTCAAAAAATTTTGAAAATGTTGAATATATTAATCCAAATTCAATCAAGGGTGGATCAATAGTAAGAAGTGCCATTGGAACCTATGACAGTTTTAATCCATTTATTTTAAAAGGTACTTCTGCTGCTGGAATTGGAGGATTGTATGAAACATTAACAACGGGATCAAGTGATGAAGCATTTACGGAATATGGATTATTAGCAGAAACGATAGAATGGCCAGATGACAGATCCTGGGTTTCATTTACATTAAGAAAAGAAGCGTATTGGCACGATGGGAAAAAAATTACAGCTGACGATGTTGTTTGGACATTTAATACCTTGATGGAAAAAGGCCACCCATTTTATAAGTACTACTATGGAGATGTAAAAGAAGTTATTAAAGAACAAGAAAATAAAGTGAGATTTAATTTTACAACAAACACTAATAAAGAATTAGTATTAATTGTTGGTCAATTACCTGTACTACCAAAACATTATTGGGAAAATAAAAACTTTGAAGAAACATCTCTGGAAATACCAATTGGAAGTGGTCCATATAAGATTAAATCATTTGATAGTGGAAGATCAATTACTTACGAACTAGATCAAAATTATTGGGGTTTTGGTGCATCAATACCAATTAAAATTGGGAAAGATAACTTTGGCACAATTAGATATGATTATTATAAAGACAGAGGTATCGAAAGAGAAGCTTTTAAATCTGGTGAGATTGATTTCTTCTCTGAAAACTCATCAAAAGAATGGGCAACTGCGTATGATATAAACGCTGTCAATGAAGGCTTAATTAAAAAAGAATTAATAAGTCATGAAAATCCACAAGGTATGCAGGGTTTTGCTTTTAATATTAGAAAAGAAAAATTTAAAGATAGAAGAGTAAGAAAGGCTCTTTCTTATGCTTTTGATTTTGAATGGTCAAATAAAAATTTATTCTTTGATGCGTATAAAAGAACAGATAGCTTTTTTGAAAATTCAGAACTTGCTTCCTCTGGTCTTCCTTCAAAAAAAGAATTAAATTATTTAAATCCATATTTTGATGTACTGCCAAAAGAAATATTTACAGAAGAATATACAAATCCAGTTACAGATGGTTCCGGTTATATGAGGATGCAATTGCAGGAAGCTTCAAAACTTTTAGAAGAATCTGGATGGGAATTAGTTGATGGTAAACTTTTACATTCTAGTACAAAAGAACCTTTTGAGTTTGAAATCTTATTACGATCACCTGCTTTTGAGCGAATAGTTTTCCCATTTAAAGATAATCTTGAAAAATTAGGAATAACTGCCGAAGTAAGAACAATCGATAGTGCACAATATCAAAAAAGAATGGAGACATTTGATTTTGATATGATTGTTCAAACCTTTGGTCAATCTTTATCTCCAGGTAACGAACAAAGAAATTTTTGGGGTTCTGATGCAGCAGATACTGATGGCTCTAGAAATGTTGTTGGTATAAAAAATTATGCTGTAGATGGATTAATTGAAAGTCTGATTAATGCTAGTGATAGAGAGGAATTAATTACAATAACCAAAGCTTTAGATCGTGTCCTTCTATGGAATTATTATGTTATTCCACAATGGCACATTTCCTCATACAGAGTTCTATATTGGGATTTTTTCGATCAACCTAAAATAAAACCAAAATATTCTTTAGGCTTCGACACATGGTGGATTAATCAGAATAAATTTGAAATAACCCAATCAAATAGAACATCAAACTAATTATTAAAGTTTATTAGAAATAATATAAAATAGCACAATATGGGTGCTTACTTAATAAAAAGACTTCTTTTAATTATCCCAACTCTTTTTGGAATAATGGTTATAAATTTTGCAATCATTCAAATTGTTCCAGGAGGCCCAGTAGAACAAATGATCGCTCAAATGACTGGTACAGCTGTTGAGTCAACAGCTCGATTTTCTGGTGGTGGCGAAAGTGAAACTTTAGAGTTTAATCGAGATAATTCTACATCAGTTAATGATAGTAAATATAGAGGAGCACAAGGCCTCGATCCAGAAGTTATAAAAGAAATAGAAAAGATGTATGGAATGGATAAACCAGCACATCAACGTTTCATGAAAATGTTAAAAGATTATCTAACATTTGATTTTGGAGAAAGTTTTTTTAGAGATCAAAAAGTTACTTCTATCGTTTTAGATAAAATGCCAGTTTCAATATCACTTGGTTTATGGACAACTTTATTAGTATATTTAATATCTATTCCTCTCGGTATAAGAAAAGCGATAAAGGATGGATCAAAGTTTGATATAGTATCAAGTTCAATTGTGACAATTGGTTATGCAATTCCAAATTTTTTATTTGCCGTAATTCTAATAGTATTTTTTGCAGGAGGAAGGTTTTATGATATTTTTCCTCTAAGAGGTTTATTTTCTGAAAATTTTGATGAGTTAACATTATTTCAAAAAATAATAGATTACTTCTGGCATTTAGCTTTGCCGCTCACTGCAATGCTTGTAAGTGGATTTGCTGGATTGACTTTTTTAACAAAAAATTCATTTCTTGATCAAGTAAATCAACAATATGTAATTACTGCACGGTCTAAAGGTTTAGCTGAAAGAAAGGTTCTTTATGGTCATGTATTTAGAAATGCAATGTTAATAGTTATTGCTGGATTTCCATCAGCATTTATTGGAATTCTTTTTTCAAGTTCTCTGTTTATTGAGGTTATTTTTTCTTTAGATGGTTTAGGTTTACTAGGATACGAAGCTGCTCTGACTAGAGATTATCCAGTTATATTTGCAACACTTTATTTTTTCTCGCTACTCGGTTTAGTTATGGGAATAATTGGTGATTTTATGTACTCAATTATTGATCCACGTATAGATTTTGAATCAAGACAATGAAAAAATTATCAAAATTAAATCAAAGAAGATTAAATAATTTTAAAAACAACAAAAGAGGTTATTATTCTTTTTGGATATTCTTTTTTTTATTTATTATTTCTTTGTTTGCGAATTTTATTGCAAATGAAAAACCCTTACTAGTAAAATATAACTCAAAGTTTTATTATCCAATATTTTCTTTCTATTCAGAAACAACATTTGGAGGAGATTTTGAAACAGAGGCAGATTATAAAGATCCATATGTTAAAAACTTAATTGAAGAAAATGGATGGATGATTTTGCCTATAATTCCATATTCATATAATACTATAATAAGAGATTTATCTGCTCCAGCTCCTTCACCACCTTCAAATAAAAATTGGCTTGGTACTGATGATCAAGCAAGAGATGTATTATCAAGATTAATTTATGGTTTCCGAATATCTGTATTATTTGGATTTACTTTAACATTTTTTTCAATGATTATAGGAGTATCTGCAGGAGCGATACAGGGCTATTTTGGTGGAAAGACTGATTTATTCTTCCAAAGATTTATGGAAGTGTGGTCAGCAATACCTACACTTTATGTTTTGATAATTTTAGCTAGTGTAATTCAACCAAATTTTTGGTGGCTTTTAATTATTTTATTACTTTTTAGTTGGATGGGCTATGTCGGTGTAGTTCGTGCAGAATTTTTAAGAGCAAGAAATTTTGACTATATAAGAGCAGCTAGAGCATTGGGAGTTTCAAATACAAAAATTATTATAAGACACATGTTACCTAATGCAACTATAGCTACAGTTACTTTTCTCCCATTTAGTTTAAGTGCGTCAGTTACAGCATTGTCAGGTCTTGATTTTTTAGGTTTTGGTTTACCTCCAGGATCTGCATCATTGGGAGAAATGGTTAATCAAGGAAGAAACAATTTACAAGCTCCTTGGCTTGGAATTACAAGTTTCTTAACGTTAGGGTTAATGTTAGGACTTTTAGTTTTCGTTGGTGAAGCAATAAGAGACTCATTAGATCCAAGAAAGACTTTTAATTAAAATGGAAAAAATAATATCAATTAATAATTTAAGTATAGCTTTTAGTAAATATACTGAAGTAGTTAAAAACGTAAATATTGATGTAGTAAAAGGTAAAACTACGGCAATAGTTGGGGAATCTGGATCAGGTAAAACATTATCAGCACTTAGCATACTAAAATTACTGCCTAATGGGGCGAACATTAAGACAGGAAAAATAAAATATAATAATAAAAATTTATTAAATTTAAGTCAAAAAGAAATTCAAAATATACGAGGAAATAAAATTTCAACAATATTTCAGGAACCAATGACAAGCTTGAATCCTCTTCATACAATAAATAAGCAAATTGAAGAAATTATCACTACTCATAATACGATAAGTAAAAAAGAAGCTGAAGAAAGAACTATTAAATTGCTAAATGAAGTTGGTCTTAATGATATTTCATCAAGACCAAAAATATATCCATATGAACTGTCTGGTGGACA
Organism: uncultured Alphaproteobacteria bacterium; assembly: GCA_902541215.1. Classification (GTDB taxonomy): domain Bacteria; phylum Pseudomonadota; class Alphaproteobacteria; order HIMB59; genus CACPNW01. The sequence continues at coordinate 15,749 of CACBPV010000010.1, read as the reverse complement.
AAGACAAAGGGCTATGATTGCAATGAGCATTGCGAATGAACCAGATGTATTAATAGCAGATGAGCCGACTACAGCTTTAGATGTAACAATACAATTACAAATTTTAGAGTTATTACAAAATATTCAAAGAAAAATGGGAATGTCTTTGATTTTTATAAGCCATGATCTTGCGGTTGTAAAAAAATTATCGGATTACATATATGTTATGAAAGATGGTAAAATCATTGAATTTGGTACAAGTGAAAAAATTTTTAATACTCCTAAACATGAATATACTAAAGAATTAGTATCAAATCAAAATAATATAAAAGAAAATAACAGTAGTAAAAGTAAATCTATTATAAATATTAAAAATCTAGATGTTTGGTATCCAATAAAAAAAGGATTGCTTAAAAGGACAATAGATTATGTAAAAGCAATTAAAAACGTTAGTTTTAATTTAAATGTTGGTGAAACTATTGGAATTGTAGGAGAATCTGGCTCTGGGAAAACTTCATTAATTTTAGCAATTCTTAATTTAGTTAAATCCAAAGGAGAAATAGTTATTAATGATAAAAATTTAAATAATTTAAGTAAAAAAGAAATTTTAGATTTAAGAAAAGATATTCAAGTTGTGTTTCAAGATCCATTTTCATCACTAAGTCCAAGGATGAACATTGAGGATATTATCTCTGAGGGTTTGATGGTTCATTATCCAGCAATAAGTTTGAAAGAAAAAAAACAAAAGGTAAAAAATATTTTAAAAAAAGTCGGTTTAGAATATGAATATACAATTGAAAAATACCCTCATGAATTTTCTGGAGGACAACGTCAACGAATAGCTATTGCAAGAGCTTTAATTTTAGAACCAAAAATATTAATCTTAGATGAACCAACTTCTGCTCTAGATGTAACAATTCAAAATCAAATATTGAATTTACTAAATGAATTACAAAAAGAATTAGACTTAAGTTATATTTTTATTAGTCATGATATGCGAGTTATAAGAGCTGTTGCTAATAAAATAATTGTTTTGAAAGATGGTTTAATTGTTGAAGAAAATTACAGTAAAGATATTTTTATTTCACCTAAATCAGAATATACAAAGAAACTAATCTCTTCAGTTATATAGATGATTAAACAAGAACCTGATAAGAAAATAATTGAAGAAACAATAAGATTATTTAATAACAAAAAACTAGAAAAATCTCTTAAGTTATCACAGAAACTATTAAAAGAATATCCTAACTCACTATTAATTAATAATCTAACAGGCGTTATACAAACAGAGCTTAAAAATTACAGTTTAGCTAAAGATTTATTCACTAAAGTTATAAAATTAAATTCTAAATTTGCTGATGGTTTTTATAACTTGGCAAATATTAATAGTAAATTAAATGATCAAGATGAGGCAATTAAAAATTACAAAAAGGTTATAGATGTAGATAAAAATTATTTTAAAGCATATAATAATTTAGGAAACATATATAGAAATAAGGGTTGGAATAGAAAAGCATTAGAAAATTATATTATAACATTAATCATCAACCCAAATTATAAAAGAGCTTACTATAATCTTGGTGGGGTTCTTCAACATTATACATTAGAGGAAAAAAATAAATATATTAATAAATTTTTATTACATCTATTAAATGAAAGCAAAATTGTTAGACCTAATGCAATTGCTGCTAATGTAATTAATGCATTATACTTAAACACAGATTTAAAAGATTATTTGGAATTAGTAAATAATAAATTATTTCTTACAAATTTTGATAAAATAGTAGATGGGCTTAGTAATAATTTACTTCTTAATCAGTTCATGAAAGTTTGCCCTATTCCTAGTTACTATATTGAAAGTAATTTTAAAAAAATTAGAAAAGAATTATTAAATCAAATTAATTCATTAAATTTTAATAAATTATTTACTAAATTTGCAACTTCATTATCCATACAATGTTTTCTTAATGAATACGTATATTTTGTTTCAGAAAAAGAAGAACAAAGTTTGGAAAAACTTAAAAATACAATTGAGACAAAATATAAAAATAATCAAGAAATTAATGATTTAGAAATTTTATGTTTAAGTTGTTATGCTCCTTTAAATAGTTTTACTTGGGCAAACAATATAGCTAATAAAAAAAGCTTGTCTCAAGTATATAATCTACAAATTAAAAATTTCCAAATTGAAAAAAATTTAAGTAAAAAGATACAATCAATTTCAAAAATTGAAAATAAAATTTCTGTAAAAGTCAGAAATCAATATGAGGAGAATCCTTATCCAAGATGGACTAACTTGGGATTAAGTATTAATGAAAGAGAAATTAAAGATGTAATAAATGATATATCCTTAAATATTGATTTAAAAAAAATAAATTTTTCTAGTAATCCAGATATTCTTATTGCTGGATGTGGCACAGGACAACATGTTATTACAACAGCTTCAAAATATAAAAGAGCTAACATATACGCTTTAGATCTTAGTATGAATAGTCTGTCTTATGCTAAAAGAAAAGCTGAAGAAATTGGTTTCAAAAATATTAAATTTATTCAAGGCGATTTATTAGATTTAAAAAGACTTAACAAAAAATTTGACATTATTGAATCAGTAGGAGTTTTACACCACATGGATAATCCAGAAAAAGGATGGAAAGTGCTAAAAGAAAATCTAAAAAATCATGGTTTAATGCTCATTGGATTATACAGTGAAAAAGCAAGAAAAAATATAGCTGATATAAGAATGCATATTATTAAATCCAAAATAGAAACTCATAAGAAAAGTATAATTAATTTTAGAAATGAAATTTTATCTAATGAAAAATCCTATTGGAATAATATTAAATATAGCCCTGATTTTTATTCTTTAAGTGGAGTAAGAGATCTATTATTTCATGTTAAAGAACATCGATATACTATTCCTAAATTAAATAAAATTATGAAAAAATTAAATTTAAAATTTGTAGGTTTTGAAGACAAATTTGTTGTTGAGAAATTTAAAAATATTTTTAATAACCCTAACGACCTTTATGAACTCAAAAAATGGGAAAGCTTTGAAAATAAAAATCAAAGAATTTTTGCTGGTATGTATCAATTTTGGTGTCAACAAATAAACTAAATCAATATAATATTATTATATTTTAAATTCATGCTTGAATTACTCATCATCTTAATATTTTATTTCTTATCATCAATGATGATTATTGGCTACGGTCAGTTTGGTAAAATACTTTTTTTTAACAATAAAGCAAATTTTAAAGAAATTGGTATTATTGGTTTATTTGGATTTTTAATATTATATAATATCTCAACAGTTATAAACTTTTTTAGCAATATAAATGAATTTATTATTATTATCGTTTTTTTAATTGGATTAATATTTTTTATAATATTTACAATTTATAAAAATTTTAAATTAAAATCATTATTTATTTTTTATTTAACACTATTATTATTTTCATTACTTGGAATAATTTCAGAAAATAACGAGGATTTTTACTTTTACTATCAGCCGTATATGAATTATTTAACTTCATCAAAAATTATATTTGGTGTAGTAAACATAAATAATACTTTAGCTTTTTCTACTAACAGTCTTTATGACATTATTATTCTTTTTAATGTAAATAATTTAATTGAAAATAGTTCTTCTGTTCCCATATTAATTTTTTATATTTTTTATTTAAGTTATTTAATTGAAAAAGTATTTGAAAGATTTAATATTTTTTATTTTGTAGTTTTATTTTTAAGCATTGTATCTTTTACTAAATTAAGAGATTTTGGAACAATGTTACCACCTCAATTATTGTTAATTTTAATATTTTGTTTAACTTATTCAATTTTTTTAGATGATAAAAAAAATGATATATATGCAAAAATACTTATACTTTTTACTTTAGCAATAATTTTAAGATTTAATAGCGTAATTATTGGACCACTATTTATTATTATTCTAATTACGAAATATAAAACTATTTTAAACTTTTTTATGAATAATAAAAAATTAATATTATTTACAGTTTTTACATTTATTTTTTTTATTACTAAAAATATAATAAATAGTGGGTGTTTAATTTATCCTGTGAGTACTTTATGTATTAAAGAACTTACTTGGTCATCTAATTTAAAAGTAACAGATCAAAAATATAATAAGTTAAAATCTGACTCAAAAGGCTGGCCTTTCTATGCCAAAGATTCATTTAATTTAAAAAACAAATTTGTATGGAAAAATCTAGAAAGGGAAAATTTTTATAATTATAATAATTATTTTGCAACTAGTCCATTATTCTGGGGAAAATATTGGTTAATGGATCCAAATTATAAAAAAATTGTAAATTTATTTCTATTAAGCTTATTTGTACTACTTATTTTAAGTATTAAAAAAAATGGAAAAATTGATAGCGAAAAAATTTCAAAAAAATATAATTATCTTTTATTAATTTCAATTGTATTAATTACAATTTTGTGGTTCTTTTTATCACCACAAATGAGATATGGTGGATATTTCTGTTTTATTATTTTATTTAGCTTAATAATAAGTTTTTTGAATCAAAAGTTTTTGAAAAAAGTAAATTATCTCAATTTATTTATATTAATTTGTGTAGCAATAAGTTATTTAAATTTAAAAAATTTTAACAGAATTTACGATGATATAAATAATCAAAAATTCGAAAATTTTCCGTGGCCCAATAATTATGAATTATTTGAAAACAAAGATTTCGTTAAAATAATACTTGATAATACAGATTATAACAAAAGACTCAAAACTGATAAATTAATATTTAATAATGGGAAGGAAGCAATTCTTATGTGTGGTAAAATAGATTTCCCGTGTATACCTGATGGTAAAGAGGTATGTCTTGGAGAAAAATATGATTTTTATTCTTATAATTTGTATAAGAAAAATAAAAATGAGAGTGACTGTTATAATTTTATGAATAAAAATATATTATATTAAAATTATTATTTTTTAATTTTCCAATTATATGATGTATTCATTGAGTAGTTCCAAATACTACCTACAAATGCACCTATTACAACTGCAATATAAATATTAGATAGATTATCAAAAATTATTTTTGCAGAGATAAAGTTAAAAACAGCACCAAATGAACAGAAAAAATAATATCTAATCAATCCCTTATAAAATTTAGTGCCTTTTTTTTTTAAATCTGAGTAAGTGAATTCATTATTTAAAACAAAATTAAAATATATTGTTAATATAATTGAGATAAGTAGTGAATAATTAAAATTAATAAAATTTGATAAAATATAAAAAGTTATTAATTGAAATATTATTCCAAGTGATCCAATTAAAGAATAAATAAAATACCTTCCTGGTATTATTTTACCAATTAATTTATCTATAATAAGTATAATAAAATCAATAAATACTTTACTATTTAATTTACTTTCTCCAGAATATCTTTTTTTAAATTCAAAAGAAATTTCACTATACTTAATTGTTTTCTTAGTCGATAATATTATGTCTAAAAGTAATTTAAATCCTATATTAGAAAATTTTTTATAATTATTTATAAAAAAATTTCTATCCATTATAAAGAAACCAGTCAATACATCTGAGTAATTTATTTTAAATAATTTTCTTAAAAGAAAGTTTACAAAAGAAGATGCTTTATATCTTTTCTGTTCTAGTAATTTATTCTCATTTAAAAATCTACTGGCCGAGACTAAATCATAATTTTTTTTATTTATTTCATTATACAATGATAAAATTGTATCTGGAGGATGCTGTAAATCGCCATCCATAAATAAAACATATTCTGAATTAGTTGAGAGAGCTCCTTGAATTAAAGCAGATGACAATCCTCTATTTTCAATTCTTTTTATAAGAAAAACATTATTTTCGCTATTTTGAAGCTTTCTTATAATATTTGCTGTGTCATTATTATTGCTATCATCAACAAAAATAACATCCCAGGATATTTTTGATATAACTAAGTTATTTTTGATTTCTTTATATAACTCAATAATATTATCTTTTTCATTAAATGTTGGAATAATTATGGAGATATTTTTTTTCATTTTAAAGATTCTGTTTTAATATATTATACAATAAAATGTTAAAAATTCTTCTTTTAGACATATATCCAAATAAAAATTATAGAATATCAAAAGATCAAAATGGCGGTTATGGTACTGCTAATGATTATGGGGATAATTTTTTTCTAAAATTGTTAAGTTTATATATAAAAAAAACAATTGATTATCCACCTCTCTTTGCCGCTCATGCTATTGCAGAACTTCATAATAATAATTTTGATGTAAAATACTCCAGAACTTTAGAAAAAGAAGTAGATTATGATTTGTATGTTATTCCTTCATCTATAGTTTGTTATGAATCTGAGATAGAAGTTATTAAAAAATTGAATGCAAAAAAGAAAAATATTTTTGTCATTGGTCCATTTGCTAGTTCAAAGCCAGAATTATATACTGACTATGGTGCAAAAGTTATATCAGGTGAAAGTGAATTTTATTTTAAAGATTTTAAATTAAAAAATTTTGATAATTTTAATAACTTGCCTGAAGTTATTTATCATAAACATAATTATAATTTAGATGATTTAAATTATCCAGCTTGGGATATTGTTTTTAAAAAAATCAAACCAGTAATGAAATTGTTAGGCAAGGGCTCTACCATTCCTATTAATGCATCAAGAGGATGTCCATATTCATGTTTTTATTATTGTACATATCCAAAACAACAAGGAAGAAAGCTAAGATTAAGAAATAGTGATAAAATAGTAAAAGAAATGGAGTATTGGCATGAAAAGTTTGGAACTAAAAATTTTATATTTAGAGATCCTGTTTTCTCAATAAATAAAAAACATACAACAGAATTATTAGAAAAATTAGCCTCATCAACAATAAAATTTAATATTTGTATAGAAACACATCTTAAAAATATAGATGATGAGATGATATCTCTTTTTAAAAAAAGTGGTATTAAACTTGTTTACGTGGGTATAGAATCAGGAGATGCAGATGTGCTTTTAGATTCAAAAAGAACAACAATTGCATTTGATGAACAGATTTATAAAGTTAAAAAATTAGAAGAAAATAATGTAAAGGTTAAATCTATGTATATTTTGGGTCAACCAACAGATACTCTTAGAACATGTTTAAAAACAATTAACTATTCAAAAAAAATATTATCAACGTATGCACAATTTAGTATTTTTACACCATATCCTGGTACTCCAGTATTCGAAGAATATAAAGATAGAATTTTAACAGATAAATATGAAGATTTTAATCAATGGAAGCTAATATTTAATCATAATAATTTAAATACTTCTGAAGTTAGAAACTTACTAAATAAAGCTTATCTTAGTTACTATTTAAATCCAAAATGGTTGTTTTTTTACTTAAAAAGAAAGTTAATAGATAATTGAAAATTGCTCTTACAGGTTCTACAGGCTTTTTGGGAAAAGAATTATTAAGAATACTTAATGATAAAAAATTTGATGTAGAGTGTTATAATTTAAGAAGTACAGAAAAAATAAATATATTTCTTAATGATATAAGTAAAGTGAAATACAATGTAATTATTAATAGTGCCGCAAGTATAAATCCTACTACTAAAAATGATTTCTATATTAACAAATATTTACCAAAAAATATTCTATTAAGTATTAAAGATTTAAAATTTACTAAATTTATTCATATAAGCTCTATAAATGTAAAAAATCCAATGCTAAATGATCCATATACATTGTCTAAAAAATTTGCAGAGAGTTCTTTAAAAAAAAATAATGTCATAATAATAAGACCATCACTTATAATTGATGAATCATATAATATTAGCAATCGATTATTTGAAAATTTAAATTTATTTGGCATGGGTATATGTCCAATGATTTATCCTGGTAATTTGTATTCACCTGTAAAATTAAATCTTTTATCAAAATATATATTAGATATTATTTCAAAAGATTTTGTAGGTGAGTCTACTTATAATATCCAAGGTAAAGAAAGTTTGTTTCTATGGGAAATTTTTGACAATTTTTGTAAAAAAAGAAATAGAAAAGCAATTAAGATTAACACAAAATTTTTAAATTTGATTTTACCAAAATTAATTAAAAAATTATTTTATAAAAATAATAAATTACAAAACTTTTTATATATTGATAGAAAAATTCATGAAAAAGTAATTGAAATTTAAATTTGAGTATTTAAAAATAATCAAAAAATAAAAAAAATATCTCAATAAATCTTTTATAGTTTTAGTTAAAATAATTTTATTATAATCATAATTTATGGCGGAGAGAGAGGGATTCGAACCCTCGGTAGTATTGAAACTACACACGCTTTCCAAGCGTGCGCCTTCAACCACTCGGCCACCTCTCCTACTTATATTTCCTATGATTTAACATATTAAATTAGTGGTTAATAGGAATTCTTTGTAACGTAAGTGTGATCAAAGTGTGATCGCTTTATTTATAATATATATTTATCGTGGTAGGATAATCGTGATGAAAATAATTTTTTTTATTCTTGGATTATTGTTTTTATTTTTTTCAAATTTTTCGACAGCACAAGAAGAAGATTTAACAAGCTATTATTGCGTAACTAATGATACTAACGTTAATTATGTATTTTGTTTTTGTGAAAACGATTCAGGTAGTGTTTCAAACGTCAATGGATTAGGAGGCAGGATTAATACTGGTAAAATAAAGGAAAATTATTGCAAAAACTCTAAAGAAATTACCTATGGTAGATATTTGTCACTTAATGGATACTTGCCAAATGGGAAATATAAACCCTTTGGTGAAAGACAATATTTTGAAACAGCCAGTAAAAATCAAGACAGTGATCTATTCAAATATTTATCTTTAAAATGCAACACAAAAGGAGAGAATAACGAATATATTGAATACAAAGGTGAATATCAATGCGTGAGTAAAAATAGAAATAATGAAAAAGAAACCTCATATGATGAATTTGCAATATCTTTAGGTTGTGCAATTGATCGGGCAGATCTCGATGATTGTGTAAGGCGATGGTTACCCTCAGTTATTGGAACAGGTTTAATGACTTTGGAACAAATAGAAGAAATTAAAGATGATAAGGAATTAATGGGAGAAATAGTTTTAGCAATTCAGGAAATGCAAACAAAAGGTGGAGTAAAAGAACCAACGGAAGAAGAAAAACAACAAGCCTTAGCGCAACAAAATGCAACCGGCCAAGCTACATGGAAATATACTTCAACTGGTATTGGCTATTTTGATTTCGGGAATGGTTTCGGTTGGGCACCGCCTAATCCCAAAAGAGATAAAATTATTAGCGGATTATTAGTGAGCCAGCGAACAAAGAATAAGTTAATGATTGGGTCAAGAGGTAGAACTATTTTTGTTCCTAGATAGCTAAAAAATATCTTAACTTAACAATCTCCTTGGTTGGTGGTAGGATAATCATAATGAGGAAATTCATACTACTCGTTGGATTAATTGTTTTCTTAACGCCTATGGTGGTGAGTGCGGAAAGCGTGAGCGCTAAAAAAGAAAGTAATAAAATATATAAGGATGAATTAAAGATATTTAAATCTACTTTTGAAAGTGAATTACCTAAATGCAAAATAAAAAAAGAAAAAACTAAAACTTGTCGTAAAGATGAAAGAGGTTGTCCAAAAGAACCTAAAACTATTATTACCCAAAAAATAGCTAATAGTTCTCCAAATGAATGTCATGGTAAAATAGAATATCTTTCCAATGGAAAGATATATATTGGTGAATTTAAAAAATTTGAAGATGATAAATATTATTATCATGGAGAAGGATTTTTTACTTTCGCATATAATACAAAGAATCAAATTATTTATCGTGGACAATGGGTAAAAGGGAAAAAACAAGGCGAGGGAATACAAACTAAACTAAATGAAAAGTATGTTGGTAATTGGGAACTAGGAAAATATCATGGGCATGGAACTTTAGCTTTAAGAAATGGAAGTGAAAAAACTGGAGAATGGGTAAAGGGTAATTTAGAAAATAAAATTTTAGGAAAAATATATTGTCAAAAATATAACTTAGATGTTTACTTTATTAATTTAGGTTCAAGCGGTGACTGTTTACCTGATAAAGAAATTAATTTTGAACAATTTAAAAAAATAGCTTTCGCCTATAAAGAATCATATGGAATAGACCAAAATAGTAGAAGGATGTGTTTTGATTATACAACTGGGAATATAATAAGTTGTGGTGTAGCAATCTCAATGAAAAAATCCTCATTCGACGAATTTGCCATATCTTTAGGGTGCGGTATTGAAAGAAAAGATGTTGATGACTGTGTGCGTAGATACCTTCCATCTATTATAGGCACTGGTCCTATGAATCTAGAAGATATAGAAGAAATTAAAGATGATAAGGAATTAATGGGAGAAATAGTTTTAGCAATTCAGGAAATGCAAACAAAAGGTGGAGTAAAAGAACCAACGGAAGAAGAAAAACAACAGGCGCTAGCGCAACAAAATGCAACTGGCCAAGCTACATGGAAATATACTTCAACTGGTATTGGCTATTTTGATTTCGGGAATGGTTTCGGTTGGGCACCACCTAATCCCAAAAGAGATAAAATTATTCAAGGATTGTTAGTTAGTCAGAGAACCAAGAATAAGTTAATGATTGGGTCAAAAGGAAGAACTATTTTTGTTCCTAGATAAGAACCAACTTCAATTTGTGCTTCTGTTTTATCTGACCAAAGGCGTGCGTCTGATTTTTTCCAGAAAGTTTTACTGACGTGTATCCTTTTTCTTCTAACGATAGCTTGCCAGCGTTTTCGTAATTTTCTAATCGTAGCCATATTTTATCCTTTCTAAGTGTGATCAATGTGTGATCACTTTCTTATTATCGTTATAGAAATACAGAATTTATAGGAATTAAGTAACTTTAGTCGCGCTACAAGACGAGCTTTCCAAGCGTGCTGATTAAACCGCTCTCACATCTCTCCTTAACAATTCTAAATTTTAGTTAATAAAAAAAATTATAAGAATATTTTTTTACTATAGCTTTTTCAAATTTACTATATTATTTAAATAATTAACTATGAAATTTGTAAAAAAAATTCTTCTTTATTTATTTATTATACAAATACCATTCTTTTTAAGTGGTTGTCAGGGTTGGCTTGCACCTAATATTGGTGCGTTTTAATCAAATTATTTAACAAATTTTATTAGTTACTTTTTAATCACAAATACATACTGTTTTTTAAATGATTAAATAATTATCTCAGTTCTTGTTTATAATAGATAAGAATTTATTTATTTATGTACAATTAAATATATAAGTAAATATTTAAAATTAAGTAATCATGCAGTTTCAGAATTTAAGTATTATCATTCCGGTTTATAATGAAGAAGCAACATTGTTAAATGTGCTAAAAAAATTAGCTTTTTTAAAAGACAAATGTAACCTTGAAATAATTATTATAAATGATGGTTCTATAGATAATTCAAAACAAATCATAGAAAGTAGCTCAAATTTATACACCAAAGCTATTCATTTAAAAAAAAATTCTGGAAAAGGAAAAGCTGTGATAGAAGGTATTAAAAATTGTACCCAAGATTATATTTTGATTCAAGATGCAGATTTAGAATATGACCCAAATGATATTTTAATTTTTTTAGAAGAAAATGAGAAATATAGGTATGATCTTATTATGGGGAGTAGATTTATAGGAACACGTAGATCTGTCCTACATTTCTGGCATATGATTGGGAATAAATTTATAACATTCTTATTTAATTTTTTAAACAATACTACTTTTACAGATATATATTGCTGTTATTGTATGTTTAAAAGACAGTTGATAGATGTAAACAAACTTAAATGTTATAATTGGGGTCAACAAGCTGAAATATTAACTTACCTAATAAGTAGAAATTCAAAAATATTTGAAATAGGAGTTAATTATCACGGAAGAAATTATAGTGAAGGAAAGAAAATTAGATATTATGATGTATTTTCAGTTATATATTGGATAATTTCTACTAAAATTAAAAAGTTTTTTGTATGAAATGTAGAATTTGTCGCTCAGAAAAAGTTTCAGAAGTTATAAACCTTGGAAAACAGCCATTGGCAAATAAATATCCAAAAAATAAAGATGAATTAACAAAGGAAAAAAAATTTAATTTAAAAATTATATTTTGCCAGAGTTGTAGGTCTGGACAAATAAAAAAAATAATTAATAGAAATATTTTATTTGAAGATTATTATTATCTTTCATCAGTTAATAAAAAATTAAAAGAACATTTTGAGAGATTAGCTATTAAAATAAAGAGGTATAATTTTGTAGTTGATGTAGGTTCAAATGATGGCATTTTATTACAACCACTTAAAAAACTAAAAGTAAAATCTATTGGAATTGATCCATCAATAAATGTTGGAAAGATAGCAAATGATAGAGGTTTAGAAACTTACATAGGTTTTTTTGATAGAAAAATTATTAAAAAAATTTTAAAGAAATATGATAAGCCAGACTTAATTGTTGCCTCTAGTGTTGTTACTCATTTAGAAAATCCAATAAAATTTTCTAAAGATATAAAGAATTTTATAAGAAAAGATGGAACATTAATTATTGAGATTGAATATTTACAAAATTTTTTAAAGAATTTAGAATTTGAAAGATTTTATTTTGATAGACCTTTTTATTATTCAGCAAATTCAATAAATAAACTTTTTAAAAATGTAGGAATGACATTATATGATATTGAAAAAATAGATGTTCACGGTGGCTCTCTTAGATGTTTTATAAAAAATTCATTAAGACCTAAAATTACTAATAGATGTAAAAAAATTTTGAATGATGAGAAACAAAATCTAAATTTCAATTCTTTTAAGAAATTTAATAAACAAATTTATTTAAATTCAAAAATTTTAAAAGATCAATTAATATCTTTTAATAAAAAGGGTTTAAATATTATTGGCTATGGATCACCAGCTAGAGTTTCTACAATTACTAATGTAGGAAAAATAAACTCAAACTTAATCAATTATATCATAGATGACAGCCCTCTAAAACAAAATAGATATTCACCTGGTATGCACATTAAAATTTTGCCTAGAAAAAATAATATTAATAAGAAGATTGATATAGTTTTAGTTTTTGCTTATGAATACTTCAAAGATATAAAAAAATATTTTAGCAAAATTAAAGTTAAATTCTATAAACCGATACCCTTTGGAACATTAAGATGAATTTTCTATTAAGAGAAGATATTAATAATATTGTTAAAAATACAAACAAAATCTCTAATCGTTTAGATGGGAAAAAAATATTAATAACTGGTGGTAGCGGCTTCTTAGGAAAGTATTTTGTAGAAATTTTTAAAGAATATAATAAAAAACTAAAAAATCCTATTAAAGTAACTGTATACGATAAAGTATTTAGAAATATAGATTTATTTAAATCATCAAATATAAAATTTATTAAAAAAGATGTATCTAAGAAATTTATATTTAATAAAAAAATAGATATTGTAATTCATGCAGCAGGAATAGCGAGTCCATTTTATTATAGGAAAGAACCAATAGAAACACTTGATGTTGCTATCAATGGAACTAGAAATTGCTTAGAAATAGCAAAAAAAAACAATGCGAAGTTTATTTTTTTTAGTTCGAGCGAAATATATGGAGATCCTGATAAATTAAATGTTCCAACAAAAGAAACATATAGAGGTAATGTGAGTTCAATGGGGCCAAGAGCATGTTACGATGAAAGTAAAAGATTAGGTGAAACACTTTGTTATATTTATAATAGTTATTACAAGTTACATACCAATATAATTAGACCATTTAATATATATGGTCCAGGAATGGGACAAAAAGATTATAGAATTTTTCCAAATTTCATTAGTAACATATTAAATGAAAAAAGAATTAATATCTATGGGAGTGGTAATCAAACTAGGACTTACTGCTATATTTCAGATGCCATAGAAGGTTTTATAAGAGTAATATGTTTAGGTAGGCCAGGAGAAGCGTATAATATTGGAAATAATAAACCTGAGGTTTCTGTAAAGGATATTTACAATGTTCTAAAAAAAATTCATACAAAAGAAGTAAAGGCTAATTATATAAGACATCCAAAATCTTATCCTGATGATGAACCACAAAGAAGATGTCCTAATATTAATAAAGCTAGAAAAGATTTAAATTATAAAACAAAGATATCTCTAGAAAAAGGGTTAAAGAAATTTTTAGAATGGGCAACAATTAATTACAAAATCTACTAAAATGATTAATATTTCTTTAGTGGGTTGTGGTAATTGGGCATTAAAAATAATTGATGAAATTAATGATAGTAAAAATTATAATTTGATCTCAATAGTATGTCGAAAAAATAAGACTTTCAAAAATAAATATAATATATTTCAAAGTATTGAAAAATTGGTTGAATCTAATATTAGCGATTGTATATATGTTGCTGCATTACCTAAAATTAATTTAGAAGTTATCAAACTTATTAAAAATAAAAACATACCTCTAATTATTGAAAAACCTGTTAGTGACTCTTTTAAAAATATAAAGGAAATTAAAAAAATTTTAGAGTACAACAAACTTATTATTTATCCTAATTTAACAAATTATTTTTCAGAAACATTTAATGAATATAAAAAACTAATTGATGATAATTTTAAAGAAATTAAAAAAATAATAATTTATGAAGGGAGTTTTGGTCCATTTAGAAAAGAAATTCATCCCATTTGGGATTGGGGATTTCATTCTATAAGTCTTTTATACCTATTATTTTGGGAGAAAGATTTCTCAGTTATTACAAAAAAGGAGATTAAATCTAGAAATAAATTGCAAAAAAGAATTGTTACAAAATTTATGTTTCAGATTGATTCAAAAATTAAAGTTAAAATAGTAACTGGAAACATATTTAAAAAAAAATTAAGAAAAATGAAAATAATTTTAAATAATAATGATTGTATTACAAATAATATGATCTCTCATGAAATAAGTTATAATAATAAAATTTTATATAAAAATAAAAAAACACCAATATCATCATTATTAGAGAGATTTGAAAATTCAAATTTTGAAATATCTAAAAAACTTATAGAAGTATCTTCTAAAACAACTGAGTTTTTAGAAAAATTCTATAAATATTAATTTAAAAATGGATCTCTCATATTTAAATTTACTTCTTTATCCAATATTTATTTTAATAATACTGACTTCTATCTTAGGTTATGGAACAACTATAAATAAGCTTCTTTTTAATAATCGGATTGAACTTCATTTAAAAAATTTAATTTTTATCCAAGGATTAATTTTCATTGGATTTTTTTCTATATTATTTAACTTTGTAATACCAATATCTAATTATTTTAGCTTTATTTTGATTATTGTAGGATTGTTAATTTATTTCTATAATTTTCTCAAAAGAGAAAATATAAAAAATGAAATAATATTTCTCATATTTGTATTAATATTGAGCTTTATTTATTCATTTTATGCTGGGTTTAATGATGATTTCACCTATCATTATGAAACAATTAAAAATTATAAGAACAAAAACTTATTTGAAATTTTGCACCATAGAAGAATAAGTTATAATTCACATTGGTTATTTTTAAATTCAATTTATTCAATAAGTTTTTTTTCTAGCACATTATTTATTCTTTCAGCTTTATTTTTTTCTATATCAATTTACGATTTTGTAAATTTGTTAAAAATTACAATAAAACAAAATAAATATTATTTGTCTATAATATCTTTTTTTTGCTTAATCTTTTTTTTAGGAGTTTTAAA